>NZ_DLIY01000035.1:0-30268 GCF_002483985.1 Dysgonomonas sp. UBA7630
ACCTATTTTAGGACGGGACAATAAATAATAAAAAAGGGAGAATCGTTATTCTCCCTTTTTTTGTATCTATTGCTTAACCGTTTATTCTTCAAACAGCTCTAACGAAAAGTTTTCTCCATCGTATACACCATAAGAGAAAAACTTAATCCAATCGCCCAATATCACGACCCTGCCTGTAGCAGAGATCATCAGATCGAGCATTATATGCCGATGTCCGAAGATGAAGAAGTTGATATTCGGAGCCAATTTCAAATGATTCTTGGCATAAACCACCAAGTGCTCTTTATCTTCACCAAAATAGTCAGGCATCTCGTCGTTCTCGCGGTTGTGGTTCGACCACCATTGCGCAAAGCCTACCGTCCAACGGGGATGAATAGCAGCATAAGCTTTTCTGCATATTTTGCTATGGAAAATAGAACGTAGAATTTTAAATGATGCGGAATCATCTCCTAAGCCATCTCCATGTGCCAGAAAAAATTTTTTGCCGAATATTTCTTTTACCAAAGGCTGAACATGAACAATCATACCACACTCTTTCTGTAGATAGTCGGTCACCCATATATCGTGATTGCCGATAAAGAAATGCACCTCTATCCCCATGTCTGTAAGCTCGGCTACTTTGCCCAAGAAACGGACAAATCCGCGTGGAACCACATTCCGGTACTCGAACCAGTAGTCGAAAATATCACCCAGCAGATAAACTGCCTGTGCATCTTGCTTTACCATGTCAAGCCAACGACACAGCTTGCGCTCCACCTCATGTTGTGGGAAATAACTTTCTTTGATTTTTACAGATGGCAATGTCATCATCTGTTGCTTATCCAGTCTTTTCTTATGAAAAGCAGAACCCAAATGGGCATCGGATAAAAAATAAACTTTCTTTCCCACCGCCTGTGTTTTATAAAAATCCTAACTCAAGTTTTGCCTCTTCGCTAAGCATATCTTTGTTCCACTCGGGCTCGAAAGTAAGATCTACGATCACATTATTGACTCCCGCAACCGACTGCACTTTATATCTTACATCTTCGAGTATAAAATCGGCTGCCGGACAGTTTGGAGCTGTCAGTGTCATTGTGATGGTTACATTTTTATCATCGTCTATGTCCACTTCGTAGATTAGTCCGAGATCGTAAACGTTGACTGGTATTTCCGGGTCGTAAACAGTCTTCAACATGTTTACTATTTTGCTTTCTAATTGTAATAAATCACTCATAATTCATTTTTTGTATGTGAGTTATAAACATTCTTTGGCATATAATGTTTACAATCACCCTCTGTTAGAGGTACAAAAATAATGAAAAAAGATGATTATACGAACATCGCCCGGTTCAAGTCGTATGCAAAATTAGCAACCCAAGAGCCAAAAGATGGTGCTTGCCTGAATCGACCGGTATCGTCGTGCCATATACGAATTATCTGACCCCGCGATCCCCTGTTTGCTGGAGCCATATCTAAACACAAGTGATTGCCTAAACCGTCGTCGGTAAAAGGTATCCACGAGCGACTATGCCACACTTCTTGTACGCCATCGTCTGCATTTGCCATCGCATCATCAAAAGCTCCGGTAGTAGCCAGACGTTGCCAAATAACCCATTCTTCTACAATACGTTCAAGACTCATCAACTCTTCTCCGTTGACGATACCATACGCATTGGGTATCTGTCCGTTATGTATTTTATAAAATTCTAGAAAATCGATGGGTAACTTTACACCAAGCACAGACTCGGCCCAGCCTATCTGTTCTTGCGTTGCCCCGGGTAGTAATACTGCATCAGGTTTCACGCCTCGTTTCAATAAATAGCTCTCTATACGAGGCCAACTTTCCTCTACAATTGAGTTTTGTGTAATAGCGGTTTTCATCTTTATACTTATTTTGCTCTTCTATATTCTCCCAGTGTCCATATAGCTGTAGTATGAGTTGTCACAAACAATAATATGATCGAGCAGGCGGATATCCATAATATGTCCTGCTTCTTTGAGCCGCTTTGTAATCTGATCATCATCGTCGCTCGGTTGAGTGTTTCCCGAGGGATGATTATGACACAGTACCATAGCCGAGGCTAAGGATTGGATACCTTCTTTCATTATCAGACGGATATCCACTACTGTTGCGGTCAAACCACCTTTACTTATCTGTATATTTTTCACCACTTTATTAGCCCGGTTAAGGAACAAAACCCATACTTCTTCATGCTTTAGGTCTGCTAATATCGGATGAAATATATCATACACATCTTTACTGGACGTAATTTGCGGACTGACAAGGGCTTCAGACAATTTCCTTCTTTTTCCCAATTCCAGTGCCGCCACTATTGTTATTGCTTTCGCTTCTCCTATTCCTTTAAAATCCTTTATAAGGTCTTTTATTTCCAATTTACCCAGAGTGTTCAGGTTATTAGAAACGCTATGTAAAATCCGTTGGGACAGCTCAACCGCTGTTTCGCTTTTATTGCCCGAACCGATCAGTATACCTAGCAATTCAGCATCAGAAAGTGCCGATACCCCTTTTAACAACATCTTTTCGCGGGGTCGGTCTTCTTCAGCCCAATCCTTAATGTTTAGTTTCGTATTAAGTTTCATGTAGGTTATTTGTCTCCTAGATCCATTCAACTTCAAAAATATACATAAAATTTGAATATAAAATATTTTTCATAAAAAAAATAAGGTCAGTTTTGAAAACTGACCTTATCCTCTATAAAAGTAATAATTACTATGCTTTTACTCTTTCTACATACGAGCCGTCGGCCGTATTAATTTTAATTTTGTCTCCTTCGTTAATAAAGAGCGGAACACGCACCTCAGCCCCTGTTTCTACAGTAGCCGGCTTTAACGTATTGGTTGCAGTATCACCTTTCAGTCCGGGTTCGGTATAAGTTACCAAAAGCACAACGTTCTGAGGCATTTCGGCTGTTAATACAGTTTCTGTTTCGGCATGAACCTGTACTTCTACCATATCTCCTTCTTTAAGAAAAGCCACTCCGGCTATCATATCCCCGGCAAGAGATATTTGTTCGAAAGTTTCGGTATTCATAAAGTTATACCCCATATCGTCCTGATAAAGGAATTGATACGGACGTCTTTCGATACGCACTTCATCCAGTTTCACTCCGGCATTAAATGTTCTTTCAAGAACACGTCCGGTAGTTACACTTCTCATTTTTGTACGTACAAATGCGGCACCTTTACCCGGTTTCACATGAAGGAATTCGATTATTACATAATATTGTCCATCGATATCGATGCACATACCGTTTCTTATATCTGCAGTAGTTGCCATTGATTGTATTTTATTGTTATTATTTTTTTCGAGTTGCAAAGATAATAAATTACATTTATCAGCCAACAGTTATCAGTTAACAAACAACTTAGAACTTATTACTTTACAAATCCCCTGTTCTTCAACAGATAAATCGGATTAGGTTCTGCGCCTCTGAACTTTTTGTACAATACCATTGGCTCTTCCGATCCGCCTTTCGACAATACGTTTTCACGGAACGATTTTGCAGTTTCCTGATCAAAAATATTTCCTTTTTCTACAAAAGCCTGGAATGCGTCAGAGTCCAAAACTTCAGACCACAAGTAGCTGTAATATCCCGAAGAATAGCCTCCGCTGAATACATGTTGGAAATACGTGCTTCTGTATCGAGGTATTATTTCGGAGATCAAGCCGATTTCTTTCATTGCATCTGCTTCAAATTTATCTACGTTCAGTTTTTCAAGACCTTCGCCATGTTTTGGGTCAAAGTTTGGAGAAGAAGCGGTCAGCGTATGCCATTTCATATCCAGAATTGCTGCAGCCACAAGTTCAGTGGTAGCAAATCCCTGATTGAAGTAACCCGCATTCTGAATCTTCTGTATCAGCTCGGCAGGAATAGTTTCACCTGTTTCATAATGCTTTGCATACATCTTCAACACTTCCGGCTCAAATGCCCAGTGCTCCATGATCTGAGAAGGCAGCTCTACAAAGTCGCGAACAACCGATGTACCCGACACGCCGTTGTAAGTACATTTAGATAACAATCCGTGCAATCCGTGTCCGAATTCGTGGAACATCGTTTCCACCTGATCGAGTGTCAACAGTGCAGGCTTGCCATCTGTTGGAGGATTGTAGTTACCTACATTGTAAATCAATGGATAAACAAACTCACCTTTATATACTTCCTGTTTGCGGAAGCTGCTCATCCATGCTCCCGGACGCTTGCCCTGGCGAGCAAAATCGTCGAAATAAATGATTCCGATAAATGAACCGTCAGCATCACTTACCTCGTATGCTTTTACGTCTTGCTGATATACAGGTATATCTGTTTTCGGCTTGAATGTAATGCCATATAGTTTGTTTGCCACAGCAAATACACCTTCACGCACATTATCCGCTTTGAAGTAAGGTTTCAATGCCTCTTCATCCAATGCGTATTTTTCTTTACGCAGCTTTTCGGCATAGTACCACCAGTCCCACGATTCTATTTTGATATCATGTCCTTCTTTCTTGGCAATAGCCTGAAGTTCGGCAGCCTCTTTTTGAGCTTGCGGCAAAGCATACTTCCATATATTGTTTAGCAGCCCCATCACATTATCAGGAGTCTTCGCCATTGTTTCTTCGAGCACATAGTCGGCATGCGATTTATAGCCAAGCATATTTGCTTTTTCGAGTCTTAAGCTAACTATCTTCTTGATGTTTTCTTTGTTGTCGAATTCATTTCCGTTGTCGCAACGCATATACATCGCCTTATATAGTTTTTCGCGAAGCGCACGATTGTCGGCATATTGCAAAAACGGTTCCCAGCTTGGTTTACTCAGACCAAACACCCATTTGCCTTCCAGCCCTTTGTCTTTGGCTGTTTTAGCAGCAGCGGCAATCACATCTTCAGGCAAGCCCGACAGGTCTTCTTTTTTATCAATTACCAATTGGTAGCTATCTGTCTCTTTCAACAGGTTTTGATTAAAACTTAGGGATGCGTTGCTCAGCTCTTTATTGATTTCACGCAAGCGTTTTTGCTTCGAACCATCGAGCAAGATACCCGAACGGACAAAGCCTTTGTATGTTTTATCCAACAACATCTTTTGCTCTGTTGTCAGGTTCTTTACTTGCAGGCTATCGTCGTACACGGTTTTGATACGTGCAAAAAGCTTTTCGTTGAAGTTGATATTATCATAGTGCTCGGTACGTAAAGGCGTAATCTCTTTTTCTATGTTCTGATACACAGAATCGGACATTGTACCCGTCATTACAGAAAATACAGAACCTACCCGATCAAGCATCCGGCCCGACTCGTCCAAAGCCACTACTGTATTTTGGACAGTAGGTGCTTCGGGGTTATTGATGATAGAATCAATCTCGGCATTATGACGCTTCATTGCTTCTTCGAAAGCAGGCATAAAATGTTCTGCTTTTATTTTATCAAAAGGAGGAACCCCTTCCGGAGTGTCGAATTCGGAAAAGAAAGGATTATCTTTCCCATCCTTATTGCTTGTAGTGTTACAAGAATAAACCATAATTAGAATACTAAGAATAAATAAGATTTTCTTCATACAAATAAGTTAATCGTGTGAATGATTAGATTTTATGACAAAAGTAAGTAAAAATAACGTTAAGGAGAAACATTTAATCGGCTTCCACAATAAAAAACAGCGGAATTAACAGATAATCCGATTAATTTTCTTAAACTTGTATGGTTTATAAAATTTAAGAATCCATGAACAAACTTCTAAGTAGCCGAAACCTCATTTGCACATTTCTGCTAATTAGCATTTTTTCATTCACCCGGTGTGCAGGCAGTATCGAAAGCAAGTTGCAGGCAATAGCAGCCGAGACAAATAAAGATTGCCCTAAGACATTGGATCAGTGGACTCGCCTAGATAAATGCGTTGCTGTAGGCAGTAGTAATTTTGAGTATCATCTTACCATACTACAAGTGGTGATAAGTGATACCACCACTTTCAAAACACAATTGAAGCCGCAGCTTTTGGAGGTATTGAAAACAAATCCCGACTTAAAAATATTCAGGGACAATGATATTACCGTAAAGTATATATACAACGACCAAAATGGGAAGTATATATTTTCTACAATCGTAACACCTCAGGAATATAAGCAATAAAAAGCATTACAAAATATGGAAGACAAACAACGCATGTTTAAAAATCCCTTTTCTGCAAAAGGCCGTATCCGCAGGCTAGAATATGGGCTTAGTTATCTTATTTACCTAGCATATTATTTTACTATCGCTCTCATAATGGAGTTATCCGGCCGATTGGAAGAAAGCGCAGCATTTCTTTTTTTATTTTTAATACCTGCCTATTGGTTTTTGATTACACAAGGAGCAAAAAGATGTCACGACAGGGGTAATAGCGGATTCTATCAGCTCATTCCTTTTTATGGTTTTTGGATGCTTTTTGCAGGAAGTGATTATGGCGAAAATGAATATGGGCTTAATCCCAAAGGCGAAGGCAACGAAAGTGTAGAAGATATGATAGACAATATAGGAGTACCCGAACAGGAGTAAAACAAGAAATAAATATGATACTAGACAAATTAGAAAACTCAGGAAAATACGAACAACTACACCCGCTGTTTAAAGAGGCATTCGACTATCTGAAATCGATTGATTTCTCAAAAGCCGAACCGACTAAGACAGAACTGAAAGGCAAAGACCTTTTTGTAATGGTAAGCGACAGCGACCTGAGAGCTGCCGAGAATGCAAAACCGGAGGCACACAACAAATATATAGATATACAACTGCCAATAAGCAGACCTGAAACCTTCGGGTGGAAAGCTCGCCAAGACCTGACGCATCCTATTGACAACTTTGATGAAGAAAAAGACATTCAGTTCTTTGACGACAAAACTGAAACACAGATAACAGTCTTACCCGGCAACTTTCTTATATTCTTCCCCGAAGATGGGCATGCCCCTTGCATAGACGAAGGACAGGTAAGAAAAGTAGTGGTAAAAATAAAAATATAAGTTCCGACCCCGCTTTGGGAGACGAACTGTAATTAACAATTGACAGACATGCTTAAACTCATTAAAAACGACCCTTGGTTAGAACCTTATGCAGCAGCGATAGAAGGCCGTTACGAATACATTCAGAAAAGAGAGGCCGACCTTACCTGCAACGGAAAGATCACTCTTTCTGAATTTGCCTCAGGACACCTGTATTTTGGGCTTCACAAAACAGAAAAGTCGTGGATATTCAGAGAATGGGCCCCGAATGCAACCGCTATCTATATGATAGGCGATTTCAACGGCTGGCAAAAAACTGAAGAATTCAGACTGCAACCAAACGGTAACGGTGAGTGGCAAATAGAACTGCCTCTGGACAAGATAAAACACCACGACCTGTACAAACTTATTGTATGTTGGAATGGTGGCGAGGGCGAACGTATCCCCGCATGGACAACCAGAGTAGTACAAGACCATCATACTCATATATTCAGCGCACAGGTGTGGGACCCGTTGCTGCCTTATGAGTTTCGCACAAAGAAATTTAAGCCCAACACGAATCCCCTTTTGATTTACGAATGCCATATAGGGATGGCTGTAGAAGACGAAAGAGTGGGTACATACGAAGAGTTCAGAATTAATGTGCTTCCCCGTATCAAAGAAGACGGCTACAATGCCATCCAGATAATGGCTATACAGGAGCATCCGTATTACGGGTCGTTCGGATATCACGTCTCCAGCTTTTTTGCGGCATCTTCACGCTTTGGCACACCCGACGAGTTAAAGCACCTGATAGACGATGCCCATGCGATGGGTATAGCTGTGATTATGGATATCGTACACTCGCATGCCGTAAAAAATGAAAAAGAAGGACTGGGACGATTCGATGGTTCTTATACCCAATATTTTCATGGAGGCAGCAGGCGTGAGCATCCGGCTTGGGATTCGTTGATTTTCGACTATGGAAAAAGTCAGGTCATACACTTCCTGCTTTCCAATTGTAAGTTTTGGCTCGAGGAATACAACTTCGACGGATTCCGTTTCGATGGTGTCACCTCTATGCTTTATTACTCGCACGGACTGGGAGATAACTTTAGCGGCTATGAGGACTACTATAACGGTAACGAAGACGACGATGCCATTTGCTACCTTACATTGGCAAACAAGCTGATTCACGAAGTACGCCCTAATGCCATTACCATAGCAGAAGAAGTAAGCGGCATGCCGGGACTGGCAACGAAGATAAAAGACGGCGGATACGGATTCGATTACCGCATGGCGATGAACATACCCGACTACTGGATAAAAATCATCAAAGAGCGAAAAGACGAAGACTGGCATCCTACAAGCATATTCTGGGAACTGACAAATCGCCGTGAGGAAGAGAAAACAATCTCTTACGCCGAGAGCCACGACCAAGCATTGGTAGGCGACAAAACAATAATATTCAGGCTTATAGACTCTGATATGTATTGGTATATGTCGAAGCATTACGGCAGTTCGTATGCCACCGACAGAGGAATAGCCCTGCACAAAATGATACGTCTTGCAACTGCCTCAACAATCAATGGTGGCTACCTCAACTTTATGGGTAACGAATTCGGACATCCCGAATGGGTAGACTTCCCTCGTGAGGGCAACGGGTGGTCGCACAAGTATGCCCGCCGACAATGGTGGCTGGCCGACAACAAAGACCTGCGCTATCATTATTTGGGCGACTTTGACAAGGCCATGCTTTCGCTTCTAAAATCGGAAAAGAAATTTGAGCAAACACCTATTATAAGGCTGTGGGACAAGGACGAAGATCAGATTCTCGCCTACATGCGTGGCAATCTTATATTTATTTTCAGCTTCAACCCAAACCAATCGTTCTACGACTATGGCTTCCTTGCTCCCGAAGGAAAATATCAGGTGGTGTTGGATACCGATTCGCTGGCTTTTGGAGGTAATGGTCTGACCGACGACAGTGTAGAACATTTTACGATACACGACGAGCTGTACCACAAAGACGGAAAAGGCTGGCTCAAGTTATACATACCTGCACGTACGGCTTTTGTACTGAGAAAAATAGACTAGCTCTTAGATAAAAGAAGTTGCCTAAAAGGTCGAATCCCCTCTACCTTTTAGGCAATTCTTATCTTTCAATCTTCAAAATTTCCACACCTTTCACCGAATTACATTTCAGTTCATCCTTCGAAAAACCCTTCTTAAGGATTGTATCGTAAACATCAACTCCGGGCATCATATCCAACCCTCTCTCTTCAGTTCTACCGGGAGATAAATAAAAATAAATAGAATCGACCGTAAATGATGCAACCTTCATCAGACTATATTCATTTTTGTCGTACCTCACATAGTAAACATCTCCCACCTGTGGACTCTCTACCTTGTCTTTTATATCCACTTCGCCGGATATAGCGTTTAAGACAACCCACACAAGGATAAAGATAACTAGTAGTGCGAGCACAGATGGTATAATAAATATCCACCGAGGGGTTCTGAACCGCTTGCGAATTTCGTCCGTCACAGGAAATTGTTGAATAGTAAACGATGTTTCGCATGAACAACAAACAGGAGTGAAGTGTTTAGTTGTCGGAAATAAAGGAATCCGAAGCAGATGAAAATAACGCTGATATGGCATCATCAGAATAGAATCTTCCTTACCACATGCAGGGCATGACTGTCCTGTGTGAATAGGAGAAGCAGACGTCCCCCTTGTTCCAAAAATAAAATTCATAGTGTACTCTATTATCGTGTAATTGTAAGTGTGTGTGCTTAGTAAGTTTCTACGAATATATTAAATTTTTATAAATAAAGATTACACTTATTTAGGTAAATTAAATAATAACGGATAATAATAAAAAGATTGACTATTTTTGTTCTGATTTCTTGAAAAGCCTATAATAAATGTAAGCTTACTGTTCGGAAATCACGAGAATAGATTAATCGCAATCACGGATATTCAGTGTAATCACAAAAATAAATTTTCAACCAAATGAGCTTATACCCATTAAAATTTAAACCTATCCTCAAATCCATTATCTGGGGAGGAGACGAAATATGTAAGTTTAAAAACGTAAGCCCGCTTCAGGCAGGGATCGGCGAAAGCTGGGAAATATCAAGTGTGGAAGGTAACGTTTCGGTAGTGGCCAACGGTGCGTTGGAAAACAAAAGCCTCGACGAAATTATTTCTACATACAAAGAGCAATTGCTCGGAAAGAAGAATTTTGAAACGTTCGGCACTACATTTCCTTTGCTTATCAAGTTTATAGATGCACGAGACAATCTGTCGATACAGGTACACCCTGACGATGAGTTGGCAAAGAAAAGACACAACTCTTTCGGGAAAACCGAAATGTGGTATGTTATCAATGCTGCTCCGGGCGCATTCCTGTATTCGGGATTCGAAAAAGAAATAACTCCCGATGGATATGTAAAAAGCATTGAGGACAATACATTTGTAGATTACCTTGCAAAACATGACGTTAAAAAAGGAGATGTATTCTTCTTGCCTGCCGGACGTGTTCATGCAATCGGTGCGGGAACATTCATCGCCGAAATACAACAAACATCGAACATCACATACCGCATCTACGACTACAACCGTAAAGATGCCAACGGTAACGGACGCGAGCTGCATACCGAATTGGCAAAAGATGCTATCGATTATAAATTGTACGACAGCTACCAAACAGCATATACCCGCAAGGAAAATCAACCGGTAGAACTGGAATCGTGCAGGTACTTCACAACCAATCTGCTTGAGCTTACCAAAGATATTACAAGAGACTATAGTAACAATGACTCATTTGTTGCTTATATTTGTATGGGAGGTGCTTGCAATATACGAGACAATAAAGGCAACGACCTGAGTGTGAAGCAAGGCGAAACAATCCTTATCCCTGCCGACACACAAAGCGTAAGCATCAGCCCCGAAGGCAATGTCCTACTTTTGGAAACATATGTATAGTTAGTTTATAAGATATTTATATAATAACGCGACACCATATTTTCCTTTCCGGGAGTGTATGGTGTCTTTTTTAGAAGAAAAATGAGAGGAGTATTGATTGTAAATACAGGCAGTCCGAAGACATGTGAACGAAAAGATGTAAAATTCTTTATCCGATCGATGCTTTCAGACCCCTATGTGATGACCGTTCCCGATTGGTTTCGACCTATCTTGGTCAACGGAATTATTATTCCGCTCCGTCAGTTCAGCTCTACAGCGCATTACGAACTGATCTGGGACAATTCGCTCGACGACTCGCCATTGATACATCAGGCAAAACAATTGTCCGAAAAGCTGGAAGAGCTCACAGGCCTCCCCACCGAACCGGCCATGAGATACGGACAGCCCGATACGACTGCCGCACTCGATTACCTGATGAACAAGAATAACCGATTGCACGAGGTGGTTGTGTTCCCACTGTTTCCTCAGTATGCAGAATCATCGTACAAGACAGCGGTAGATCAGGTTGGCAAAGAGTTTTTTAAACGTCCGTACCCTTTCAGACTAAAATTTATAGAGCCATACTTCAATCATCCTGCCTATATTTCTGCTTTAGCCGAAAGTATACGACCATATATCGAAAAAGAATACGACAAAATTATTTTCAGTTTCCACAGCCTGCCACTCGACCATGTAGAAGAAGGTTGGAAGAAAGGAAAAGAATTCGACTACGTATATCAAACCAAAGAAACGGTGAGGCTTGTGATTAAGGAACTTGGTATCGACACGAAGAAACCCCGCCAAACCTACCACTCGGCGATGGGCAAGAAATGGCTGGGCCCCGACTTGGATGAAATAGTAAAAGAACTGGCAGAAGAAGGTCAGAAGAAATTGCTGGTGGTTGCTCCGGGCTTTGCTGCCGACAATCTGGAGACATTATACGATATAGATATAAGGACAAAAGAACTGTTCCTTAAACAAGGAGGTACAGACTTTACATATATCCCTTGCCTCAACAGTGAGCCGCATTGGGTAGAAGCTGTAGCTAAAATAATTTCTTAGATGAAACGTATTTTATTCTTCAACGATGGCATGGAGACAGGCGGAACCGAAAAGATATTGGTGAGCCTGCTCAATCATCTGGCAGGGAAAGAGTGTATGATTACGCTTCTTTTGCCAATGCCTTCGGACAAGAATATTTCGATCGAAGAAATATCACAATCCATTACTATAAAGTATATATACAAAGAGAATACAGCACACCTGAAAAGAAAGTTGGGAGAGAATTTTATGGTATTCTTTCCCCACTTGTTTGCCAAATGGAAAGGCATAAAAGAATCTGACTATGATCAGATCGTTTGTTTCAAAGAAACATTCTTTGCTCGTATATTCAGCAAGATGCATTTATCCAAAATTTTATGGATACACAATATTTTATATAAACGGATATACGAAACAGATTCTTTGCGAGATAAATTCTCGGCATGGCTCAACAAGAAGCAATTAAAGGTCGTGCAATCTTCATACAACCATTTCGATAAAATAATATGCGTATCGGATGCAGCCAAAAACGCATATCTCTCGGTATTGCACAACGGAACAAGTCCCAATCAGGACATACGGGTATTATACAACGCTATAGACCTTACAAAAGCGATAGAAAAATCGAAACAAACGATAGAAGCCCTGCCTCAAGGACAAACTAACTTCATATTACTGACCCGCACTTCTCCCGAAAAACGTACCGACAGGCTGATTAGTGCAGCAAGAAGGTTAAAAGATGAAGGATACGATTTCCATATATATATAATAGGCGAAGGCATGGATAGCCAATCGATGCAAGATTCCATTACAATATCACACCTGCAGGACACAATCACGCTGAAAGGACGTATCGATAATCCTTTTCCTTATATATTACAATGCAAGTGGTCGCTATGCGTATCCGAGAGAGAAAGCTTTTCACTCGCCTTACTCGAATCGATGGCACTAAAAACACCTGTGATAACAACCAACTGCGGAGGCCCCGGCGACATTGTAGACGGAGGCAAATACGGCATCCTTGTAGACAATAGTACCGAAGGGGTTTATCAGGGCATGAAGATGGTTTTGGACAACCCTAACCTATCCGTCAAATACAGTGCAGACCTCGACAAGGCTGTCGCCCGATTCGACTATCAGGGATGGCTGAAAAGCGTGGAAAAACTATTGGCTGTTAATTCATAGCTTTTGGTGTACAAGCAGATAAATGCGCTCGGCTTTTATTAACAATCTGCCTGACTTTTCAACAAAAAATATCTTGTTACACATATTTAACTTCTAAATCCTATTTTTATTTATTTAATTTGTCGTCGGAAATTTTATTATTAACTTTCTCTATGGGTAAAATTATAGCATTAGCTAATCAAAAGGGTGGCGTAGGAAAAACCACCACCACAATCAACTTGGCGGCATCGTTGGCAGCACTCGAAAAAAAGGTACTGGTAGTAGACGCCGACCCTCAAGCAAATGCATCTTCCGGACTTGGGGTAGACATAAAGAAAGTAAACAAAACGATCTATGAATGCCTTATCGGTACAGCATTGCCCAAAGATGCAATCGTAAAGACCGACATAGAACGCCTTGATGTATTGCCTTCGCACATCAATCTGGTAGGAGCCGAATTGGAAATGCTGAACATAGAAAACAGGGAAAAACAACTGGCAGCAGTGTTAGTTCCCATGAAGGCCGATTATGATTTTATACTCATCGACTGCTCTCCGTCATTGGGGCTGATTACAGTAAATGCGCTTACAGCGGCAGACTCTATCATCATACCCGTGCAGTGCGAATATTTCGCCCTCGAAGGAATCAGCAAATTACTGAATACAATAAAGATAATAAAGAACAAGCTAAACCCGGCATTAGAAATAGAAGGATTCCTTCTCACGATGTACGATGCCCGTTTACGTTTGGCAAACCAAATATATGAAGAGGTGAAAAACCACTTCCAAGACTTGGTATTTACTACCGTTATTCAGCGGAATATCAAGCTCAGCGAATCGCAAAGTTTCGCTCAGCCGGTATTGGTATATGATGCAGCATCCAAAGGAGCGATCAATCATATGCAGCTGGCGCAAGAGCTTATTGAGAAAAATTCTTAACTTTGTTTTTCTGTAGAATATATAACTAACAATTATGGCTAAAAAAATGGTTTTAGGAAGAGGACTCGATGCACTGATTGCCATTGACGAAGTAAAGACCGAAGGCTCTTCCTCTATCAACGAAATAGAATTGTCGAAAATACAGGCTAATCCCGATCAGCCAAGACGTATTTTTGATGACGAAGCATTACAAGAGCTTGCATCTTCTATTCGGCAGATAGGTGTTATACAGCCAATTACTTTACGAAAAATAAACGAAGATTCATATCAGATCATAGCCGGAGAGCGTCGCTACAGAGCTTCACTCATGGCCTCCCTGACTACAATCCCTGCATACATAAAAACAGCAGAGGACGAAAATGTGATGGAGATGGCCCTTGTGGAAAATATCCAGCGTGAAGACCTCAACTCGATAGAAATAGCTTTGGCATATCAGAATCTGATAGAAACATATGATCTTACACAGGAACGACTGAGCGAACGTGTGGGAAAGAAAAGGACAACAATAGCCAACTACCTGCGCTTGTTGAAGCTTCCGGCTGAAATACAAATGGGCATCAGAGACAAGAAGATAGATATGGCACACGCCCGTACACTTGTCACACTCGAAGACCCTGCAGCTCAGCTCGAAGTATACGAACTCATACTTGAAGAAGGACTGTCGGTACGCAAAGTAGAAGAATACGTAAGAGCTATCAGCAAGGGAGAAAAGCTTGAAGACCTGCTTAAAGAAGAGAAAGCAGTAGAAACCGTAAAAAAAGCGGGGATAAAAAAGGCGACACCCGAAGAATTTGAATTGTTGAAAGACCACTTATCAAAATTCTTTTCTACGAAGGTTCAACTGACTTGCAACGAAAAAGGAAAAGGAAAAATTAGTATCCCTTTCAAGTCGGAAGAAGATCTGGAAAAAATTATAGCTATTTTTGACCAATTAAAAAAATAAAACGAAGTATTCTCCGTAATATCTATATGAGGAAGGGGTTAATAATTGGTTTGTGTTGCGTTTTAGGGAACTTTTGTCTGAGTAGCAATGCTCAGGAGGCACTTCCAAATGATTCTACCATTCTCAAAAATGCACGGCGGGAAGCAAAAGAAAACGCTATCAAGAGTGATACCGTATCTCCGCTGATAAGCGAAAAACCTGTAGTGGTATTAGCCGATTCTATAATTACAATTGGCAAACCAGAGTTTAAGCCCGACTCTAAAAAGGCAGTCTTATACTCGGCTATCTTTCCCGGAGCAGGGCAGATCTATAATCGCAAATACTGGAAACTCCCCATTATCTATGGAGGCGCATTAGGGCTTACCTATGCCATAACATGGAATGGCTCACGGTACAACGAGTATTCGCAGGCTTATAAAGACCTTGTATTGGGAACAGGAACAAGCTATCTGAATTATTATAGCAATAAAGATATCCAAGCAAATAAGCAGCGGTATATAGAGATATTTAAACGTCAGAAAGACTTTTTCAGGAGAAATCGCGACTTGGCTATTATTGCTTCGGTTGGAGTATATGCACTATGTATGATCGACGCGTATGTCGATGCTCAATTATATGATTTTGATATGTCTCCGGATCTATCCATGCGGATTGAACCCATGATCTGGATACCGACACCCTATTCGAAAGCCGCTTTCGGGCTTCAATGTATTATAAATTTTTAAACTAAGCAGGGTTCCTATCCCTTGCTATGTATCATAAAAAAACACTTATGCTGAGAAAAATTATATTTACCGGATTTCTTATTGGCTGCTCACTCGCAGTCGTCGGGCAAAGTAATCGCAAATCTCTCGCATTACGCGACACAATTACAGACAATTCGATTGTTTTCCCTGCAGACATGGAGCAAAATTACGACCAGTTGCTGTCTACATGGAGTAAGAATGTTAAATATGGAGACGATTGCAAATCGCTAAGCGACCTGCCGATCGTTTTTGACGATTCGATTTACATCCGCCGCTTGTATAGCCTGCCCACCAAGATGGAGTTGGTATTCAACCCCGTAGTAAGAAGCTACATAGAAATGTATGCCGGACGTAGAAAAAATCAGGTGAGCTACATGCTGGGTGAAGGAAAGTTTTATTTCCCCCTATTTGAAGAAGCTCTCGACCGTGAAGGATTACCTCTCGAACTAAAATATCTGCCCGTTATAGAATCGGCACTCAATCCTATTGCCCGCTCAAGAGTAGGAGCAACAGGACTTTGGCAATTCATGGCAAGTACCGGAAAGATGTATGATCTGGAGATAAACAGTTTGGTAGACGAACGCCGCGACCCGATGAAGTCGACAAATGCTGCTGCCAAATACCTCAAAGATTTATATTCTATCTATGGCGACTGGAATCTTGTTATCGCTGCATACAACTGCGGACCCGGAAATGTAAACAAAGCCATACGACGCAGTGGAGGCCAAACCGACTATTGGGCCATCTACCCTTATCTGCCTCGCGAAACCAGAGGATATGTACCTGCATTTATCGCTGCTACATATATAATGAATTATTACAACGATCATAATATCTGCCCTATCGAATGCAGCAATCCGGCATCGATGGACTCGTTGATGATTAATAAAAATGTACACTTCCAGCAAATTGCCGATATAATAAATGTATCTGTTGACGACCTGCGTCAGTTCAACCCTCAGTTTAAGAGCGACATAATACCCGGCGAATACAAAGGATATGCATTGAACCTGCCGATACAAAAGGTATCTGCATTTATCGAGAACAAGGATACAATATACGCGCATAAGTTTGAAGAGCTGATGCCGCACCGCAAAGTTGCAGGATTAGACGTAGTTGGCGGAGGTACATCCAGCGCCAAAACAATTACCTATCGGGTAAAAAGAGGAGACACACTATCTAAGCTGGCAAGCAAATACGGAGTAACATCCAATCAGATAAAACAATGGAATAGCCTATCTTCTAACAAACTAACAGTAGGCAGACGCCTGAAAATATATCGTGAAGTTCCGCAAAAAGCAGAACAACAATCAGGCGAAGCAGTATTGGCATCCAATACCCAAAGCTCGGACAACACTAGCAATAAGTCGGTAAATACCGTTAAAAAAACCGAAGCAAAGACAATAACTTCATACTACAAAGTTCGCAGAGGTGATACTTGGTCAGGGATAGCAAAGAAGAACGGAACAACAGTGGCTCAGCTAAAGAAATGGAACAATATAAAAAGCAATAGCCTGATAGCCGGTAAGCAACTAAAGATTCAGAAAACTAAATATATTGAGGTAGAAGAAGAAGTAGCTGTGCAAAACAAACTGAGTGAGCCGATATTGCCAACAGTAGAAATAGATACAGCCTTTACAGCATCACTGTTCGACACCTACCTAAAAAAAGTAGGAACAGAACGGGATGAATCTCAGCTTCCTCGTGTACGCATAGCTTCAGACGACAACGATGATGAGGACGACAACTCTGCTGCTAAAGAAACCCGCTCGGCAGGTGAATCCAAAATTATATACCACAAAGTAAGAATTGGAGAAACCATTACACAGATAGCTTCACGCTATAATGTAACAAAAAAAGAGATCATAACTTGGAATAAGCTGTCATCGAATGTAGCAAAGGTTGGACAACGATTATTGATCATTCTTCCCGACAGCAGAACCGAGGGTGCGTCTAACATCAAAGCCCAACAGCCAACGAAGGACGAAACGCTTACAGCCGGCAACTAATAAGGAAATAAAACATTATTGTTAAAACCACTTTATTGCAACACTCTTGCTGTTAATTATCGTTGAATTTATTATTTTTGTATCCTTACTGAATATTTATGGGTAAAGAGGATACACATACGAATGATGATTTAGCCATCGAGTCGGAATTTAACGGTCTGATCGATGATTATCTTAAGACGAACCACAGGCGCAAGGTAGAAATTATAACCAAAGCTTTCCTTCTGGCAAAGGAGGCTCACAAAGGAGCCCGTCGCCGTTCGGGAGAGCCATATATCATGCACCCGATAGCCGTCGCACGCATTGTTTGCGGCGAGATAGGGCTTGGTTCTACATCCATCTGTGCGGCTTTGCTGCACGACGTGGTAGAAGATACCGAATATACAGTAGAAGATATAAAAGTTCTCTTTGGTGAGAAAATAGCTCAGATTGTAGACGGGCTGACAAAAATATCGAGTGGCATGTTTGGTGAAAATGTTTCGGCACAGGCCGAGAATTTCAGGAAACTGCTGCTTACCATGTCGGACGATATTCGTGTTATTCTGGTCAAGATAGCCGACCGCTTGCACAATATGCGCACATTGGGGTCTATGGCTCCGGCCAAGCAATACAAGATAGCCGGAGAAACCATGTTTATTTATGCCCCCCTCGCCCATCGCTTAGGACTATTTGCCATAAAAACAGAACTTGAAGAACTCAGCTTCAAATGGGAAAACCCACAAATATATCAGGAAATATCATCCAAACTTCAAGAAACACACCTCTCCAGGAAAGACCTCTACGAGCATTTTGCACAACCGGTTATAGAAAAACTGAATGAGCTTGGATTTAAATATGAAATCAGGGCTCGAGACAAATCAGTGTATTCTATCTGGAATAAGATGCAAGCCAAAGGTGTGCCATTCGAGGAGATATATGATATTTTCGCTGTCCGCATCATTTTCGAAAACGAACTCGGTGTAGACGAGAAAAAGCGATGTTGGGATATATATTCCGTCATAACAGATATTTATAAGCTTCGCCCCGATCGTATCCGAGATTGGGTTAGCCGCCCCAAAGCGAACGGTTATCAGGCGCTGCACCTCACCGTAATGGGACCCGATGGGCAGTGGGTAGAAATACAAATCCGTAGCCGCCGCATGGACGATGTAGCCGAAAAAGGATTTGCGGCACATTGGAAGTACAAAGAAGGCAAAATAGAAGAAGATACCGAGCTAGACAAGTGGCTCAAAACAATTCAGGAAATACTGGAAAGCCCAAGCCCGAACGCACTGGACTTTTTGGATACAATAAAGCTTAATCTTTTTTCGCAAGAAATATTCGTGTTCACCCCAAAAGGTGAAATCAGGACACTGGCACAGGGAGCCACAGCTTTAGACTTTGCTTATGATCTGCACTCCGATATCGGAGACCATTGCATCGGAGCCAAAGTAAATCATAAGCTCGTTCCACTGAGTGAAAAGCTAAAAAGCGGAGATCAGGTAGAAATACTTACATCCAAATCGCAGATACCAAAACTGGAATGGCTGAGCATCGTTACTACTGCCAAAGCCCGTACAAAGGTAGAATATGCTCTGCGAAAACTGAAAAGGGACATCGCCAAGCAAGGCGAAGAAATGCTTTACAAAAGCGCCGAAGGCTCAACAATAGAGATTACGCAGCCTATCCTCGACAAAATGATGGACTACTATCAAAAAACGAATAAAGAAGACCTTTTCTATGCTATCGGCAACCAAGAAATAGCACTGCCTCAGAAAATAGAAAAGCTGCTGACCCTAAAAAGGCAAAACCCTAATAATGGCATATTCAGCTACATGAAACAGGCATTGCATGTAGGCAAAAAGATAGGGAAAGCAGAAACAAAAATACCTGATAACGAACCGATTGATCCTAAAAAAACATATATCCTCGAAGAAGATTCTTTCAACAAGAATTTTATAATGCCAACCTGCTGCAACCCCATTCCGGGCGACAAGGTAATCGGATATATTACAGATAACAACGAAGTAGAAGTACACAGCATAAATTGCCCCGTAGCACTCAAGCTAAAAGCCAGTCACGGCAACAGGATCGTAAACCTCGAATGGGGTAGCTATACACAATTTCCGTTCATTTCGGCAATCACCATAAACGGTATCGACCGCATAGGAATGCTCAACGACATCACAAAAGTGATCACTGCCGGATCGCTGAATATCAAGAATATGAGCATCGAATCCAACGATGGCGTATTTGAAGGGCGAATCGTGGTAAACGTTCACGATGTGAACGACTTGCAGGCATTATGCGCTCGCTTAGCCAAAATAAAGGGAGTAAAAGCTGTTAACAGGAAGCAAATCGGAGGAGAATATACTCAACCTGTATAAATAAAAAATCTTAAGATCAACATATTCGCTTCCAAAATTTGGAAAAAAAAATAAAATTCCCTAATTTTGTATCCGAAATACAAAAGGGAGAGAAGGAGGCTATGGCTTCCTTTTTTTATTACTTGGTAAAAAGATGATAGAAAAAGAACTCATTAAAGATATCACAGAGAAATATCTGGAAGGAACAACAATGTTTCTTGTAGATGTAGTGGTAAAGCCCGGCAATGCTATTGTTGTAGAAGTAGATAGCGACGAAGGCGTAAGCATTGACGACTGCATCGCATTGAGCCGCAATATAGAATCCCATCTGGACAGGGATGCGGAAGATTTTGAACTCGAAGTAGGATCGGCAGGTATTACTTCTCCTCTGAAAATCCCCCGCCAGTATAAGAAAAATATTGGTAACGAAGTGGAAGTGCTGACAAAGAAAGGACAAAAACTTTCGGGTGTACTCAAATCGTGCGACGATAATTCTTTTGTAGTTAGCGTTACCAAGATGGTGAAACCCGATGGAGGGAAAAAGAAAGTTGCAGTAGACGAAGATTTCTCTTTTGTTTATCAAGACGTAAAACATACAAAATATTTAATAAGATTTAAATAACAACCATGGCTAAGAAAGAAACTATCAATCTAATTGATACATTTTCAGAATTTAAAGAACTGAAGAGCATAGACAGAATGACTATGATCAGTGTGCTCGAAGACTCTTTCCGCAATGTAATAGCAAAACTGTTTGGGTCAAATGATAATTATGACGTAATCATCAACCCCGACAAAGGAGACCTTGAGATATGGCGCAACCGTGTCATCGTAGAAGACGATCAATTAGAGGATGATAATACAGAAATTGCACTTTCGGAAGCCAAAAAGATAGACGAAGACTTTGAGGTAGGAGAAGAAGTGACAGACGAAGTATTTTTCGAAGACTTCGGACGTCGTGCGATCCTTAACCTTCGCCAAACGTTGACATCCAAAATACTTGAACTGCAAAAAGAAAGCTTATATAACCGCTACAAAGAGAAGATAGGCGAAATCGTATCGGGTGAAGTTTACCAGATATGGAAAAAAGAAATCCTGTTGCTCGATGACGAAAAAGAAGAACTTCTTTTGCCTAAAACAGAGCAGATCCCTAGCGACTTTTTCCGCAAAGGCGAGCATGTTCGTGCAGTAGTAGAAAGAGTTGACAATAAAAACAACAATCCGAAGATTATTTTATCAAGAACTTCACCGACATTCCTCGAAAGATTGCTCGAACTGGAAGTTCCTGAAATAAACGACGGACTGATCACAATAAAAAACATAGCCCGCATACCGGGAGAAAGAGCCAAAGTAGCCGTAGAATCGTACGACGAGCGCATCGACCCTGTGGGTGCCTGCGTGGGTATGAAAGGATCGCGTATACATGGAATCGTGAGAGAGTTGCGTAACGAAAATATCGACATTATCAACTATACGTCGAATATGAACTTGTATATACAACGTGCCCTTAGCCCTGCCAAAATAACTTCGGTAAAGATCAACGAAGAAGAAAAACGTGCAGAAGTATTGCTACGTCCCGAAGAAGTATCACTTGCTATCGGTAAGGGCGGTTTCAATATCAAGCTGGCCAGTATGCTTACCGGATACACGATAGATGTGTACCGCGACATCGACGACTTCGACGAAGAAGACATCTACTTGGACGAGTTCCGCGACGAAATCGACGGATGGGTTATCGATCAGTTGAAAAAAATTGGTTGTGTTACAGCTAAAAACGTGTTGGCTACCGACAGAGACAAACTCATACAGGAAGCCGACCTTGAAGAAAACACTGTAGACGAAGTACTCAATATTTTACGTGCCGAATTTGATGATGAAGCTTAAGCTTTATTTGGTGATTAGCTGATTTCTTAATACTTTTGTATTTGGAGAAAGCCAACCTCATCTGTTTTCAGAAGCATTTATTGGGTTCACTGTCTATTTTTAGAATTAAAAAAAATATATGTCGATAAGATTAATAAAAATATCCAAAGATTTGAATGTAGGAATCAGCAGCCTTGTTGAATTCCTACATAAGAAAGGCTTTGATGTAGAATCAAACCCGAATACTAAAATTGGCAGTGAACAATACGAATTGCTGGTAAAAGAATTCGGACGAGACTCCGACATCGATGCACTATTAAGCAGACGAGAAGAAAAGAAAGAGCTTGTCAAAGCTCAGGCTAAGAAAGAAGAGGAAGAAGCCAAAGCTCAAAGTGAACCGGAAGTGATCAGAACAGAGATACCCGAATCCATTAAGCCGCATGTGCAGATTGTGGATAAGATTGATCTTGATGCTCTGAACAGACCAAAAAGAGTAGAAGTGAAACAAGAAGAGCAAGCCCCTGAGGTGGAGGCTCCGGTTGTTGAAGCTCCAAAGGTTGAGGTTCCTGAAGTAAAAGCCCCAGAAATAGAAGTAGCAGAAGCCCCGGCTCCTATTGTAGAAAAAGTAGAAGAAGAGCCTAAGGCCGAAGAAGAAATAAAGCAACCGGCTATAGAAAAAACACCAAAAGAAGAACCTGTGTTTATACAAAAAGAAGAAAAAGCCATTATTGAGAAAGACGAAGAAAAAGAGGATAAACCTCAACCAACGTCTACTGCTCCTGCAAATGAAGAAACAGAAGAAAGGGGAGATAAAATATTCAGGCTGAATAAGGCAACGATAAAATCAAATATTGTTGTAAAAGGTACTATCGACTTAAGTTCGATAAACGACAAAACCCGTCCTGCGAAGAAAACCAAAGCCGAAAAGAAAAAAGAACGCTTGGAAAAAGAAATGCAAGATCAGAAAAGGGTGAAAGAAAACACTGTTCGCCTGTTGAAAAAAGAAACAGACGAAGAGAAGAAACGAAAAGCAATCAACGATGACAATGATGACGCATCGAAGAAAAAACGCAATCGTATCAAAAAAGGAAAAGTCGATATCGAGAAAGGAGCTATACCTCAAGGTGGTGGCGGTGGCGGACAACAACAGCCAAATGCCGGAGGCGACAGATCGAAACGCAGCGTACGTAAGCCTATCATCAAGCATGCCGTAAACGAAGAAGACGTACAAAAACAAATAAAAGAAACCCTGGCGCGTTTGACTAGCAAAGGCGGAAAAAACAAAGGGGCTAAATATAGAAGAGAGAAGCGTGAAGCTGTATCTCAAAGACAACAGGAGGAACTCGAACAACAGATGCACGAAAGCAAGGTGTTGAAGATTACAGAATTTGTAACCGCCAACGACCTCGCCAACATGATGAATGTACCTGTGATAAAAGTTATCTCTACTTGTATGAGTATCGGTATCATGGTGTCTATCAACCAACGACTAGATGCTGAAACGATCAACATCGTTGCCGAAGAATTCGGATTCGAAACCGAATACGTAAGCGCCGAAGTAGTGGAAGCAATAAACGAGGAAGAAGACAATCCCGAAGATATGGAACCTCGTGCTCCTATCGTTACCGTAATGGGACACGTAGACCACGGTAAAACATCGCTACTGGATACCATACGCCAAACAAATGTGATTGCCGGCGAAGCAGGGGGAATCACCCAGCACATCGGGGCATACAACGTTAAACTGAAATCGGGAAGACGTATCACATTCCTCGATACTCCGGGTCACGAAGCCTTTACGGCGATGCGTGCACGTGGTGCAAAAGTAACAGATATAGCAATTATCATTGTAGCAGCCGACGACAGCGTCATGCCTCAAACCGTGGAAGCAATAAACCACGCAGCAGCGGCAGGCGTACCAATCGTGTTTGCTATCAACAAAATAGACAAGCCAAGTGCCAATCCTGAAAAAATAAAGGAAACACTGGCAGGAATGAACTACCTTGTAGAAGACTGGGGTGGAAAATACCAGTCGCAAGATATTTCGGCAAAACAAGGTCTCGGCGTAGATGAACTACTCGAAAAAGTACTATTGGAAGCCGAACTTCTAGATCTGAAAGCAAACCCTAACAGAAGAGCTACCGGATCGGTTATCGAGTCGTCTCTCGACAAAGGTAGAGGATACCTGTCTACTGTACTTGTAGAAAACGGTACACTCAAAAAAGGAGATATCGTATTGGCAGGAACATATTACGGTCGTGTAAAAGCAATGTTTAACGAGCGTAACCAACCTACAGATGCAGCTGCGCCAGCCGCTCCTGCGCTGATACTAGGTCTTAATGGTGCTCCACAGGCCGGTGATATATTCCATGTGCTGGAAACAGAACAGGAAGCCCGCGAAATAGCCACAAAACGTGAACAACTACAACGCGAACAAGGTCTGCGTACACAGAAAATACTTACTCTCGATGATATAGGTCGCCGTATTGCTATCGGTAACTTCCAACAGCTCAACGTGATTGTGAAAGGTGACGTGGATGGTTCGGTAGAAGCTCTTGCAGACTCGCTGATCAGGCTGTCGACAGAAGAGATACAGGTGAATGTAATACACAAAGCCGTAGGTCAGATATCGGAATCAGACATCACGCTGGCTGCCGCATCAGACGCTATCGTTATCGGGTTCCAGGTGCGTCCGTCACAGGCTGCACGCAGATCCGCAGACAAGGATGGTGTTGAAATCCGCTTATATTCTATCATCTACGATGCTATAGAAGAAGTGAAGTCGGCGATGGAAGGTATGTTATCTCCTGAAATCAAAGAAGTACAAACCGGATATGTGGAAGTACGCGAAGTGTTCAAGATCACGAAGGTGGGAACAGTTGCCGGTTGTATGGTGAAAGAAGGAAAACTGAAACGTGCAAACAAGATTCGCCTTATCCGCGATGGTATCGTGATCTATTCGGGAGAGCTGGGATCGCTCAAACGATTCAAAGACGATGTGAAAGAAGTTGCATCGGGATATGAGTGCGGTTTGAACATCCACAACTACAATGATATAAAAGTTGGCGACATTATTGAGCCATTTGAAGAAATAGAAGTGAAGAAAACTTTGTAATATTAAATTATTGTATACCTTTGTATCCAATATAATAAAGATTTAACCTAAGAAACCAATTGATAGTTGTTACAAGCAAATCTTGCCTTGAAGGTCGGTGGTACTAACCATGCCACCGAAACACACAACTATCAATCAGTTTTGCGGTTGATTACAAAAATTTCTTCGTCAGATTTTGAAAATTGTCACACACAGAAACGACAAATCATCATGATGAAAAAAATTATTCTTATATCTACCCTTATAATTCTTCCTTTATTTTTTGCAAAAGATCTGGCAGCACAAACTGCTCAGCAGATTGCGTTTATTAATTCGAACGAGTTGCTCGAAGCTATGCCCGAAAAGGTGAAAGCATCGAATCAGTTGATCGACCTGAATAACAAGTATAAGGAAGAGATGAAGGTTATGCAGAATGATTATAATAAAAAATATTCTGACTTCATATCATATCAGACATCTATGGCGGAAAATATTCGTTTGCGCCGTATGCAAGAACTTTACGAGCTTGAGCGTCAAATCAATGATTTTATGAAAGTGGCACAGGAGGATATCCAAAATCAGGAGAAAGCCCTGATAGAACCTCTACGCCAGAGACTAAAGGATGCTATCTATCAGGTAGGTATCGAAAACGGATTCGTATGTATTTACGATCTTGCCAATCCGTCTATAGCATTCGTTACTCCGGACGCTACAAATGCTACATTGTTAGTAAAACAGAAATTAGGAATCAGGTAAGATTTATCAAATAATTGTATAATGAATGCTTCTGATTATCGGAAGCATTTTGTTTTTAGGCAACACCGTATATGTCACAAAAAGCAAAACTTTGGTCGTTAAGCTATCTCAATGTATGTTTGGCTAACTTCCTGATGGCATGCTCATTCAATCTGCTAATGCCATCCATTCCTCTATATATTACCGAACAGATGGGCGTTCCCCAATCTCAAACGGGTATTGTGCTGGCATCGTATGCCATTGCACTGATGTTTGTTCGTCCTTTTTCGGGATTTATCGTAGACTTGTATTCCCGCAAGAAGATATTGCTGATTGCTTTTTCGTGCTATGTACTTATATTCTTCGGCTATTTTTGGGCAACAACCGTCTTGCTGTTCATTGTTGTCCGTTTCATACATGGCATCACTTGGGGATTGTCTACCGTATCGTCGAGCACGCTGGCGATAGACGTTGTTCCCTCCGAGCGGCGAGCTGAGGGCATTGGCTACTATGGCACATTTATGAATGTAGCGATGGCCATCGGCCCTTTTATAGCCATCCATATATACAATCATTCCGGATTTGATGTATTGCTATGGTGCGCCATTGCAATGGGTGCACTGGGTATTATCACCGTATCACTTATAAAAGCACCGATGAAGACAAAAGTAGAAAGACAGAAAATTTCGTTCGACCGCTTTTTTCTGATCAAGGGCTGGCCTATATTCCTCAACCAACTCCTACCCTGCTTTGCATGGGGTACGATAGGCCCGTTTGTTGCGCAGTATGGCAAGGGACTCGGTATTCCGAATGCGGGAATTTTCTTCCTGTTTTGGGCGGGTGGTATTATTGCTTCACGCGTATTTGCGGGAAAACTGGTTGACAGGGGCAAGATACATGAGGTAAATGTATCGGCAATGGCTATTGTTGCTATTGCTTTCCTTGTATTTGCTCTGGTTCATAATATCTATGCCTTCTGCATATCGGGGCTGTTTATCGGAGTGGGATTCGGGATGATGTTTCCGGCACTGCAAACACTATATATCAATCTTGCAGAGAATAATCAGCGAGGAACAGCCAACTCAACTTACCTCATCGGGTTCGATCTGGGTCTGGCACTGGGTATGCTGGTCGGTGGTTACCTCACAGGATATTTCTCCTTTGAAACACTATATATGGTTGCTTCGGGACTGTGCGCAATAAGTGTCGTAGTATACTGGACTTGCTCGCGGGTTATCTTTGAGAGAAAGAGGCTCAGATAAATCGCAGCAATTTATATCTTTCCTATTATCATATCCATCACCTTTGCCGTTCTTAATGCGGTTTCTCCGGTGGATGGACACGGACAAGATCCTCTGAGTTCATCTACTATCGTCTGAATGAGCGGTTGTTGAATATGATCGGGTTGACCGGGCATAAAGAACTGCTCTCTATCGGTTGATGATAAGAGAATAGGCGTAAACTGGAAGGTACTGAAACGAATTGAACCTTCTGTTCCTGTAATAGTTATGGTATCCTCCCTCGACTTTTCGGACGATATAAAGCACCATTCGGCAACACCTTGCGCCCCCGACTTGAACTGTAAAATTGCGGACAGAGTGTCTGCAACGTCATAGTATCCCCCCAAATTGCTATAATACCCTTTGGCATCAGAGATCTCACCCAAAAGGAAATCGAGTATATCGAGCGTATGTGGAGCGAGGTCGAAAAAATAACCTTCGCCTGCTATCTCACGTTTTAGCCGCCACGTCTGCTGCTGCTTATCCATATCGGAAGCACTGGCAGGACGGAAGAGACGAACATTAACTGTCAAAATCTTACCGATAGCCTGACTGTCGATCAGATCTTTTACTTTCAGGAAATAAGGCAGTGCTCTGCGATAATGTGCTACAAATAATTTCTGATTTGCCTGCTTTGCCGCTTCTACCATTTCGAGACATTCGGCATAACTCATAGCCATTGGTTTCTCTACATAAACAGGCTTACCTGCCTGCAACACCCTTATTGCATATTCTTTATGCAAGTGTGGCGGAGTAGCTATATATACAATATTCACTTCCGGATCGTTGATCAATTGGTCGGCATCGGTATAATATCTTCTTACACCGTGACGCTTGGCAAAATCCGCTGCTTTTTCTGCATCACGGCGCATAATAGCCCGCAACCATGAATGCTCTATCTCATAAAATGCAGGTCCGCTTTTTCTTTCACAGACGGCTCCTGCGCCTATTATACCCCATTTTACACTTTTCATATCGCCTTTATATTTTACACATATACACTTCCGGCTCTTTGCGTACAGCCATAAGTGGTGCAAATTTCGTTTTAACCGTTTCGTATAATTCGCCTCTAAACGCACGCGAATGCTCAGGACATAGAGTAATACAACGTGCGCAACGGATACATAAATCCATATTCGTCACTTTGGGATTACTCCTTGGTATGGCACTTGTGGGACATTGACTTACACATGTTCCGCAATCATCGCACCTATCATCACCGGTAGGGACATATCCACCCTGTGTTGGTTCACGATAGGGATAATTACCTTTAACGTCTGGCAAGCTATATTGTTTGTTTTTGTCGTAAGATTGATATAATCGGAAACATTCTTGTGCAAATTTTTGAATCTCCTGCTTGTCTTCCTTATCGGGACGTCCCACAGCAACGTCCGAGAATATAGAATGACGTGCAATAAAAGCACCGGCAGCTATGGGCACAAAGCCATTTGCCTCAGATATATCTTTGAGTTCAAGAAGGGCATCGTCATAGTTTCTGTTGCCATACACGCATACCAACACGGCGGGAGTCTTATCGCCTTTTATCTTCTCAAATGCGTTAACCCCCAATTGAGGTACACGTCCTGCATAAACAGGAATACCAAATATGACAAGATCATGACTCTCGATGTTCAATGTATCGGGGAATCCCATTGTAACGTCATGTTCTTTAATGGTTGGACCCATCTCTTTGCCGATCTTGCGGATTATCTTGCGGGTAGACAGAGAAGGACTAAAATAGATAAGATGTATATTTTTCATTTCGGTAGTTTTATAATCGCTATTAAAGTTACAAATAAATACAAAACCCACCTTTATGAGATGGGTCTTATTTTATTATATGCCAGATGACTCTCAATTGCTTCTGGGTTCGGCATAAATATAATATGCTTCATAGTCTCCCCAGTCTACGTTTTTTTGGACTAAGGCAATATTGGTTGTTTTTGTTTGCCAAACATATCTAGGAGTATAAACATCCTCTTCTTGTTTAAATATCTTATGATATGATTCTACAAGTTGGTCAGCATCTTTTTCGAAACTGAACTTCGGATCGCCGTATAGCTTCGAAATATAGTTTCGGATCAAGGGTTCTTGCTTCTGAGTATAAAAAATCTTTGATAATTTTTCATCTCTACCAACTTCCCAAGCAGGTTCAAAATAAACATATAAAGAAGGCAATCCATCGATATATCTTTCTATAAAAGAAATTTCCAATTCAGGTTTCAATATGTTTGCTATTCCTGTACGATGTGTTGAAGAAGTAATATCTTTCCAATTGTATCCAAGAAAATCACGTTTATTGTATACATCAATTTTCACCGAATCGGATAATACTACCTTACCATCCTTAAAACCCTCAAGAATAACACTCCCGTGATTCTCTTCATAAAAACAGTGTCCCCACCTACTAGTAAAAGACATCCAACCAGGGGCATGAGATAGCAAATTAAGACGTCCTTTTTCTCCCTCTATACGCCAATCCAAAGAGTCGTAGCTCTCCATTATATCGAGCATTGTACAGTCTTCACCGGGCACTAAGTAAAACTCCATCATAGTATGGATATTAGCCTCTTGTGCCTTTGCCTTTAAAGAGATTTTTACCGAAGAAGAATTATTCCCATTGCCGGAATCATCACCATCATCTTTACCAAGATCATTACCATCGGAACACGAATATAGGAACAGAAATGTTAGTAGAACGAATACTATTTTTCTCATAGTTTATGATATCTAGGCGTTTGTTACTTTTATCTTCAAAGTTAACATTTTTTATTTTTCAGATGAAGTAAAGTAAGCCTTTTTAATTATCATTTACCATAAATATGGTATTGTATTGAGCAGAAACACAATATATCTTTGTACTGTGTTTTTCATGGTATTAGATTTATGGTTAAAAAGTTGAGATTGGTTGTCGAGATGACNNTTCAGCCTTTTTCATGTCACTACTCAATCCTTCTACTTTTTTCATAGGGGCTCCCAGCCTGCTATCGAGCATAGACCTATTTTTCAATTTATCGTCATCGTTAAGCATGGTAGTATTTATTAGATTAGCAATTAAAACTGTATTATCTTAAAACAGCCCTTAACATCAAATTGTTTCTTGATAGTGCATGAAAATAAGAATCTTAACACCTTCAGCCACTTTTTTTGATCTATTATCGCAGAAAAGCCAGATTACTTCTTATCAATAACTTAACAATTTACCATAAATATGGTAT
>NZ_DLIY01000035.1:30293-48818 GCF_002483985.1 Dysgonomonas sp. UBA7630
TGTCGTGATGACAGCCTTTTTGTTTTTATACAGATAGATAATAAACGAACCGAGAACATTATTCCGATTCGTTTTGTTTAGTCTATGTATGTCGAACATTAAATTTATTGAACCATGAAAGAAGATATATCAAAGACACAATCCAAAGAACATAAATTTGAGGGATACGAACATGCCCGAAAAGTAAAAAACATCAAAAATCCTGTACCTAGCTCCGAAAAATCGGTAAAGGCTGCCACAAACAGAATTAATCCGGATGAAAACTCTAATGATAGAGGGTAGGTGCGGGTAAAATAAGACTCCACTATTATTTATAAAGCTCCTTTGGTTAAGGGGCTTTTTTTCGTTGTGTTTATCATCTATCTCACTCCTCCATCATCCTCCTTACAATAAAGTTTCGTGTACAGAAATATGTGCATTCTTACAATATTGCAAAGTTGTGGCAAAAATACAGCCAATGGTTGAACAAATAAAAGTCATATTTTGGTGCAAACGAGTTGATCATAAATATTATACAATTAGCACTTTAGTTAAAATATTAAGAAAAAAAAGTCATATACAACTAACAATTTGACGTTTTTGTTTTTATTAACAGTATATTTACCTAACTACTAGTTACTGATAAACTATTAACCCTAAACAATATTTATGATGAAACACATCTTTTTAATTTTTATTTGCGTATTCATGGTCGGATGTTCTGATGACATCATGAACGATGATTTTATGAAAGATAACATTGGCGAGAAAAAGATAAAAAGTAGTCAATTGATTATCCCAAAGGGAGAATGGGAAAACTGGACAGAAATTAAATTGCCGTCTTACCCTACACCTGTTTATGTACCATGGCATAGTTCAACAACATCTAGTATCCCCAATGATATAAGAAAAGATATTCTAGCGGAAGATGGATGGATACTCTTATTCAACGGGTTGAAAGATGATAGAGCAAATATGAATTATCTTATATTCTATAATCAATTTACAGGTATATTAAAAGGGTTTTATTACCTAGAAAAAATCACAGGAGGAAACAATGGTTTTTGGGAAATATCTTTTGATGGTGGCGATCAAAAACTTTTTTACAACCACGATGGTTATTTTACTTATCCTAATAATTACTCTGCCTCTAAAATAAAAGGAGTAAGTGTAATGAATGTGACCGCTAACACTACAAAAGGATTTACTATAGGTTGGAATTGCTTTCAGTTAGAGCTTACATATGACCCAAATATGTCTACAAATATGACTCTTCGTATTGATGCTCGTCAGCAAAATGTTAGTAGTATTAAATTAAGTGGCACCTATCAATCTCAGTCCACTGGCTCTATTATTAGTGCTCCAAGTAAGACTTCTAGTACAACTAACCCATTTATAAAAGAGACTGCAACAATTATTCAAGAATCAGCAAAAGACTGGATAATCAGCAATATTAGCGTAGGCAATGATAAAAAACCACTAAAGGGTGTTGCTACTGAAACATTACAAAAAATAATAAACGGAGATATTAAAGAGCTAATAAATTTAGGAAGTAATCTACTATTCGGATCTATTTTAGGAAGCTCATCAAATGCTGCCACAAACTATACTCTTCAACTTAAAACAACCGGTCAAGTGGAAATAACCGGAACATCTGAAATGCCCTCTGTTACAAGCATTCCCCCTTTACAAATACCTATGCCTAATATTAAATTGGGAATTTGGAATACTATTGCGGCACCGACAATTGAAATCACATCATATTGTCTTCCTACTTATAGAAATGGATCTTCATTCATTCTAAATGTAGAGAAAGAATTGGGTTTTCCTGATCGAAATATGTTAATCAATGAGAGCTTAGTACCATATCTATCATTTAATAGAGTTAGTGCTTATCGTTTATGGAATCATACCAGTGGTGAAAAGTATAATACAACAAGCAAAACCAAAGAAAAATTAGAAAATAAATCATTAACAGCTTATCAATTAAAAATAAATTCTTTAAGTAATAGTTTTCCTAACATTCTTTATAAAGATGATACAACAGAGGTTAGAAGTGCTTCGATTGGTCCTTATTTTTATAAAATGGTATCTACTTTTAATACAAGAAATGTACCTCCAAAATGGAAAGATAACAAAACTGGGAAACCGCTTATTTATATTGAAGAATATTACATAGCCAACAACTTAAAAGCTGATAACGAAGATATTAAAATAGTCTTCGATTATAGCATAGATGTGAATGGAAAAACTAAAACATTTAGGTCAATAAGAACATATGATCCTGAATATAAATTTGTAACAACAAACACTAGAGTTTTCCCAAACGGAGTTCGTCCATATGGATGGACATGGGCAGAAATCCCTTTTGGTAATTTCTAGATTTTTAATGTAAGTATTTTCTTAAAGAAGCAACTGGAGTCAAATATTTCAGTTGCTTCTTTTATATTTGAAAATCATTTTTTATATAAGGCTTAAAAATTCTTCGAGTTTTTGTCTACATTATCTCCAAAATTCGTAGGTGATATTCTTATAGTATTAATAATGAAATATATACTTTGAATACAAAAGATACCTCACAAGAATTATGTAAAATGGCTGATGGGGCTTTCTAACAACAAAAGCCGCTTCATCAGCGGCTTCTCCTGTAGCACAGCCGGGAATCGAACCCGAATCTAAAGTTTAGGAAACTTCTATTCTATCCATTGAACTACTGCGCCATACATCTTACCGTCACTCTCGTTTCCGATAAAATCACTGCAAAAATAAGAGAATTTCCGACATTAGGCAAATACATTCTGCGATTTAATCAAATAGTGTTAAAGAAACCCTGTTTTTTCAGGAAATAGGACTTTTGCCAATTGTGTGCTGCTATAAAAACATCTATATTTGCTAAATATTTTTTTAAAAACATAACAATAAATAAATGTTTCAAATTGGCGATGCAATAGTCGCATCAGATATAATCGAAGAAAATTTTCTATGCGACCTCTCNNCAAGCCGTAATAAAAGAGCATGGAGTAGCCTACCGCGACCACGATGGAGACATGGTAACCGCTATCGTGCACGGAAAAGACTGTGTGTTTACCTATTACGACGAAAAAGGCATCTGCAAATGTGCCATCGAAAAAGCATACCGGGAAGGACGTACCAACTTTTACAAACCCATCTCTTGCCATCTGTACCCTATCCGTTTGCAAAAATATAAAGACTTCACCGCCGTTAATTATCATCGGTGGTCGATCTGCAAAGCGGCAGTATTACTCGGCAAGAAGGAAGGATTGAAAGTTTACGAGTTCCTCAAAGAACCACTTATCCGTCGTTTCGGAGAAGATTGGTATAACGAACTTGTTCTGGTAGCAGAAGAATACAAAAAAGCAGGATACAAATGGCAATAATCTGTAAAGAGCTTATGGTCTGTATCGGTTTACAATATAACTTAAACTCATAACTTTAAACTCAAAACATGCATCCACTACATCAATTCAAATTTTGCCCAAAATGTGGGTCAAGCCATTTTGTGGAGAATAATTTCAAATCGAAAAGATGTGAGACTTGTGGCTTCGTTTATTACTTCAACCCCAGTTCTTCCACAATAGCCATTATTATCAACAGTAATGATGAGCTGCTGGTTGCAACGCGGGCTCACGACCCTGCAAAAGGTACATTCGACCTGCCCGGCGGATTTGTAGACATGAACGAAACAGGAGAGGAAGCTGTTATACGAGAGGTAAAAGAAGAAACAGGGCTCCATGTTTCGCAAGCAAAATATATGTTCTCCATCCCCAATACATACGTATACTCAGGGTTTGAGGTGCATACCCTCGATCTGGTTTACCTATGCAAAGTAGATGATATGAGGAACATGCAAGCTGAGGACGATGTCGCCAGCCTTCAATTTATAAAAATATCAGAGCTTAACCCCGACCTGTTTGGGCTACGCTCGGTAAAAGAAGTAATACAGGAAATCAAAATAATGAAAATATGAGAAAACTGCTATTAGTTATCACCCTTGCATCGGGCTTACATTTGGCTCACGCTCAGAAGTCAGTGTACACAGAATTGCCCGGAAGGCTATTTTCGCAAGGCAAAGAAATGTTCTTAAACAATAACTATGTAGGATGTATCAATACACTACAAGAATTTAAGAACCAGTCGAAAGATATAAAACTGATGGAAGAAGCAGACTATATGATTGTCAGCTCCTTATTTTATCAGGGCAAAGCCGGTGACGGAACAATTTTGAAAGATTTTCTTGACGATTATCCCGAATCTTATCACCGCAACCAGATCAGTTTCTTTACAGGATCAATTCATTTTCAACAAAAAGATTGGAACAAAGCCCTTCATTGGTTCTCACAAGTGGATATCGATTATCTGTCCGTAAGCGAACAAGAAGACTACAGCTACCGCATGGCGTATGCCAGCCTCCAAAAGGGAGACAGAAAAGAAGCTAAAAACCTATTCGGACTATTGTCTCGCAATAGTAAAAAATATGCAGAGCCGGCATCCTACTATCTGGCTTATGCCAATTTTCAGGAAGGAGAATACGATCAGGCTATCGCTACATTCCGAAAGCTGAAAAGCAAACCCGAATACAAAGAGAATGCAACATTCTTCCTCATACAAAGCGAGTTTCTGCAAGGCAATATGAACGGAACGATAAGCGAAGGACAAGACTTTATCTCGTCATACCCGAGCAGTAAAAACATCGGAGAAGTATATCGCCTGCTGGGCAGCAGCTACTACCGCCTTGGCAACATACAAAATGCTATCCGCAACTATGAGCAATATCGTGCCACTACATCTACACCTTTCCGTGAAGATATGTACCAACTGGCAGAAGCATACTACCAAACAGGTGCGTATGGCAATGCCGTAAAAGCGCTGAAAGATGTAGCTTCTACAACCGACAAACTGGGACAGGCAGGACAGATGCTTCTGGGACAGTCTTATCTGAAACTAAACGACACGCAGAATGCCGTTATGGCTTTCGAAGCAGCCGCACGATCCGAGTTCGACCCTTCTATCAGCGAAGGTGCATTATACAACAACGTAATGATACGCAACCGAGACGGAGGAGGTGCTTTTGGCGAAGCTATTACAGCATCGCAACGTTTCCTTGCTCAGTATCCAAATTCGAAATATACGAGCGCAGTAAGCGGAGCTCTGGCTTCCACATTGCTTTCGTCCAAAAACTATAGCACTGCCCTTGCGGCCATCAATAGCATCAAGTCGCCCGATCGTCAGATACTGGAAGCTAAGCAAATTATACTCTTCCAGTCGGGTGTGCAAAACTTCATCGACAAGCGTTACGACCTTGCTGCCAACGATTTCAATGCAACCATCAACATGGGTAGCTACAACGCCGAAGTGCGCAACGAAGCATATTTCTGGCGGGGAGACATAGCCTATCGCAGTGCCGACTATGGCACAGCAGCCAGAGATTACACGGCTTACATCGGTCAGGCTTCCCCTTCGCAAAAGAATTATCCACTAGCGCTGTATAACTTGGCTTACGCACAGTTTCAGGACAAAGTTTATTCTTCTGCTCTGAACAACTTCAAGAAATATGTTTCGGCAGAAAGCAACAAGCAGTCGCCAAACTATTCCGATGCCCTCAACCGCATCGGGGATATAAACCTCTACAACAGAAACTTCTCTGAGGCAGAAAGATACTATGCGCAAGCCGTATCTTCAAACCCTGAGAATGCCGACTATTCTGAATTCCAAAAGGCATTTGTATTAGGATTGCAACGCAACTATTCGGGAAAAGTAACAGCACTGAACAGCATGATGGCAAAATATCCGAACTCGCAATATATCGACAATGCACTGTACGAAAAGAGCCGTGCATTGGTAATGCAAAACAAAGAACAGGAAGCAATTTCGGTGCTTGAAAAAATGCTGAAAGACCATCCGAAATCCAATCTGGCACAAAAAGCAGGAGTACAGCTCGGACAATTATATTTCAACACCAACAATCCTCGCAAGTCGGCAGAAGCCTACAAGCAGGTAATTGCCAACTATCCCAATTCGGAAGAAGCACGTACTGCCATAGAAAGCCTTGAGGCGGTTTATAAGGATATGAACGACATCAGCTCGTATGCTTCATACGTCAACTCGCTGGGTAAAGGCACAATCCTTTCGTCCAACCGTCAGGACTCACTCACCTATTTGGCTGCCGAAAACATATATATGAAAGGCCGCAAAGATGAGTCGAAAACAGCATTCAACAAATACCTGCAAGCATATCCTAACGGGGTATTTGCAAGCGATACACACTTCTATCTGGGCGATATGGCATTCGAAGCCAAAGATTTCGATAAAGCACTCACCCACTTCAATGAAGTTATAAACTCAAACAACCCAAAATACATTGCCAATGCCTTGGTGTTTGCATCGGGAATAGAGTTCGACCGCAAAAATTATGAGGCAGCTTATGCCGCCTACGAGCACCTGAATATGGTGGCATCCAATACAGAGAACAAAGACATTGCCCAACTGGGTATGTTGCGTTGTGCTTATCTTCTGAAAAAAGATAACGAGGTGGTAGCTGCCGCAAGCAAAATATTGCAAGGAGCAAAAGCAGCTCCTGCCGTAGCCAACGAAGCCAGATTCTACAGAGGAAAATCGTATATCAACCTAAAGAAGAACGACGAAGCAGCCACAGACTTGCAGGCAGTAGCCAAAGATACTCGCAGCGCATTCGGAGCCGAAGCCCAGTTCTTACTTGCGGACATGTACTACAAATGGAAATCGTACGACAAGGCCGAAAAACAAGTGCTTGCCTTTATGAAAGAAGGTACACCATACCAATATTGGATGGCACGTGCGGTGGTGGTATTGTCGGATGCTTATGTTGCCAAAGGTGATAAATTCTCGGCACGTCAGTATCTCGAAAGCCTTCAGGCAAATTATAAAGGAGGTGAAGCCGATATAAACACAATGATAGACGAACGCTTGTCAGCTTTAAAATAACTTATGAACAAATCAGAATTAAAACGTATGAAAACAACATATAAATCATTATTGGTCATAGGACTGGGAATAATAAGCCTGACAGTTTCGGCACAAAAAGACTCTACCATCACTCGTCAGGTGATGCTCGAAAGAGACTATGTACCTACCATGCAAGAAGCATCGAAAGTAAATACACAACCCAATATTTACGCCCCGACTATCAAACCGAAAGAAATCAAGTTCGAGAGCAACACCCCTCAGATCAGGTTGGACAACAACAAACTGGGAGCTTCGGCATCGGGTGACATCAAAACAGATGTAGCCTTCGACAAGAAACGCGGCTATGCGGTATTGGGCTTGGGCACAGGGGGAAATATCGATGGAGCTCTCGGGTACAGACTTGTAAACGGAGACAACGACCGACTCGACTTTTTTGGTACATATAGCGCAACAGGCTCTACAGTAGACTATATCAACGGTAGCGACTATGCCCGCAAAGATGCAAAAGCCAAGTATATGCATGCAGGAGGCAACCTGAAATATCAACACACGTTCGACCCTTCTGTACTTTCGCTGGGAGCATCATTCTATAATACATCTTACAATTATTATGGAAACAGCTTTATTCCGATCTCATCGTCTGCGGTGTATCCGTTCGATGTAGACAGCAAGCAAGGCGTAAATGTGTTTAAGATCGGAGCAGGACTGAAATCGAAAGAAGAGAACGAAGGCCCGATCAAGTATGACGGAAATGTGAGCTACAATTATTTCACAAATAAGTATGGTCGCCAAAAAGCAGACGACGGAGTAAAAGGGGGCATTATCAATGCCGACCTAAACCTGTATACAGAATTTGGAGCCGATCAGCAAGTAGGGATAAAGGGAATGATATTGAACCAATCGTTCAGCAACAAAACCGACTACCTACCCAATGCGTATCACGGATATACAAATATTACAGGTACGCCATATATCAAGTTTCAGGGAGCAAACTGGAATGCCGATTTAGGCGCAAACCTGAGTGCATTGTTTGACGTGAAAACGGCTTTTGCTATTTCACCAAATGTAAAAGCTAGCGTCAGCTTCTACGAAGTAAACACACTCTATGCCGAAGTGGGCGGAGGGGTCAACAACAATACATTCCTCGACATTTTGCAAGAAAACCGTTATGCAGACCCTAGCACCCGCATCGAATATTCAAAAACATATTACGATGCCAAGATCGGATTCCGCTCGGGTGTAGTAAGTGGTTTGGAGTTTGACCTCTTTGCCGGATACAAGCACGTAAGAAGAGACCACCTCTATGTATACAACTATTACAGAGAAAACGGATGGGGAAATGTTGGAAGCCCTGTATATGCCAACATCTCTACAGGACACATCGGCGGGTTGTTGAAAACAAACCTGATCCCATACACCGATCTTTCGGCTCGTATGACCGCTTATTTCTACAATGTGAAGTATCACGAACCGTATGTGCAGGTGATAGATGCTGAGACGCTGCCCGACACCAAACCTTGGGGACGTCCTACATTCACAGCTGAGTTCAACGCTGACGTTAACCCAATCAACAATCTTACCCTGTCGGTGAATTATCTATATGCAGGCGGACGCAAGGCTCTTGCCTCAAACGCAAGTACTACTGCATCGACGATTGCAAATATGAAGGATATAAACGAACTGAACTTCAGAGCCGAATATAAGATAAATGACTATATAGCCGTAAACGGACGATTGAACAACATACTATTCCAAAAGTATGAACTGCAATACGGATATCCGCTACAAGGCTTTAACTTCATGGCAGGTGTAAGCCTCAAGTTCTAAAAGAATATCCATTAATCTTCATAAATGGAGTGAGACCCCGTCCGTGCAACGGATTGTTTCACTCCGTTTTCTTTGTAGGGTTACTGTATTTTTTGTTATGCAGAAATTATGGAGTATGAGAGAAGACAAGAATAAATTTTAATCCGTTCTTTAACTACAAAGAAACAATATGCCGGCTCGAATAGCGTTATAAAAATGAGAAGTCCTTACGATGTTTCCCCGAAAGATGATTTATAACAACGGTTATACTGTGTAGTTTATATCTAAATGTTGATCTAAAGCCATACTAAACATCACATACCGAAGGGCATGTAATCAACTTATAAACAAATCATTAAAAATTATCTGCATATAATTTGTTTGTTTGTAAATTTTAACTATTTTCGTAAACTGTAAAATGCGAGTAATGAATATCAGAATACTTTCGAAAATCAGAAATTCCACCAATTTATTCAGAAAACATTTTATAAAACAATCGGGCACAAACGAACTTCTCTCTCTATTTATGTGTTATAAAAAAAGAGTTAATAAAAGGTATTACGTATGAAAACAAAACAATTAGTATCGCTAGCACTCTTTGCTCTTATTTGCGTACTGAGTATTAATACTGCCTCAGCTCAATTTCGTCTGGGTGTAAGGGGAGGTGTAGATGTAGCCAGCAACAAGCTGAAGACTGATATATTGAAAGCCAGCAACCGATTAGGCTTCCAGATAGGCCCAACAGCCGAATTTGTAGTTCCTATTTCGGGATTCGGGGGAGACATTTCTGTACTGTACGGACATAAAGAATATAAGATCAGTGAAAAGCAAGACAATGCCTCTCTATCCGACTATAACTATATAAGCTTGCCTATCAACTTAAAGCAACGTATCAAGCTAGGTCCTTTGGGCTTGTTTGTTACAGGTGGTGTGTATGGCAATGTGAAAGTTGGTGATGGTGATAATGCCAAAGATGTAGTGAACGCTTTCAAGCACAAAAACTTTATCTTCGGGTTGGGTGCAGGAGCAGGAGTTACTTTATTCAGAAATATCGATCTGGGAATGTACTTCCGTGGCGACCTGACCGACAATTATAAAGAAGAATACATGGATGCCGATACGTTCCAAAACAAGAAAAACCAATCCTGGACCGTAGGACTCAATTACTACTTCTGATAACAAAAAATGCTGTATGCTGATGTAATATTACCCTTGCCGCTACAAGGGACTTACACTTACGCTATTCCTTTAGAATTCAAAAAATCGGTATACGCAGGGAGTAGGGTTATTGTACAGTTTGGCAAGAAGAAGTTTTACACAGCCATTGTTTTTCAGATATACGAAAAAGAAAAATTATCACAGCCGGTAAAAGACATTGTTACCGTGCTCGAAGAATATCCGATAGCCACCCCTCTCCAGCTAAAGTTCTGGGAATGGGTGGCTATGTATTATATGTGTTCGCTGGGCGATGTATATCGTGCGGCGCTACCCTCTGCCCTAAAGCTGGAAAGTGAAACGCACGTTTTGCTCAATGCCGACTTTGAGACTTCCGAACCGCTTACTGCCAACGAACAGAAAGTATTCTACTGCCTTTCGCCCGACAAAGCCAAAACGATAGCCGAGATAGAAAAGCAAGCGGGAATATCGAATGCCGTCACTGCCATAAAAGCGTTGGTAGATAAAAAAGCGGCATACATCAGCGAAAACATACAAGACACATATACCGCTAAGAGCCAAACAGCCATACGCCTCACCCGCCAATACAGCGAAGATGAGCTAAATGCGATAATGGACGAGCTGGGAAGGGCAAAAAAGCAACAGCACTTGTTTTCTACATTCCTGTTTATGAAGGACGAGGCTCCCCTTGTGCTAAAGAAAACACTGCTCGAAGAAGCCGATACTTCGGCTAGCGTACTGTCCGAACTGCTGAAAAAAGGATTCCTCGAAACGTACGAATACGAAGTCAGCCGTTTCGACTATGGCGATACCAATATAGATGCTGCATCGGAGCTGAACGAACATCAACAAAAAGCCCTTGAGGAGATAAAAGACTCATTCAAAGAAAAAGACATAACTCTGCTCTTTGGCGTTACATCGAGCGGAAAGACAGAAATATATATCCAACTTATAAAGGAGGCAATAGAGAAAGGCAAGCAGGTGCTTTACCTTCTGCCCGAAATTGCTCTCACCACCCAGATAACCGACAGGTTAAAAGCCGTTTTTGGCAACAAACTTGCGGTGTATCACTCCAAGTTTAACGATAACGAGCGAGCCGAAGTATGGAACAACCTACTAAAGAACAACGACATACAAGTTGTTTTAGGGGCACGCTCTGCGATATTCCTACCCTTTACAGACTTAGATCTGGTGATTGTAGACGAGGAACACGAAAGCTCGTACAAGCAGCAAGACCCTGCTCCCCGCTACAACGCACGCAATGCCGCCATTGTATTGGCTTCACTGTTCAACACCAAAACGCTGCTGGGTACGTGTACCCCTTCGCTCGAAACATACAACAACGCCCTTACGGGAAGGTACGGACTGGTAAGATTGGATAAGAGGTATGAAAACATCGAGTTGCCACAGATAGCAGTCGTTAACACCAAAGAGCTGAGAAGGAAAAAACAAATGAAATCGTTCCTCTCTCCTCCCCTCATCGACAAAATGAAGGAGGCATTGAGCAAAAAAGAACAGATCATACTTTTCCAAAACAGACGCGGATTTGCATCCATGCTCGAGTGCAAAACCTGTTCGTGGACATTGCATTGCCGAAATTGTGACGTAAGCCTCACCTATCACAAAGGACAGCGCATGATGGTATGCCACTACTGTGGAGCAACATACGAAGTGCCTACCGTTTGCCCCGATTGTAAGACTCCTACGCTCGACATGCTGGGCTATGGCACGGAACGGATAGAAGAGGAAGTTGCAGAACTCTTTCCCGAAGCTTCGGTTGCCCGCATGGACTTAGACACCACACGAGGGAAGCGGTCTTACGAACGTATTATTTCCGACTTTGAACAAAACAAAACCAATATACTTATCGGTACGCAGATGGTATCCAAAGGCTTAGACTTTGATAATGTAAGCATTGTAGGGATACTCAACGCCGACAATATGCTCAACTATCCCGATTTCAGAGCATACGAACGAGCGTACCAACTCATGACACAGGTAAGCGGACGTGCCGGACGTAAAAATAAACAGGGCTTGGTATTCCTCCAAACCTCGCATCCGGGTAGTCCGTTGATCAGCTTTGTAAGGCGAAACGACTATGAATCGTTTTACGAACTGCAAGCCGAAGAACGAAAAATGTTCCGTTATCCACCCTACTTCCGTCTGATAAACATTGTAGTACGTGGCAGAGACGAGCAACTCACCGACAGTGCAGCACGGGAGTTTGCCTCAGCCTTGCGCACCACCTTTGGCGAGCGTGTGTTGGGACCGGGCAAGCCGCCGGTATCACGTATACAGTCGTTGTATATCCGCCACATCATGCTCAAAATCGAAAATCAGGCATCGATACAGAAGGTTCGTGAAGGTATTTTCCAATGCCAGTCCCTTGTATTTGCCAATCCGGCGTTCAAGTCACTGTTGTTGCACTACGATGTTGATCCGATGTAGGTTTACGTCCGCTGTTAGGTTATCATCCTGAACAGAATGAAGTATCTTTTCCCGCCAAATATAAAAAACGCTTTCCGCTACTGAGCATAACAAGAATTATTGAAAAGCATTTAAGTTTTTTTATCTGCATTATTGAAACGTTTTATATAACTTTGCGCCAAGTTAAAAGACTTGCATACACTTATGAATGAGAAGGAAAAACAAAGAAGGAATAATAAGACAAATAAAAAACGCACCCCGAAGACCATCATAAAAAAGATGTGGATCGGGTTTGCCTGCTTCATCGGAGTACTCACCATCACATTTGCCCTTATCAGTATAGGAGCAATAGGCTATATGCCTGATGTAGAAGAGTTAGAAAACCCGATTGACAAATATGCCTCTCAGATATATTCTACCGATGGACAACTGTTGGGCACATATTCCCTTGCAAAAAACAACCGTATATATTCCAACTACGAAGATCTTTCTCCGTATCTGGTACAAGCGTTGGTAGCTACCGAAGATGCACGTTTCTATTCACATTCGGGTATTGATGCATACGCATTGCTCAGAGCCGTAGTGAAAAGAGGCATCCTGATGCAGGAAAGTGGCGGTGGGGGTAGTACCATTCCTCAGCAGCTGGCAAAACTGCTTTATTCTCCTCCTTCCGAAAACTGGGTTCAACGTGTGTTTTTACGCAAGCCCATCGAATGGGTTATTGCCGTAAAACTGGAACGATATTATACAAAAGAAGAAATAGTAAACTTATACCTCAATCAATTCGACTTCCTATACAACGCTGTAGGGATACAGTCGGCTGCACAGGTGTACTTCAACAAAACACCAAAAGAGCTCAAGATAGAAGAAGCCGCTACCCTGATAGGGATGTGTAAAAACCCTTCGTACTTCAACCCGAGAAGATATCCCGACAGAACAAAAGGTCGCAGGAACGTGGTATTGGAACAGATGTACAAGAGCGATTACATTACCGAACAACAATACGACTCACTGATACAAACAGAACTGAAACTCGACTTCAAACGGGTAGACCACAAAGACGGGCTCGCTCCTTATTTCAGAGAGTATCTGCGTATGGCTATGACTGCCAAAAAACCGAAGAAATCGAATTACGCTTCGTGGCAGATGGAACAATATGCGCTCGATTCTATCAGCTGGGAAACAAACCCGCTATACGGATGGTGCAACAAGAATAAAAAGCCGGACGGCTCTAATTACAACCTCTCTACCGACGGACTGAGAATATATACAACGATTGACTCTCGCATGCAGCAGTATGCCGAAGAGGCGATGGCAGAACACCTCAGCAAGGAACTGCAACCCGACTTCGATAAAGAAAAGAGAGGTCGCTCGTATGCTCCGTTCTCGTACTCGGTAGCCAAAGATGTAGACACATTGCTATATCGTGCCATGAAGATTAGCGACAGGTACAAGGCTCTGAAAAATGAAGGCATGTCCGAAAAAGAAATACTAAAGATATTCAAGCAGCCTGTAGATATGAAAGTATTCTCTTGGAAAGGAGAAGTGGATACTACAATGACTCCTTGGGACTCTATACGCTATCACAAAAGCTTCCTGCGTTCGGGCTTTATGGCGATGGACAACCACAACGGATATGTAAAAGCTTATGTGGGAGGAATAGACTTCAAGTTCTTCCAATATGATATGGTGAACATGGGACGCCGACAAATAGGTTCCACCATCAAACCATACCTCTACACCCTATCGATGGAAAGCGGAATGACGCCTTGCGACCAGATGCTATATGTGCCTCAAACCCTCGTTACCGAAACAGGTAAAGAGTGGACTCCAAGAGGTGGACGAGCTTCTATGTTTGGCGAAATGGTCACCATCAAATGGGGGCTGCAAAACTCCGACAACCTTGTTACGGCTTACCTCATGGGACGTACCACACCGTATGCCTTTGCACGGATGTTGCACTCGTTTGGTATCACCGGACGCATAGACCCTGTGGTGTCTATGGCACTGGGTACGCACGATGTGTCTGTGTCGGAAATGGTTGCCGCTTACACCTCTTTTGCTAACAAAGGAATACGTTCCAACCCTGTATATGTTACCCGCATCGAAGACGCCTTTGGCAATATAATAGCCGATGCAGCCTTCGCTCCGAAGATGGACGAGGTGTTCAGCGAAGGCACGTATGTGAAGATGCTCGACATGCTTCGCGGAGTAGTGGATGGCGGTACAGGCGGACGCATCAGACGCAACTATGGCATAACAGCGCCAATGGGAGGAAAAACAGGAACAACACAAAACAACTCCGACGGATGGTTTATGGGATTCACTCCTAAACTTTCTACCGGATGCTGGGTAGGTGGAGAAGACCGCTCTATACACTTCGACCGTACGACTGACGGACAGGGAGCCAGCATGGCACTGCCGATAGTAGGTCTGTTCTTCAAAAAAGTATTTGCAGACAAGCGACTCGGTTATAGTCAGGGAGACCAGTTTGAGAGTGTACCGGGATATGGCGTTTGCGACAAGAGCAGCGACGAAGAGGTTCAGGATGCACCGCCTCCGGCTCAGATAGACGAAATGTTTAAGTAAAAATATAAATAGCCTTTCTATGAAAGGCTATTTTTTTATTATACACAAATGATAAAATAGTTATTTTCAAAAGATAAATAATAAACGCCAATTGATAAAAATTGTATCTTTTAATTTATATTCCTTATATTTGCCCCGAATCTAACATAAAAACTATAGATAAATACATAAAAACTAATATTGTATTTATAGAATATTGAAATCATATTAAATTAGATGGTAAAATTATCTTTCAATCGTTGCCTAAAACTTATTCTTAGTTTTAGCCTATTCTTATTTTATGCATGTGAGTATGATAATAATGAAATGAATTATCAAAAGTTGACACCTCCAGAGAAAAATGCCTCAGTAGTATTTAATCTAGCTGATATCCCGGAGGGGAATCCTATATACATATATGCTCCTACTTATTTAACATATAAACTAAATATAACTTCAGGCACAATCGTATATAAAGAGTTTTATTTGAATAATCAGCTCATGGATGTTTCAAATGGATACATTTTTTTACATCCTTATAATGTGCCAGAAAATATAAATAGTACATTAAAGCTAAAAGTCAAACTTACATCTGGAACAGGGAGTCTTGCGGAAATATTAGGAGGGGATAAAAGTGAATTCGAATTTAACTATTCTGTCAAATATGTTAATCCAGATATAAAATTAGATATAAAACAACGTGTAAATCATAATAAACATCTAGAATTATATTGGGATAAACCCAATATTGAAGGTCTGGAAATTGAGAGTTACAAGATTTATCATTATAATAGCTTCGATGAAATACTTGTTGCTGAGATTACGAATCCTGATGAGACTTCATATATAGATAATAGTTATGTATATGGTAGTAAAACATTTCGAATCGTAGTAAAATATAAATCTAACAAAATAGAAGATAAGGAGGCTTTCTATACAGTAAAATACAATGAATTCACCAGCAGCATGTTTACAACAAGCTCCGCTGAACCTTTTAAATTGAAAATCAAATGGAATAATCCCAATAATATAGCCTGTAAATACGTTCTTAAATGGAGAGATGAGGTAATAAATATCAAGGAAGGAACTAGTGAAGTATCTATTTTAAGACCGACATTCCCAATGTCTGATACTCAATATTATGAGTTATATATCTTACCCCTTCATGCTGATTTCAATAATTATGAAAAGTACCCGAAAATAATAAACTATTTTCAGGAAAAATTCTTTGGTGAAAAATATGAAGAAAATGCCCGTCATATACAATTCAATGCAGATGTAAAAAACAATTATATTTTAGCTATGCGTCCTGACCAAAATCATTTTGGTTTTCGTGCATACAATAAAGAATCCTTAATAATTCAAAACAACGCAGATATTTCGTTCGGGTATAACATTTATACAGAAGAGTTCACAACATCCCCAACAACCGGGCGAATAGCTATTCATTGTCGCATTAACGACCGTTCTACAGACCCTAAAATATATGTATATTCTGATTATACATTAAACACACTGTTGGGAACATTTTCAACCGATGATTTTCCTGTATTCTTTTTAACTGATGATGATAAGATTATTATAAACAATAATGATAGAAAGCTTAATCGGATTTATGATATAAAGACAAACAAATTACTCAATAATCAAAGAGAAAGTACAGGGACAGACTTCAGGCCAGCGATATCTCCGGACGGAAAATATATTTTCAATTACTTACGAATAGATAATACTTGGTATAAGCTGTATAGTTATGAAAATGGAGATTTTAATCTAATAAAACATCAGACGAATAGCCGCGTAAACAATATTGTATTCAACCCTAAAAGGCAGAATCATGTTGTGATGCAAACTATAGATAATAAATTTTCAATTTATGAAATTCCAAGTTTAAATAAAATAGCAACATTCGATGGTGAATTTATTTGCTTCGATTCATTTACTGGAAATATATTATACTTGGATAAAGATTTCAACAGCAATTCTCAACTGAATATTTTAAATGATACTTACGACAAAGTAATATTCAAGATTACAACGAATCTGAATTTTTATTATTACTACGCACGACTTATAAATAACCACCTGGTTGTAAGGGACTATTACATTAACATAACAAAATAAACGATTACTCTAATGAAGAAATATATATTAATCATCTTTGTTTGTATACTTTCAATTTCGGCAAACTCTCAGATAAAAATTGAATATTCGGTTGGTTATGGTGATTATAAAATGGATGATATGAAGCCTTTGCTCGGTATCATGGAAGAGTTTGTAAAGTTGAAATATCCTTTGGATTTTGCGACTACAGATAATTTCCCTAATTATGTCACCCATAATATAGGAATAACATATACATTAAAAAAACATGAAATGGGTGCCAACTTTACATACCTGACCACAGCTGGACGATTTGCCTATTCCGACTATTCAGGGGAAATGATTTACAAACAGATTTTAAATGGATATAGGTTCGGATTATTGTATCGTTATCATTTCTTCCAAGTCGAATTAGGACAAAAGGTAAATATTTCATTCCATGGAGAATTATCTCCCGGAATGACATTTAGCAACTTTGATACAAAAGCACACATCAAGGTTAATAATAAATTGGAAGATATAGATGACGAATTTAAAATGAACAAACATAATACAACAGGTTTTTCCATCTTACCACAAATTGGAGCAAATCTCAATTTACCGTACGGAATAGGAATACATATTGCAGGTGGGTATGATTTTGAAATAGGGGCTAAGATAAAAGATTATAAAGTGGATTGGTCAGGATTACGCCTAAATGGAGGAGTCTCGTACAAATTACCATTTTAAGATATAAGACAAAAATATGGAAGTAGGTACTTTTTTAGTATCTACTTTATTTTTTATTCTATTCAATCAATTTATTGGGTGAATGAAAATTTATTACTTTCTTTAATATTCTTATATAGATATAAGATCTATATTATTTTTTAAGATGAAATAAATTTATGCTGAAATATTACTACATCGATGATATATCGAAGTTGCAATGCGGCCCCTTTACTTCAAACGAGTTACTTCGTAAGAATATCAGCCCCGAAACAATCGTTTGGCGTTCGGGGATGGCAGACTGGGCTGAAGCCGGAACTTTGCAGGAGCTGAATTTTCTTTTCGACACAAAAGCCCCTGTACCGCAAGACCGTAGAGAAGAGCAGCAGACACCTCCTCCAATACGACAGCAGCAGGATAAACAAAACCCGACATATAACAGCGGGCAGCGATACCAATATGACGATCAGCACAAGTGGGATGGCATAATACCCATGCCCAAGAATTGGCTTATAGAATCGATATTGCTTACTATATTTTGTTGTTCGCCGATAAGCCTTGTCGGAATATTTTATGCCGTGAAGGTAGAAACGCTGTATGGCAAGAGAGAATATGAAGCTTCGCAAGAAGCATCACGCAAAGCCAAACTATGGACGCTATGGGGTATTGCATTCTTGCCTGTTATCTATATGTTATTGTTCATTTTAGGTTTGCTTGCAGCACTGCTACAGTATTAAGTTATAAAAGGAATTATTGTCGCATTCGCTCTTATCCATTTTTTAACCACAGAGTAAA
>NZ_DLIY01000036.1:0-6520 GCF_002483985.1 Dysgonomonas sp. UBA7630
ACAGCTAATGGTGTGTTTGTAAATGAAATTATTATTAAAAAGTAAAAAATAATACTATGAAAAAGTATCTATGTTTCCTTATAATCTTTTTTACTTTCTTAGATGTTTATAGCCAAATTAATAATGGGCTCCAAGCTCCTGATATACTACCAAAATCTCCGGAGGTGGCAGGATTGGAAAAGTACGGAGAGTATCCAGTCAGTGAATATACAGGGATACCATCTATAGATATTCCTCTATATACGGTGAAAGCAAAAGGTATAGAAGTTCCAATTTCACTTAATTATCATGCTACAGGCATACAGGTGACCCAAGAGGCTACTTGGGCCGGTTTAGGGTGGAACCTTATGGTTGGAGGCAGTATTTCTCANNAGTGGGAAAGGCTGACAAAGTTTCGTATGCAACTGCTTCAGACTGGACTAAAATGATAAACTATAGTAAAACAACATCCTATGCTCCGGATTATCTTGCCAGAGGGTTTTCTGAAGTTGGATTTAGGTGGGCTGCATGCGTTGCTCCAGATAATTCTCCGACAACAGATGATATGCTAAGAGAGGCCTCATATGGATCAGGAGAAAGAGATATCTATAATGTTAATTTCTTAGGGAAATCATTTCGGTTCACTAAACATCCTTATAATGGGACTTTTGTATATAATGGGGAAAAGAACAAGTATAAAATAGAAATGCTCAGCTCTGGAAGTTCTTGGCGAATTACCGACGAACAAGGCTATATCTATGAATTTAGTGCCCGAGAAGAAGCTAATCAAGGAGATATCAATAGTACATTCACATGGTATCTTACCGACATTTATTATCAATGGAGACCATTAATAAAAATATATTATGATTATTCAGGATCAGTAAATCAGCTCCCAATAATTAGAGATATAATTAAGCAAGAAAAAGTACTACCCGAATCTACTCCTACAGCAATGGATAACAATTATGAATTGTCTAGAGATATATCTTATCCTGGTACTCACAAGCAATTATATCCCTCTTCCATTGTAGGGCTTTTGGATAGTGTTGTATTTACCGTAAAGAGTAGGATTGACCTGGACAATGGACTCGCACTAGATGAAATAAAAGTATTTGATCGTTCCAGTAAAGTTGTTCGTAAGCAGTACAAATTTGAGCATGATTATTTTACAGGTACGACGGTTGGAGAAAGTGGTCTGGACATTAATCGTAATTTAAAACGTTTGAAATTAGTGAAGCTATATCGAAAGGATATTAATACAAGTTTACAGGCATATCTGTTCACTTATAATGAATCCCGACCATTACCAAATAAAGTCTCATTTTCACAAGATTATTGGGGCTTTTATAATGGGCAGGAGAACCGTCTTGTTGGGGGAGAATTTCAAGAAATCAACATTGTGGGTAAAGTATACCAGAAAACCCATACACTTATCTCAGATCCGATTGTTCTATCTTTAAATGAAAGCTTACCATCCAGTATGTTTAATGTAAGGCTTTCTGCAAGTCCATTTGTTACTTTTGCTAATAGAAGATCCAGCAAAGTGCATATTACTACCGGTATGTTGAAGAGTATTATATACCCCACAGGCGGAAAGACGGAATTTGTATTTGAACCACATGTTGTAGGTAATGGATACTATCCGGATGCTAACGTGAGTGGAGCCGGTATAGAATTCAGTAAAAGCATATCAAATTTTGGAGCTTCTTCGACAATGAAATATGTTGGGCTTAGTATCGATCAAGAATGCAGAGTACATGTTAAAGGTGCTATTTATGCTCCGAATGTAACGAGTACGATGCAACTGGAACAATTTTATATAGCAGTATATTCAAATGGTCAACTTATCAAAAAATACTTTGATTTTTTGACTGATCAGGATAAAATTGATTTCAATAACGGAAAAAGGACTTTTCCTTTTGAGTATTATTTTTTTCTGCCGGCAGGTACGATCGAGATGCGATCTTATATTCCTACAGGTTTATCTCCAGCGAATGGTATTAGTGCGACAATTACCCATTTGTATACAGATGTAGATAAGTTAAAGAAGGCGGAGTCCATAGCAGGAGGTGTAAGAGTAAAAAGCATTACCAACTATGATGAAAATAATATTGTAACATCAGTAAAAAATTATAAGTATATAACTACAGGAGGTAAACCGAGTGGTAAGTTGATCAACCCGATGAAGTTTTATAATAAATCTAATTATATAACATTTAAACAAGAACTTATTTACCAACCGCCTCCGCAACAAAGTTATTATTTTACTACAAGAAACTCCATCAACTCATATGAAATATGTTCCTCGAATCTTTACAGTTATTCAGCAAGCGGGTGTGATAATGCCGTGGTAGGCTATAACCGGGTTGAAATAGAGATGACTTCACAAGATGGCAATAGCCGTAATGGAAGAAAAATTGTAGAATTTATAAATTCTACAAATAGTGGTTCGGGGTCAAAATTTTTCATGGTATCTGAACCAAAAGCTATACCATTGAATGGAAAACAAACTGCAACGATATTGTTGGATAATAACAATGATACCATCAGTGTTGAGCGAAACAGTTACTCTTTAGAGAATTTCGAATCAAACTTAATAAATGTATGGGTAGAAGATAAATATAGAGGATTTAGGGTTGAATGCGGAACAGGTGGTCTAGCATTTGTTCCAAATGTTCCGATAGGAGCAGGCGAAAGATTTAATATAATTGTTTACCCTACTAATAGTTATACTGTTCAACTAAAAAACCATTCAAGGTATGACTATTTCGGAAATAATAAAATATATACGACTACAAGCTACGAGTATGATCCTTCCAATTATCAGCCCAAGAAAATTACAGAATCCCTTGGAGATAAAATCAGGACAAAAGAATATCAATATGCATCAAGTATTATAGATCCCCTGACTAAGAGTAAGCTGGTAGATAAAAATATGATCAGTGTTCCTGTAAACGAATCGGATTATCTCAATTCTATATTAACACGCTCAAAAGAAACATCTTATTGGACTTGGAATAGTGATCTACTGGTAGCTCCGACCTCTGTAAAATTAAACCATGGGAATTCAACCCTATTTGAAAAATTAACTTTTTCAAAATATGATTCTTATTTGAACCCGTTAGAGTATGCCTTGAATGACGGAACTAAAGTTACCTATCTTTGGGGGTACAATTACCAATATCCGATTGCAGAGATAAAAAACGCGACCTATGATCAAATAGCAGCGATCATTCCTTTAGCAACATTGGAAGGAATTGCAAAAAAAATGACACCATCGGATGCTGACTTTAAATTAATAACAGATCTGCAAAGTAATACTACCTTGAAAGATGTACACGTCACGGCCTTCAAGTATAGGTCACTCGTAGGACTTATTCAGCGAATAGAACCTAATGGCACTATTACCTACTATGATTATGACCAATTAAATAATCTGAAGGAGGTGTATATAATGGAAAACGGAGCGAAGAAAATCATACAGGCAAGCGATTATTTCTATAAAAACAAGTAAGGTGTAAAACTATGAAAAAGATAATTATATATATACTAGTCAGCTTGACATTTGTATTAGAAGCATATGCTCAGCCTTCCCCAACAAACTATATTGGGGATATTATGAAAGACAAAGTCTATACCATGGAAAGAGCCTCAAGTAGTGATCCCTCTGGTTATTTTTTAGGATTTTCTTTAGATGGTAATTATGAAATTACAGTAACTGCAAATGGAACGGTTTTAGTAGCTTGTCTTTGGATAAAACCTGATCCTTTGTGTAAATCTGGATATCAGCTAGACAAACCATTTATCTTATCATCGGGTAACTATATATTAAATATTCAAAATTTTGCAGTAGGAGCCAAATTGACTATTAAATTCAGAGATACGAGCAATACAGAGGAACCACCCATTGAACCTATTACGTATGTTCCACCTCAAAATATAGTATCTACAGGTCCAAACTATATACGTACTACCACCCCTCTAATAGCAAAATCGACAGTGAACTACAACACAAGTGAGGAGATGGTGACCATGCAATATTTTGATGGTTTGGGACGTCCGGTGGAAACTGTTCAACGTGGAATCACTACTACAGGTAAAGATTTGGTTGCCATTCAGGAGTATGATAATCTGGGAAGACAAACAAGTACATGGTTGCCGGTAGCTATTGCATCCAATAATGGAGCTTTTGCAGATCTAACGAAAGTGAAGGCTAACATAAATGCTATTTATCCAAGTGAGACCGCTCCATTCTCCAAGCCTGTATATGACCTGTCTCCTCTGAACCGCACTTTGGCCCAATATGGACCTGGGGCTGATTGGCAGAATAATAATAAGGCTATATGGACTGGTTATTTAACTAACAAGGCGAAATCTGGGACTACATGGGCTGATGCCGATTCGTTGGTCTGTGCTAAATATATATCTACCGATGACAGAAAAATGATAAGCATATACCGTACAGATAATTATCCGGCAAATGAACTTTATATTACCCGAACAAAAGATGAAAACGGAAATACTGCTTATGAGTTTAAAAATAAATTGGGGCAAGTAATTCTTACACGCCAAATAAATGCAGGAAAGTCCTTTGATACGAACTATATTTATGATAGTTATGGGAATCTAAGAGTCGTATTGCCGCCGGAAGCATCAGCCATTTTGTTAAGTGCAACTTCTTCCACTCCATGGACAGAAACAAATACGAACTTGAAACTATGGGCATATCTGTATAAATATGATAATTTAGATCGTTGCATCTCTAAAAAGTTGCCTGGATGCGATTGGATTTATTATGTCTATGATAAAGCAGACCGGCTGATCTTTACGCAAGACGGGGAACAACGGGCAAAGACCTCGTCTCCCGAATGGACTTTTAATAAATACGACGCCTTCGGCCGGTTGATTATCTCAGGGATATATCGTACAGCTTCCACCCATGAGGCGATGCTAACAACTTATTCTACAATGCTTTTTACGGAGACACCAGGAAGCGGAAACTTTGGATATAGCTGGACCACATTGGCGAGTATTCCGGTAGATGATGTATTGCTTATAAACTACTACGATGACTATGAAGCCATGTTAAAAACAAATTCTTACTATAAAACGAATTTGGATTACAATATAGAATCGGGGTATGGGATCCGGCATTCAAGTGCCAAAGGATTGCTGGTGGGAACTCGGGTAAAGCTGATGGGCTCGGATGGGAAATCCAATAATACCTTGGAAGGACAGATTGCTACGGCTATGTACTACGATACACGAGGGCGGGTGATTCAGACCAAATCGACCAATCATCTTGGTGGTCTTGAAAAGGAATATATAGCTTATAACTTCACCGGTCAACCCTCTCAGAAGAAACATGTTCACTCAGCTACTGGAAAGAGCACCCAAACAGAAGTATACGCTTACACTTATGACCATGCAGGACGATTGAAGAAAGAGACCTATCAGCTCAATGGGGCTACTGCTGTAACCCTTGCTGAAAATACGTATGATGAACTGGGCAGACTCAAAACCAACCAAAAAGGCGGATTAGCAAATGCCTTGTCTACCTATGGTTATAACATCCGTTCGTGGACAAAATCAATAAACAGTCCGTTATTTACACAAACGTTGTATTATAATGACGTTTATGGAGGTAGTACGAAACAATACAATGGAAATATCAGTGCAATGAACTGGCAGGTAAATGATGGTGGCTCATTGCTGGGGTATACTTTTAGCTATGATAACCTTTCAAGATTAACATCAGCCGTTTATCTTGTCAATGGAGCTGTCAGTACAGCTCATACTGACTATAAGACATCCTATAGCTATGACAAACATGGCAATATGAAAACCTTGACACGCGGAGGGGTAATTACAGCTACCACAAATGGGCTGATAGATAACCTGACAATGACCTATACCGGAAATCAGTTGATTAAAGTTGACGATGCCATAGGAACCATCAGCCTAGCCGAATCGATGGACTTTAAGAATTATAGTAATGTAGCCACAGAGTATGCCTATAATGCTAACGGGACGATGACAAAAGATTTAAACAAAGGAATAACAGAGATTCAATACAATTCCTTAAATTTGCCACGACAGATGGATATCAAGAGTCCCGTTGCGGAGGCAAGGAACGAATATACCTATTCGGCAGGAGGTCAAAAACTGAAAGTTGTTCAGAAATGGAATCCAAACTATTCTACAACCCCGGTTATTGGTTCGGCAATCAATACAGCAACATTGACCCAGACCCAGACAACCGATTATGTGGGCAATAAGATTTATGAGAATGGAACCTTAAAGCGTATACTGATTGACGGTGGATATATAGAAGGAGGCGTATATCATTATTANNACAGATCATCTAGGTAATAACCGTGTAGTATTAAATGCCAGCGGAACATTGGTTCAGAAAAATCACTATTACCCTTTTGGTTCTATCTTTGCCGGAACCACCGGACCTGATAAGCAGCCGTACAAGTACAATGGCAAGGAACTGGACCAGATGCACGGATTGAACTTGTATGATTATTCGGCG
>NZ_DLIY01000036.1:6562-6903 GCF_002483985.1 Dysgonomonas sp. UBA7630
ATGAAAGCGCAATAGGAGGGTTTACGTGTGTTGATCCACATGCGGAAAAATATTATTCAATATCGCCGTATGCATATTGCTATAATAATCCGTTGAGATTTGTAGATAAGGATGGACGTGATCCTGGTGATCCTCCTAATAAAAAACAAAAAGAAGCATCAGCTATACCTATTGCTGTTATGTCAGGTTCAGCCGGTATTACTGTTTCTCCATTAGTTGTAATTTTGGCATTCCCACTTATAATGACAGGAGATACAACCGATAAATATCAACGTGAAGCCTGGAGGGAACAAAAGAAGAGGGATAGGAAAGCAAAAGAAGCATTAGATGCAGCTCAGGTC
>NZ_DLIY01000036.1:7074-58364 GCF_002483985.1 Dysgonomonas sp. UBA7630
CCACAGCCACAGCCACAGCCACAGCCACAGCCACAGCCGCAGCCTCCATATTATTTGAAACGATAGCCAATTAGAATAGATGTTTATGAAAAATTTGATCAATATTATTATTAAAATAGGTGATTATTTTAAATTTCCTATTATTATTCTGGTTATATGCTTATATCTTTTTGAAGATATTTTAAATAATTTTAGATATATTAATATTATTAGATATATAGGATTATTTATTGTTTTATTAGGAATTATTAGTGGAATATTAGAATTCATAAATAATGGAAAGAAAAAAAGTTAAGAATATATTGATGTATTCAGATTATATTATTACATATTTATTCTATATCTACTTATCTATCTATTTATTTATAAGGTTAGATAAAATATCTATATATTTTAATTATATACTGATTTTACTATTAGGTATCCATTTAGGTTATAGATATATGATATGGGTAAGTGAATATTTAAAGAAATAACTTCCTTGCTCGCACAGGTACCAATCTGTGCGTTGCGTATCAATAAAGAAAATCCGTACAGCGATTAAACTGTACGGATTTTTTACCTCGTTCTTTCGTATTTGCAATCTGAAGATTAAAAGTAAAAATGTTTAATTTTCTATAAATAAATCCTGCCGATATACCATTGGCGGGATTATTATTCTATCCTCCTAATTTCAAACTCAATATACTCCTTTCCTTTCTTTACAATTTCGGTTTCCACAATAGCCTTACGGATTAGCTTATCGTTAAAACCGTATTTCTTGCTTAAGATGTCTTGAGTCGGTTTTACCGGGTTGTCCTAATCCGAAAGGGAGTTGCTAAATCCGAATCTGAAATGAATTTCATAAGGAGGTTCGGGTATCTTTATTTTAGGAAGAAGCCAAAGTAAGGTATTCTCGTATTGCTTATATTTTTCTGTCTTATATCGTTTACCTTGCCATACTTCGTTTACTGAGAGAGGCTTCATGTCGATGCGTACCATTTTATATTTAAAATATAAGGACGATCAACAAAAGCTTCTTTCAATTACAAATTCTCTTTGCTTGTTTTAAGTCATACCAACAGCATTATAGATAACCTCTCTTGGTGATGCTCCATTGAAAGAGCCAACAACTCCTTTGCGCTCCAATTCGTCCATTAATCGTTCAGCGCGATTATAACCGATAGAAAATTGTCGTTGCAGCATGGAGGTTGTTGCTGTGTTTTTTTCGATAACTAAGGCTTTGCATTGTTCGAATAATGGATCTTCATATTCATCCTTAAACATATCTGGTTTTTGTATCGGCTTTTCGACTTTTGTACGGTCATAAGGAAATATATCCGTGATTGCTGTCTCTGATAAACTTGCTATTTCATAGTCAGCAAGAGTACCCGACATACCTTTTTCGACAACTTCCAAAGCTTCTTTTAAAGAACTAGCCTGTGCTAACATTGTATCTGCCGTTTTCTTTTCCGAGCCACTTTTCTCGTCCAGAGTAACGAAATATATCTTTGCTTTGAAGTAGCGATCGCCATTCTCATTCAGAAACATTTCCGATAGTCTGGCTCGTTTAATATCGGAGATTGTAAACACACCACTGATATAGGGTCTTATTTCTTCTATTATTCGGGATTCCGCTTCTGTAAAAGAAAGGGTATCAACTAAATATGATTCAGTCACTAGGAAGGCGCTTACAATTAATGTTGTAGGTGCTTTTTTGTTTGTGGAAGGTCTGGTTTTAGGTTGTTGCGTAAGCAAAGTTAAACCGAGAGTTAAACCAGTTTAACCTATGAATATAACAGTTAATGTGATGTTCTATAAATCAAAAACTTTATCAAGTGAGGAGCCTCATATTAGGATGGACTTGAAATGCTCATGATGATACACCAGATATTATGACAATACTAGCTGAATTCTTTGAATCGATAGCTGAAAATATTAAAAGCGATTGAAATGTATCTGGAATATTTAGTTGGTAAGAATGAAGTAGTTTATAAATTGTTAAGGAGTTGTAATTTTTGTTTTTTTATTTCACTTGGATTTTGTCTGTTTATATTTTTAGCTTTTAATCTTTAATTTATATAATTATGAAACCAATATTATTTATGGCAATATCCTTAATATTGTCCTTAGGAGCCTCCTCCTGCAAGAAGCAACAGCCATCCAATCAAATCTCAGAAAGTAAGGACTCAATTACTTCCGCTATTTCTGATAATGCAGTTCAAGAAATTAAAATTTTAGACCCGAATAATATCATCGTGAAAAATGAAGGAAAATATCCTTTAGAGATTAAAATTTTTGAAGACAATTCATTTAATGAAAGGGTGAAGGATATAACCGGCTCTGAATATGATGCTATTATTAAGAATTTTAATGTTGAAACTCCAATAGTATCAGAGAGTGGTATTTATAAATTTTCTGGATGCAAACAACATGATTGCCCTAGTTTTCAAACTATAATTTATTACGATGCTAAAACGGATAACATAAATGTAATTATCAACAAAAATGATAAAGTTTCATCTTTTAGTGAAAAAGGAAAAATTGATATCTCAGAAACACTCAGTAAAAAATAAGATATCAAACAATATTAAAAAATCCGAACAGAATTGCTCGGATTTTTTATTTCGGTTTAATAAAAATAGCATCTCCGTTTGATCTTAGTTCGTATACATAATACTTTCTTTTATAATACCCCTCCCTAATAAATCTTATTTCGATAGCATCTTTTTTTACTTGAATACCGTCAATATTTTCATACTTAAAAATGTCGAGACATATTCCACCCAATAAATATTTACCTTCAATAATATCTAAAGGGATATTATTTTCTAATATATCAATTAAGGTTTGAGAATCTGGAAACTCTTCCTCATTTGAAGCAGCTATTGAATATATCTGTTTAGAGGTATCTATTCCTATTGCAAAAGGATAAAACTCTCCTGCTTCTTTCAAGAAAATAGCTGCTAATTTCTTTATCTCTTCGCAGATTAATTCTTCGTACTTGTCGTTCTGTGATTCCATAGTTAGACTTTTTTTACAAAGAAAATAAAAAACAATTTCATTTATATATTAATAAAGCAAGTTCTTAAACTTAAAATAAAACCAATCTAAATACTTTTATTTCTGTCAAGGACAAAAAGCTAGTGTCTTGTGACGAATAAGAAAGGCAACCGTTATGGTTACCTTTTGTTTTATTACTCCGGAAGTTTTCCTTTCCTGATTAATGATGCTCTATAGCGAAGAATACTTATTGTAGAGAATATTAAGTCTGATTGTATAAATAGATGTTCTTCTGTAAAATTTGAAAAATTAAATTACATTTATCAGAAAAGTAACACCATGTCCCCAAAAGCATGACTTAAAACATTATAATTAGTTTCCAATTTATATTTCTGTTCTCATGCATAGGCATTCTATTTCCTCGAGATATAGACATTGTAACGGTTTCAGCTATTCCCATAGCTCTCCATACTCCACTCTTAGGACATTTATCACCTGTTCGGGCTGTCATACCCAGACGTGGTTTCATCATAATTGTTTTCTATTTAATTTATAAAATGCAAATATAGAGATTATTTTCTATACAATATTTGCATGTTATTTATTTGCCTTGTTGCGTATATACGCTAATTTATCTTGGAATATATCAGCTATCTTATATGCACGGTTTTTGGCCTCATTGGCAATTGGCCCAACGAAAAGACTATCCACAGTCTCTGTGAAAAGGGCTAGCCATCGGTCAAAATGCTCTTTACTTATAGGTAATTGTGCGTGTGGAGGAAATGGGAATCCGGTATATGTCTTCTCTCCTAATAATATTCCTTGCCAGAAGGAGTATAATTTAGCAAGATGTTCCGGCCAATGATTTTGTATTTTGTCATTGAAGATGGGGCCAATCAAATTATCTTTTCTGACCTTTCCATAAAAAATATCAACCATTTTTTTTATGTCTTTAATATCTTCTATATCTTTAGTTGGTGTCATATCTATTTCTCTTTAATAAAAACAAAATGTTTTCATCAAAGATAGGTATTTATTCCAAATTCTATTTTATAAATGTTTTGACGTATTCTTTGAGGGGGGGAGGTAACTATATTTATTAATCTTCAGATTTTGATAATATTTGAATAAGAAGTATTGATCGGAAGGGATTTGTATTCATTCAAAATAGTGAATCTAGACAATATTATCATTGGCCGGATTATTTATCTATAATGATCTTAAGGGAATAAACAGGTTGACAGAAAAATATATAAATAGCTGTTACTTTTATCACCTTTTTCACTAAGTTTGTTATTAGCTATAGAGATAGCCAATCGTTGACGGAGGATATATAGAAGGAGGGGTGTATCATTACTATATGACTGACCACTTGGGTAACAACCGTGTAGTGGTAAATGCCAGTGGAACGGTAACCCAAAGAAACCATTACTATCCCTTCGGAACAGCTTTTGCCGAAAACAGTGTAGATGAACAGAAGAAGCAGCCGTATAGCCTCCTAAACATGTTGAATATAAAAGAGGAGATAATAGATTTTATGTGTTTAGGTATGGAACACCGACTTCGATTTATAATAAAGGTACAAGATTGGGAAATCCTAAAAGTATTAATGAAGCTTTAAGTAAAGAAAGCCCAGCATGGAAAAAAGCCATGGAAAAAGGAGAACCGGTGACCTTATATTTATATACATGCAATTCAGCAACAGAAGGAGATTTTGTTTCAGGTAGCGGAGAAAATGTCCATATAAGAAAGGGTACGAATAATCCCATAGCGAAACAAATATCAAAAGAGTATCCAAATGTTATTGTTGTTGGCTTTGATGGACAATATGTATATGAAGTGGAATCTGGAGAAACAACAGGAGTTTTAAATGAAGATGGGGGCATTGTCATTTATAAGAATGGAAAAGAAATAGCGAAAATACCATATCCTGAAAAGTTTACAAAAGTAGAAAAAGAAAAAATAGAAGAAGAAAAAAAGAAGAAGAAAGAAAAATCAAAATAAAAGTCTATGAAATTGTATTTTATTATTATAACATTATCATTTTTATTAGTTTCATGTAATGAAAAGGAAAAAATATCAGCTTCTGATTTTCCAAAAATGAGTGATAAAGATCATATTGACTTGATAGATAAAGCTATAAATTTAAATGATACAAATGCATATTTAAAGCTGACGCAATATCATGGAATATATGGGAACATGGATGAAATTCTATTTGTTGCTTTAGAGATGGCAAATAAGAATCGTTATTCACAAGCGTATTATGATGTCTACTGGATTTTGACTCACTTTGAGGGTTATAATTGGATTGAAAAATCAGATAGTAAAACTAAATGCTTAGCATTATACTACTTATTGAAATCATATGAATCAAATTTAGAAAATAGTAAATATGATATAGAAAAAATATTTTCAGATACTATTCCTAAGTCAACTTGTTATTTGATAGAAATGTCAAAAGAATAATTTATCGTCCCTTCGGATTTGCTCGAAGATTAATAGTAATCAGTATATTTATTTGATATAAACTAATCCTGCCTATGATAATATAGGCAGGATTATATATCTATACCAGACTTAAAGGGAGAAAAAAGGTGACAGAGAAATATATGCAAAAAGCTGTTACTTTTACATATGCTTCGCTCCTATGACCGTTGGTTGTCACTTTTTTCATTAAGTTTGTTCTTGGCTATAGAGATGCTCAGCCCGAGTGTAAAAGATCAGATCAAGTGATGTCTTCATCATATTGGTATATCATTGTTGGTATAAACTATGCCAAAGATATGTGTTATTTTAATGGGAAAATCCATGTCGGTTCGTAGTAGAATATATTCTATTGAACTGATTCATAGTTCATCTACTTTTTTCTGAAAATTCTTTAGAATCAAAAACTAAATTCATATTTACTTAAAACATTAAATACATATATGAAATTTATATCTTATTTATTTATAATGTGTTTATTTTTGTCTTGTAATATTAGTAGTAGAAAAGAATATACTATAGATGTTATAAATTCAAGTTATGATGGACAAATAATAAAAAAACATATTGATAACTGGAATCATGCGGCTAAGATGATCCAAGTCCATACAATTAATAATGATACTTTAAATATAACAGTAGATTTTTATCCTGATTCATGGAATTTTGTAAATGTGGGTGACTCTATTATAAAAAAATATGGTAAAGGGAGTATCGAAATTAAGAGGAAAACAGGAGGACGAAGAGAATTTTTTTTATATATTCCAAATTAAGAAATATCCTTTTCTTCGTCCCTTCGGATTTGCAATCCGAAGATCAATAATGTAAGGATTTATAATCCACTATAAATCAAATTTGCCAGTGTTATTATTGATAGGCTTGATTTCCTATAACTCATAAGATAAGTGAAAATTTTTCAAAAAATGTTCTCTTAATACATTCCATTCGATTCAAATCTGAGAATTATACAAAAAAATGTATCTTTGTTCATGTTTATAAATCTCTGAAAAAACAAATATGTTTATAATTTCTCTTTTAGATAAACTTGGACACTATGCTCTCCTCATGCAAAAGGTTTGCACAAGACCTCAGAAATGGAGTGTTTTTCTTCGTCAGTATCTTGCCGAAATAAGCAAATTAGGAGTAAACTCTATTTGGATTGTGATAATAATCTCTTTTTTCATCGGTGCTGTTATTGTGGTTCAGATAAAGTTGAATATTGATTCTCCGTTCATGCCACGTTATACGGTCGGTTATGTATCTAGAGAGATTCTTATCTTGGAATTCTCGTCGACGATTATGTGTCTTATCTTGGCAGGAAAGGTCGGATCTAACATCGCATCCGAAATAGGAACGATGCAAGTTACAGAACAAATAGATGCATTGGAAATAATGGGCGTAAATTCTGCCAATTATATCATTTTGCCTAAAGTAATCGCTCTGATGACTTTCATCCCGGTACTTGTAGTTCTTAGTATGTTTTTTGGTGTAATAGGCGGATATGCAGTCTGTATAATAGGGCAAGTGATGCCTGCTGATACCTTTCAGTATGGACTTCAATTCTATTTCAAAGAATTTTATGTATGGTATGCTATTGTTAAAACTATAATATTCGCTTTCATTATGTCAACTGTGGCCTCTTATTATGGCTACTCAGCACGGGGCGGATCGTTGGATGTGGGCAAAGCTAGTACCGATTCGGTAGTTATGGGTAGTATTCTTATTCTTGTTTCAGACTTGCTGATCACACAATTGATGATGTCATGATAGAAGTAAAGAACTTATATAAGTCATTTGATGAACGAGACGTCCTGAAGGATATAAATATTCTTTTCGAAGCAGGGAAAACCAATCTTATTATTGGACGAAGCGGTTCGGGAAAAACGGTTCTTCTTAAAAATCTCGTAGGCTTGATGCGCCCTTCAAGCGGGCAAATATTATATGACGGACGTGATCTTACAAAAATGAGCCTCGGTGAGATGAAAGATTTGCGTCAAGAGATGGGGATGATTTTTCAAGGATCGGCCTTATTTGACTCCATGACTGTTTTCGAAAATGTCAATTTCCCCTTAATGATGTTCTCCTCAATGACCAAAATAGAGCAGGAGAAACGAACTAAATTCTGTCTGGAAAGGGTAAATCTTGGAGATGCAGGTCACCTATATCCATCAGAGATTAGTGGAGGTATGATGAAGCGTTCAGCCATAGCTCGTGCCATAGCTCTCAACCCAAAATATTTGTTTTGCGACGAGCCGAACTCCGGACTTGACCCTCAAACATCTCTCGTTATAGATGATTTGATACATGATATCACAAAAGAGTATGATATTACGACCGTTATCAACACTCACGATATGAACTCGGTAATGGGTATTGGCGAACGAATCAATTTTATCAAAGAGGGTGAACTCGAGTGGCAAGGTTCAAGCAAAGACGTGATATCTTCTACAAATGAAGATTTTAATGATTTTGTTTTTGCCTCCGACTTATTTAAGAAAGTTAAAGCTGCCGAAAACGAAGGTATCAAGTTGACTTAATCCATTTTAATTAAATGAAAGTAATATCATATAATGTAAACGGCATACGTGCCGCTGTAAATAAAGGTCTTTATCAATGGCTTGAACAAGAGTCGCCTGATATTTTATGCTTGCAGGAAATAAAGGCTACGGAAGATCAGATCGATGTATTGACTATTCAATCATTGGGGTATAATTACTATTTTCATCCTGCCGAAAAAAAAGGATATAGCGGAGTTGGTATCTTGACCAAACGTATCCCTGATTTGGTGAAAATAGGAATGGGGATTCCTGAATATGATAGAGAAGGGCGTGTATTGCGTGCCGATTATGGGGATGTCACTGTGATTTGTGTTTATATACCCTCTGGTACAATGGGGGATATTCGTCAGGATATAAAAATGAAATTTTTGGCCGATTTTACACATTTTATAAACAATCTACGTAAAGAAAGACCCGAACTCATTATCTGCGGAGATTATAATATCTGTCATAAACCTATCGATATAAACCACCCTGAACGTCATACCAAAAGCTCCGGCTTTTTACCTGAAGAACGTCAATGGTTTGATGAGTTTATCGATACAGGACTTATTGATACTTTTCGTGTGTATGATCAAAGTCCGGAGAAGTATAGTTGGTGGAGCTATAGGGCAGGAGCCAGAGGTAAAAATTTAGGGTGGCGTATAGATTATCATATTATTACCGAAGAAGCCCGCCCACGACTTAATAATGCTGCAATTCTGAGTGAAATAAACTTTTCTGACCATTGTCCCGTTGTAGTAGAAATGAGTTTCTAGGGACAAAAACCTTACTCATTTGAAATACGGGAACTATTAGTTTGTTAAATAGTTTAATTTATTAGAAAAGAAACATTATAGATTTAATAAATAACTAATAGCCTGTTAAAAACGGGCTATTTTTGTGTTTTATTTACTATTTTTGCATTCGAAAGCCATGGTGGCTTGAACATATATCAGATCTTAGTGTTAAATGGATAGCTGTAACTAAGATTTTTATTTTAAACAACATATAATAATAATGGCAAATTTATTAAACATAAAGAACTTACATGCCAATGTTGAAGGCAAAGAAATATTAAGGGGATTAGATCTTGTTGTAAATGAGGGAGAAATTCATGCAATAATGGGGCCTAATGGTGCCGGAAAAAGTACCCTTGCTTCGGTTTTGGTAGGTAATCCCAATTTTGAGGTGACAGAAGGTGAAGTAAATTTCAGAGAACATGATCTTTTGGAAATGGATCCCGAAGATAGAGCTCGTGAAGGGTTGTTCCTCAGTTTTCAATACCCTGTAGAAATACCGGGAGTAAGTATGACAAACTTTATGCGCGCTTCTTTAAACGAAATCCGTAAGCATAAAGGTGAGGAGCCTATCTCAGCTTCAGACTTTTTGAAAATGATGCGTGAAAAGCGAGAATTAGTTGAACTAGACAAAGACCTTGCGGGACGTTCGGTGAACGAAGGATTTTCGGGAGGAGAGAAAAAACGTAACGAGATTTTCCAAATGGCTATGTTAGAGCCGAAGTTGGCAATACTTGATGAGACAGATTCAGGGCTTGATATCGATGCTTTGCGTATTGTTGCAGCCGGTGTAAACAAGTTGAGGAGCAAGGATAATGCTACAGTGGTTATTACCCACTATCAACGGTTGCTGGACTATATCAAGCCTGACTATGTACACGTATTATACAAAGGACGTATAGTAAAAAGCGCAGGAGCTGAATTGGCTCTGGAATTGGAAGAAAGAGGATACGATTGGATTATTAAAGATTTTGAAGAATGATAGAAAATCAATATATAGACATATTTACCCAGTATAGAGATAAGATTGATACAAAGTCTTTATCAGGGATGAATGGTCTTCGAGATAAAGCACTAAATATTTTTAAAGATCAGGGATTCCCTACCAAGAAAATGGAGGATTATCTCTATCTGGACGTTGCAGCGGAATTTTTACCTGACTTTGCTCTCAACATTAACAGGTTGCCATTCACAGGGAACCCATACGTTGCCTTTAGGTGTGAAATTCCAAATTTGACCACAAATCTTTACTTTGTTCTCAACGATATATTTCATGAAGAACATAAGCCAAAGGTAAATTATCCGAGCGGGGTATTTGTTGGTAGTTTCAAGCATTTTGCAGAAGAAAAGCCCGAGGTGTTTTCTAAATATTATGGGCAGATAGCAGAGATGGATAAAAACGGAATTGTCGCATTCAATACAATGTTTGCTCAAGATGGTTTTGTTATTTATGTACCTAAGGGTGTTGTTGTAGAAGAGCCTATTCAGCTGATTAATATATTGAAGAGCGAATTTAATAGTCTTGTCAATCGCCGTATTCTGATTATAGCCGAGGATGATGCTCAGGTGAAATTACTTATTTGTGATCATACAGTGGATGAGTCTCAGTTTTTAGCAACACAGGTTACCGAAATCTTCGCCGGACGTAATGCTCTTGTCGATTATTACGACTTGGAAGAAAACTCAGATAAAGTTACTCGTTTGACAAATACATTTGTTCATCAGCTCGAAGCATCAAATGTATTGATCAATAATATGACTTTCAATACGGGCGTTAGCCGTAATAACTATAATGTAAAACTATCCGGACAGCATGCTGAAGCTTATGTCTGTGGTATGGTTATAGCGGATAAGCATCAGTATGTAGACAATTTTGCTTTTCTCGATCATCTTGTACCGCACTGCACGAGTACGCAGTTGTTCAAGTATGTGTTGCAAGATGAAGCTACAGGCGCTTTTTGTGGACGTATACGGGTTGAAAAAGATGCACAGAAAACTTTGGCATATCAGTCGAATAATAACTTGTGTATTTCTCCAAATGCTCACATGTATTCTAAGCCACAGTTGGAGATTTATGCCGATGATGTGAAATGCTCACACGGATTAACTACAGGACAGTTAGATGAAGAGGCTTTATTTTATCTTCGCTCTCGTGGTCTATCTAAGGAATCTGCTCGTTTGATGCTAATGCAAGCTTTTGCTGCGGGAGTATTGGAACATGTTCGTATCGATCGCCTGAAAGAAAGACTTCTGGATTTGGTCGAAAAACGTTTCAAGGGAGAATCTGCTCGTTGCGGAAATTGTGCAGTATGTAAATGATAAATGAAACATAGTTTTTGGTTGCAGAATGTCATTGTACTGCTAACTGCTGACTATTGACAGTAAAAAAATGAATATAGAAGAAATAAGATCAGATTTTCCTATTCTATCTACTACGGTTTATGGTAAACCTCTTATTTATCTGGATAATGGGGCTACTACCGAAAAACCAAAATGTGTGGTAGAGGAAATGACTAAAATATATTACACCACGAACGCTAATGTGCATCGTGGTGTACATTATTTAAGCCAGCAAGCTACAGATCTGGCTGAAGAATCGAGAGTGGTGGTGCAACAATTCATCAACTCTAAACATAGCCACGAGATTATTTTTACAAGAGGCACTACAGAGTCGATAAATCTTGTTGCTCATAGTTTTTGCCGCCAATTTTGCAATGAGGGTGACGAAATTATTATTTCGGCAATGGAACATCATGCCAATATTGTATCGTGGCAATTGCAAGAGCCAATACGAGGAATCAAGCTTAAAGTAATTCCTATCAACGATAAGGGGGAATTGATGTTGGACGAAATGGAGAAACTTATTTCACCAAAAACACGTCTGATATCGGTTACACATGTCTCTAATGTATTGGGCACTGTAAATCCTGTTGATCAAATAACAGAAATTGCTCACAAACATAATATTCCTGTGCTGATAGATGCAGCTCAGTCGGTTCAGCATATGGCGCTGGATGTACAAAAGCTGGACTGTGATTTTCTTGTTTTCTCAGGACATAAGGTTTATGGCCCGAATGGAGTAGGTGTCTTGTATGGTAAAGAAAAATGGCTCAATCAGATGCCGCCTTATCAGGGTGGGGGTGAAATGATAAAAACGGTTTCCTTTAAAGGGACTACATTCAACGAGTTACCATTTAAATTTGAGGCCGGAACCCCTGATTATCCGGGTGTGATAGCGTTGGCCACAGCATTGAAATACATAAAAAATATTGGGCTTGACTCAATAAAAGCATACGAAGATGAGTTATTAAGATATTGTACTGATGAATTACTGAAAATAGAAGGTTTGCGAATATATGGAACTTCGGATAAGAAAAGTAGCGTAATCTCGTTTTTGGTAGATAATATTCATCATTATGATATGGGAATGCTTTTAGATAAAATGGGAATAGCCGTTCGTACAGGTCATCACTGCGCTCAACCTCTTATGGATGAGTTGGGTGTGGACGGTACAGTGAGAGCATCATTGGCATTCTACAATACAAAAGAAGAGATTGATCAGTTGGTAATGGGAGTGAAAAAGGTTGCTTCGATGTTTCGCTAAACTGATCGTGAATCTCAAAAAAATATAATTGTAAAAGTTTATTTTTAAATTATAAAAGCTTTGTGTAAATTTGCAAACTAATTTTTGAGTAGAATGAAGATACGAATCCTGTGTACCTTATTATTAGCAATGCTGCTTGCATCATGCGGCGAATATAATAAAATATTGAAAAGCCGTGATGCCGAGTTAAAGTATGAATATGCTAAGAAATACTTCGATCAAAAGAAATATGGAAGAACAATCACCTTGCTAGATGAGATTTTATCTGCATATACAGGGTCTTCCAAAGAGCAGGAAATATTGTATCTGTTGGCCCAGTCCTATTTCTATGATAAAGATTATACAACAGCTACTCAATATTATACCCGATATTATAATAAATTTCCGAAGGGCGAATTTACCGAGTTGGCACGATTTAACTCTGCTTACGGATTGTATCTCGATTCTCCGGATGCCAGGTTAGACCAAACAAGTACCTATAAAGGAATTCAGGAATTTCAAAACTTTTTGGAATATTTTCCTCAAAGCGAAAAGGCTCCCGAAGCTCAGGATCTGATGTTTAAACTTCAAGAGAAGTTAGCATACAAAGAGTTTCTTGCCGCACGCTTATATTACAACTTGGGACTTTATAATAGAGAAAATTATTATGAATCTTGCGTAGTAACTGCACGTGAGGCTCTAAAATCTTATCCTTTTTCTGAATTTACAGAAGAATTCCAGATTTTGATTGTTAGAGCGAGATTTGAACAAGCCGTTTACAGTGTTGAAGAAAAGAAGCCTGTACGTTACAGGGATTTAATGGACGAACACTTCAATTATAAAAACATGTTTCCTAATGGTAAGTACACTAAAGAAAGTGAACGTTACTATCGTGCAGCGTTAAAAGCATTAGGTCAGGAAGTAGATGATGCAACAAACGAAGCTGTTCAACAAGAGCTGAAGAAATAAATAATCGAAAAAAACAATATAATTATATTTTAAAATCATTATGGATTATAGAAAAACAAATGCAGCAAGCAATACGATTACCAGAGATATGATGTCTTTGTCTGAAGACACCGGTAATGTATATGAAACTGTTAGAATTATCGCTAAGCGTTCTAACCAGATTTCTGTTGAAATGAAACAGGATTTGGATAAGAAACTACAGGAATTTGCTTCATATAACGATAATCTGGAAGAAGTTTTCGAAAACAGAGAACAAATAGAAATCTCTCGTTACTACGAAAAACTACCAAAGCCAACGCTTATCGCTGCACAGGAATATACAGAAGGTAAACTTTATTACAGAAATCCTAGTAAGGATAAAGATAATTTCTAATATAGAATGATACAGCGTATACAGTCGATTTTTCTCCTTCTTACAACGATATTGATGGGGGCTACTTTTGTGATTCCATCGCTTGAAATAACGAGTGAAGGTCTTAAATTTTCAAGTATATTGTTTAATTCTTTGGGAATATTTGACAACTCAATATCTTATCATGCTTGGGGAGCGGCTATCTTTTGTGCTCTATCCGCGATCGTAGCTTTTCTAAATATATTTCTGTATAATAAAAGAAAGTTACAAATAAAATTGGGATTATTTACGGCTTTGTTGATAGCTATATATTATGTGACTGCCGCGTTTTATGTAAATGCATTCTTAGATAAGATTACTTCAGGATATTCCTTAAATATTCAACTTGGAATTATTTTCCCTGTATTAGCACTGATCTTTGATTTACTTGCTGTTTCACGTATAAAGAAAGACGAAAAGCTTGTGAAATCTTTAGACCGCATACGATAAGCTGTCACATTAATTTGAAGTAAGCATACATATTCGTTTTTGATATTATTTAATATCAATTGCGGATATAAGTAATATAAGAGACATTTACACCCTTTTTCCTAAAAGCCCCTTAAAGGATATTTAAATAGGAAAAAGGGTGTAATGATATTATAAATGAAGTGAAATTCTTCAATCTTCAGTATTGCCTGTAATATCATAAATCTCTTTAATCTTATCAAGCTCGCCGTCCATATCGAAGTAAAGATCATGGAGTTGGGCATCCTTGATATCAAATACCCATCCGGCAACCTTAGGATATCCTTTTTCGTAATAAGACTTTTGAACTTCGCCCATTTTGATTATGTTGCGGCATTGTTCATATGTATTAAGTTCTACAAGTCGCCTATGTCTGGCTCCGATATCATTAATAGCAGCCAGTTCCTCTTTATGTAGATGGTAGACGTCTCGTATACTTCGCAGCCAAGGGTTAAGTATCCCATAGTCCGACTTTTTCATTGCCGCTTCTATCCCTCCACAACCATAGTGACCACAAACAATAATAAATTTAACTTTCAGGTATTCGACTCCGTAGTTGATAACGGAAAGAGCACTTAGGTCAGTGGCTATAACCATGTTTGCGATATTACGATGGATAAAAACCTCTCCTGGCTTTAATCCCATAACCTGATTGGGGTGTACCCTGCTATCAGAACATCCGATATATAGAAAATCAGGATGTTGGTCAGCTGCTAATAACTTAAATAATCCGGGATTGTCTATCTTATTTTTTTCTATCCATTTGTTATTAGCCTCAAATATTCGATTATATTTTTCTTGATCAGACATGTATTCTTTTTTAGTTTGTACCCAAAGATAATATTTATTATTTTAAAGTTGTTCAAAGATATTCGAAGAGCTACAGAGTAGGGAATGTTTATAATACCCTTTAATTATACTTCGGTATGATTCGCATAGCCAAAGTCGATAGAGTTTAATCTATGTAAATCTCATAAATTCCGAAACTTTTAAATCTAAACATTGTTGCAGTGTTCTACACTATAACTCATTTTTTATTCATGCCTATTATCTATCCGTTTATTAGGTAAATCCGTTATTCATCAATATTATTTTTCATTTGGATAAAAGCTACTATACGTTTGTGGTATAATAAATACAGATACTGACAAATTTAATCCTTAATAGGATAGGAGATTATAGTATAAAGAACTGATGATTAGAAACTAAAACAATGATATGCTTCGGCATATTTATAAGTCCTTATTTATTACTAATTTAAAATCTGAAGAATTATGTCAATAATCAAAGATGCAATCAAAAGTTTTGATGCCACGGATGCAAAATTCGAAGAGCAGAAAGAAGCTGTAAAAGCTTTGGAACAGTTGGGAAGTGCGAAAGCCGATATTTTTATCAGGGATATTGAGAAAAGCCTATTGACTGCCGGTGAAGAAAAAAGTAACAAGACGGTACCTATCACATATATGGTAGGGAGTAAAAAAGAAGTTCGTGCGTTTTCGTCGAGTGAAGCTGGAAATATAGGCAATGTAGTTACTTCCAGCCTCACCGCATTTCTGAGTGGTGATAAGCAGAATATAATCAATGGGATTGGTAATCTAGCCAGCAGTGCTCTTAATATTTTTTTAGGGGAGGGAGAAGCGTCGTCAGATACGATCGAAATGTATTATGTAGCTACTGATGGATTATCTCCGGTAAGGGTCGATATGAAGGCTTGGTATCAAGGTGTAATGGCTAAATCCATTACAACAAGAATGGAACGTGTAGTTGCCGTAGTAGCTACTAAATCTGTAATTGATGTTAATCGCATCGATCTAGGCACTTTCCTTTATCTGTACCAAGGACAATTTGATGCCAGTAAAATGACGATGAAAGAATTATCAGCGGCAATCGAAGCTGCCGCCGATGTTTACAATACGTTTGTAGAACGCTCTGTGAAAAAAGGAACTCTCAGCCAACAAAGAGCAAATACGCCTGAGGACGATAAGGAAGCTTATTTGCAAACATTAGGTAAACCAACCAAGGCTGAAGATATCCCAATCAAATTTGAGGATAATAGACCAACCAATTAACCTCAAAGAAGGAATAAATCGGCGAATCCTCTTTTATCTTTTTTATAGAAAGAAAAAGATAGAAGAGGATTTATAAAAACAATTCTATTATGTTTAAAATTTACAGTCTTTTCATTGCTTTATTGATGTCCATTGGATTGGCTCATGAAATACCAGTCTGTTATGATGATAGTATATATCCTGTAACATCTCTGAAAGCACAGAAGATAAATTCAATAGGCGAATTTCACGGATTAGTTATACTTGTCGAATTTTCTGATACTCATTTTACTATACCCGCACCTAAGGATAGTTTTAGCTCTCTGTTAAATGCTGAAGGTTATAATTATCAGGGAGCTAAAGGGAGTGTAAGAGATTATTTTATTACTAATTCAGACAGCCTGTTTTTTCCCAATTTTAATGTTATAGGACCTATTCGGTTACCAAAACCGATGGCATATTATGGTCAAAACGGTGATAATCAAGAAGAAATTCGTGCGGCAGAAATGGTAATTGAAGCTTGTAAACGAGCTTCAACCGAGATTGATTTTTCTAAATACGACAGTAACAATGATGCTCTGGTAGATATGGTATATATATTTTTTGCTTCGTATTGTGAGAATGAAAATCCAAACAAGAGGGAATATATATGGGCACATGCCGGAAATATTGTAGATTCATGTTTGACTATATCCAATAAAACTATAGGACGCTATGCATGTTCATCCGAGTACATCGGAAAGGATCATGATCCAGATCCTCTAATGGCCACTATTGGTACTTTTTGTCATGAATTTAGCCATGTACTTGGGCTACCCGATTTTTATAACACATCGTCAGGTAGTGGTCTCACTTTAGGAAGTATGAGTATTATGGATAGAGGTAACTATCTCGATAAGGGGCGTTGTCCTGCGGGATATTCGGCTTTTGAAAGAGAATATGTGCAATGGATGAATATTCCTGTTCTTGAACCGATTGATACGATTGTTTCTATAAAGTTAAATCCGGTAAGCTCTTACTCGTCCGCAACACGCATATTATGTGCTTTTAAGATCGCAATACCTGATACGAAAGAATATTTTTATTTTGAGAATCGTCAGGCTGAAGGATGGGATCGATATTTACCTGGAACAGGACTATTGATTTATCATGTAGATATGTCCGATGAAGATGCGTGGGATATGAATATGGTTAATACGAAGTCTTCCCATCCCTATTATCAACTGATACGTTCAGGGTTCTATTCTATGATAGATTACACATGTATTCCTTTTCCAGGACAAGATAATAAGACAATGTTTTTGCCTCCCCTTATATGGGATGGGAGAAACGCAGATTTTGAATTGCAAGATATTAAAGAAGAAGAAAATTGTATAGAGTTGAACCTTATTTGGAAGAAGTAAGATATATAAGAATCAGAAAAGCCAAGTAATATTAAAGAATTATTAATCATTAAAAGTTAAGCTTATGTCAATTCGTCCATTAACTAAAACGACAGCTGATGCCTTATGTACAATAATTACAATAGGCTTCATTGAAGATCAAGCACAAATTAGAAATGTAGATGAGGGTCTATGTACAGATTTCGAGTATGAATTGAGTGGAAATCAACAGCAGCAACAGGAGGTTATACGAGAACATGAAGAATTCCGTCAGTTAATATTAAGAGATGCTGGAGTTAATGTAAAATTTATTCCAACGGTTCCAGCTCGTAATCAGCCTTATATTTTAGCAAAACCACTCAATCAGGATCAAATACATGATACGACCATTATTGATGCATATGATCAAACAGAAGGATTTTGGAACGCTATGGAGGCCGATGCAAGTATAACTAAACCTCGTGGTGCATACATCGGCGGATTTATACGTACCGGTGGCTTTAATATAATAGGACCTTCCATGCTCTCTATTTACAGACCGTCGTACAGAATGAATGTCACCGATGATGTTTATCAAGAATATGACGGGATCGCAGTAGAAGTTATGAATGCTTCGAACAGCGTTGCTAGAGCACAAAGAGCGCAGCCAGCTAATATTATTTATGTTCCGAGCGAGCTAACACCTCGGGGAGGGATGCAGAGAGATCATCTTTTTGGTTGTGTTCATGGCATGATACAAGCAATGCTATCATATCCAAATCTTGAAAATGAACAAGCCCATATCGAGTATTCTCTGGGACCGGGAACAACAAAGGTGGCTTCATGTATACCATGTAGTATCTTTATGAGTGCAAATGGAATGCCGGCCACAGCTACTCATTTGGGACGAGGTGACTTTTGGAATTTTCCTCAGGACGTAAATCTAAATGATGATATGCGAGTAAGATGGCGTAGGAAAATTTCGACATACTTCTTTAGGGGGTATAAAGCTCTTGGGGAAAGAATGAACTCTAATCCAAATTTGCAAATTTTCAGAAATGTTGAAGATCATGGGCTAGGTGGGGACCCTTTTAATGAGGAAACGCTATCTCAGCTTTATCTCGAAGCTTTGACTTTTCCTGATAAATTTACAACAAAAATCATTAATACATTACGATAATATTTTTATAATAGAGTCTTAAGGGGTATAATTTATTTTGAGACTAATAATAATGTAATGTGAACATGTGGCATCGGTTGTAATAGAAGTAGCCCTCATGTCAAATTATTGACTCTTACTTCAAATACAACCGGTGTTTATCTATTTATCTATAGAATTATCACTCTACATTTCTTAACTTTCTTTTCTTATAGACTGTTTTTGAGAAATTTATATTTCTTTATGTTTTTAATTAACAAATGACCCCAAAAAATTGTTCTAATACTTATATTTTGTTTCGATTCTATCCAGATTTGCGTAAGTATCCATCCATGTTAATACAGTCAAAAATGATTTTTCATCTGTTTTAGATGTGTAGAATATAGTAATCAGAGAGTGTTTCTATATAATGAAACAGTGTTCTAATTGGCTGATTATGGGATAATCATTTGTAAGGATCTTTTTTGAGATCCTTTTTAAATGGTCAATATCGCTCTATTTCTTAATATAACTAATATTGATTATGAGAAATATTGACAATGAAGTTTTNNGAGTTTTATATATTATTCCTGCTTTGTTTGTACGTACTGGTAAAACTGTGAAGTATATACCTTTCGACCAGATTCTTTATCTGAAAGCCGAAGGCAGTTACACAACCGTTGTCTTTTGCAATCAAACTAAAGAACACTTATCCTCCCTAACATTAGGACAGATAGAACAAAAAATGAAATGTCCTTTTATTCCCAGAGTTCACCGTTCGTATATGGTTAACCTTAAGCAAGTAACAGGCTTGGTCGGCAATGCGATGAAGGTAGGTAAAGAAATAATTCCTATTGGCAGAAGTTATAGACACATTTTGGAAAGCTTTATTATTATATAGGTATTTCATTACGAACAAGGGAGAAAAAAGAGAGCTATAAACATATACAATGCGACCATAATATTCATCAATAGTACTATGGACTATAGTTATAAGTTCCTCCTGTAAATCTTCCTTAGAAGTAAAGATTTTATCCATTCCTTAGCGAAATATATAATTTGCAATATTCTTAGTTATTCATATTTCACCTGTAGCCAATACTCCTTCTATCATAATAATAAATATCTTGTTTTCACAAAAATAACATTTAATGAGCCAATAAATATATCTTTGGAGTATAATTTAGGAATAAGTTTTAGACATTAAAGTATATGCAAAGATTAGATTTAATAGTAGACCAATATTTAGAGTTTGAGACAGATTATGCTCTGTTAATGACAGGTGCATGGGGAACAGGCAAGACCCATTACTTCAATCAGACAATTAAACCCATAATTGAAAATAAAGGTACATTAAAGGATAAAAGTAAGAAATACAAACTTATAATAATTTCTTTATTTGGGTTGAAATCTATAGGCGAGATACAGACACAAATTCTATTATCTTCATATTCTTTATTCAAGAATCCGAAATCGAGAGCTGCAACTACTCTTTTGGGGACTTTTGCCAAAGGACTACTAAATTTCACAGGTGTCAATGCTGAGAGTATAGATACTAGTATTTGGGCGGAAGCTCTAAATCAGATTAAAGGATTTGAAAACTTAGTGATATGTTTTGATGATATTGAACGGAAAAGTCCAGAGTTAGAAATATCTCAATTTATTGGTTTTGTGAATCTTCTAATTGAGAATCATGGGACGAAAATAATTTTGATAGCAAACGAAAGTAAAATAGATAATTTTGATGATAGCAAAGAAAAAGTAATTGGCAACACAATTGAATATACTCCCGACTATGAAGATATTTTTGATAATATTATAAAAAGCATTTTTGCAAGAAACACAGCATATACAGAATTCCTTTCTTACCAAAAAGAACTTATTTTGGATATTTTCAATAAAACGACTAAAAATCTCAGAACTCTTAAATATGGATTAAATCAGTTTCTAAATATCTATTCTGAGATAGAATCCTTGTGTAATAGAGAAGAAAAACTTTTTAGGAATAGTAAGGATGAAATTTTAAAAGAGACTTTAAAATTCATATTGATAATATCAGAGGAATATCGTACAGGATAAATTTCCTTCTCAGAGAAAAAAGAATTAGATAATCTAGATTCTTATACTATGATGATGGCAAGGGAATTATATAATATGGGAAAAAAAGTAGAAGAAACAGAAGAACCAACATACTTGAGGTTAATCCATGATAAATATTACTCATTTAGTAATAATTATAAATACTTCGATTCAATTTATTCCTTTGTAACAGGAGGAGAAGCTTTTGATATTCTCAAATTAAGAAATGAGATTATAAATATATTTCGTATTAATGAAGAAGGATTAACTTTACTTCAATATGGAATCTTGAATTTGTTATCTTGGGATAAAGTTTACAAACTAGAAAATATAGAATACAAGTCGTTAACATCAAGGATGTTAGATTATGCGAACAGAGGGGGATATCAGAATCTAAGTGAATATGCAACAGTCTTTTATTATGCTCTTCGATTTAATAATATTTTCAGTTATTCTCCAGATACTTTGGTTCAGAAATTGAAAGTAGGAATTAAGAAAGCTAAAATAAAATCAGTAGATTTATCTATAAAATACCATCCTAGTAATTTTAAAAACATTAAAGAGGATGATATCTATAGGGAGCAGAAAGAAAATCTTTTCCAATTTATTCTAGACGAGAATAGAAAGCTTGAGTTGAGTTCAAAAAAAGATGAGACGAAACAATTAGAAGAAGAATGTAGAACTGATATCTCTTCATTTTGTCAAAAATTTTATTCTGAATATAGCATAAAAATACTGGAAGAATTCAGTCCTCATATTTTTTATTCAGCATACATTAAATCAAACAATGATTCTAAGCATCAAGTTTATATATTCATGGAGAGAGCATTTAATAGAGAGCCGTATTATTTATCTGATATAAAGGTTTTCTTGATAGGTTTAAAAGAGTTATTTGATAAAGGAAGGAAGCAGCACGTAAAAAAAACGCTTAGCGGACACTATTATTATGCAACAAAGAAACTCATTGAAGATAAACTTAAAGAAATAGAAAAATAAAAAAATGCGACGCATCAGATTGGGGTGTGTGCAGAATCCATTTATGGGGTGTACCCCCCTTTTTTGCCTCTAGTCCCCAAAAATGTAACTCTCTGATTGAGCTTATACAAGTGTAGAACATTAAACGCCGTGCGAATACTGTGCAAGTTTCAAAATTAGATTTAAAACAAAAACGCTAATCAATTTATTAAGAAAAGATTAGCGTTTATTCGAGTCGAAACTCTGAGGTTCCTGGCGAACGACCTATATGGTTGACAATCTGACTCTTGCATTTTTATATACTCAATTTTAGAGTCTTAATAATTCATAGGAAATCCAGTAAAATAAATGCTTTACTCTATATTGAATAATTGCGACCCTTTTTGCGACCCCCTATTTTTTGAAAACTTTTAATTTAATATGAAATAAATTTTGCCTTTAACAATATGCCAACTATTTTAGCTCATGCGAATTTGAAAAGCACTGGTTGATAACTCAGTTTCTTTTCATGGCATTCCATTGGATTTTAATTGATACATTTGCAATATCAATTAAAAATCGTTCAAAAATGGAAATAACTAAAGAAATTCGCACCTCAAAAAATGATGTTATACAATATTTTCGAGATGAGTTAGAAACTTTCATGGAGGAATTAGAAGGAGAAAACGATTATAAAAATAAAGCAAAAATACTCAATAGAGAGCTTTATAAAAGTCGGGAAGGACTTATAAAGGAAATAGAAGAAAAAGCATTGGAAGAGGAATGGTCAAATATAGAACTATTGGAATGTATTTTAATGGTTACTTATTGTAATTATGTGGTCATGCTTGAGGCAAGGAATTCTGTTTGGTCGTACGAGTATATGACATTTTCAAGGCGTATTGGTGAGCTATGGGAGCCTTTTTGTAAACTAACTTTCAAATATCCAATTAATGAGTTGGAGCTTTTTACGCCTCCTACTTTTCAAGAAATAAAAAATAAAATGCTTCCAGAATTGACAGATAAAATAAATAACCTTCCAATATCTGATGAAGACAAAGAGCAACTACTCAACTTTTATTCCGCTTTATGGGAAATGGTTAGTTGTGGAGAAATTCAGATGAATTTGGATTTACATTTCAAAATTGGAGATGAAAAGTTTGTTGTTGATTTTAAGAGTGGTTTTGGTTCAAATGAAAAAGGGAATACTAATAGATTATTATTAGTTGCTAAAATATTTCATGGTTTAAATGACAATTATAATCCTTTAATTTTTGTACGCTCTACCGAAAATAACAACTACTTTAATACATTAAAGAATAGTGGCTTATGGAGTGCTTTTTCTGGTGCAGACACTTATAATGAAATACAACGATATACTGGATATAATATTAAACAATGGATAGAAAATAATATTTCTTGGGAAGACGATTTATCCCCTGAATTTGTAAATCATTTAAGAACGAATAATTTGCTTCAATACTTAACATGGTAGAAGAAAAAAGAAAATATCAAGCTTATTACACTAACTCATCATCAATAGTAAGTTATATGGTTAACTTACTGGAACTATCTGGCTCTGAGAGAATATTAGAGCCTTGTGCGGGAGATGGAATTTTCTTAGATAAATTAATAAAAGATGTACCTAAAGCTTCAATTGATGCTTTAGAACTAAATGGACAATCTTTTAATAATTTGAAGTCTAAATACAACGACTATATTAATTTGAATATAAAAGAAACGGACTTTCTATATGATGAAGATTTAGATTTCTATTCTTCTATGGGAGGTATATATGATGCAGTAATAGCAAATCCACCTTATGGCGCATGGAGAAATACAGAGGAAAGAAAGAGCTTAAAAAAGAAATTCAACGGATTCTATTCAAAAGAAAGTTATACCTTATTTTTAGCTCATAGCATAAATTTATTGAAAGATGGCGGACGACTCTCATTTATTATGCCTGATACTTGGCTAACAGTACATATGCATAAATTAATACGAAAGAATGTTTTGACAAGTTGTTTGATTCATGAGATTTCATTATTTCCGTCTTCATTCTTTCCTGGTGTCAATTTTGGATATGCAAATCTAATGATTATATCTCTGGAGAAATCTTCAAAAAGAGAAATATGTTTAAATAATGAATTTTGCATTTATAGTGGTTTTAAATCAGTTGAAGAATTAGGAAACAATAAATTGGAACACGTTAAGCAGATTGTTTTAACTCAAAATGAAGTTCTAAAAAATGCTGATTATTCATTTGTCATTAATACAAATCAAAAAGTCCTTCATTGTATTAAAAGTAATGAGATAAAAATAGGAGATATATGTAATTGTGTTACAGGATTTTATTCAGGAAATGACAAATCATTTCTAAAAGTGATAAGTAAAGATATTAAAAACGGCAAGCGATACGATTTAGTTGATGTTGATAACGTTGAGTATAATTGTTCTGTAAACGATTTAGAGGGATTAAATACAAATAAATTGTATGTGCCAATTGTAAAAGGAGGAAATACCAAATACTGGAAATCGGATATCTGGTTTATGTCTTGGACAAAAGAAAATGTTGAACATTATAAGAAATGTAAAAAAGCACGATACCAAAATTCCAATTTTTATTTTAAAAAAGGAATAGGTATTCCAATGGTAAGTTCTTCGTCAATATCCGCAGTATTACTCGAAAATAGATTATTTGATCAGTCAATCGTTGGTGTATTTCCGACTAATGAACAATTCTTATATTATTTATTAGCCTTTTTCAATTCACCTACATGCAATATTTTAATTAGGACAATAAATTCAACGACTAATAACTCGTCAAATTATATAAAGAAGATTCCTTTTGTAGAACCATCCGAGGCTCAATTAAAAGAAATTTCCTTGAATGTAAAATCAATACTTCAAAATGTTGTTAAAAATGGAAAATTTCAAAAAGAAATTGAAGACTCTAACAATTCCATAATTCATAATATCTATGGATTTTAGAAATAAGAAAGAAAATATTCATTTTTAAATTTTGCCGTCTCCAAACTGCCAACTAACTTAGTTCATGCGAGTTAATGAGCTACTTTAGAAAATGGCAGAATATTCGATTATAAGTTGTATCAGAAATGACAAGCCGATAAAAAGAAACGGCAAATACCCAATATATCTTCGTATTCGGGTTGGAATCAAGGAAACCAAAGTTTCAGCGAAATTAGATGTCCGAAAAGAGCAGTGGGATGCGAAAAAGAAAACTCCAAAAGATAAGGCATTGCTAATCCTCTTAAATCGAAAGATAACGGAATTAGAGCTTTATATAAATAGAATCCTTGTAGAGGGGCAGGAATTGACCATAGATGTGGTAAAAGAGTTCTATTCAGGTAAGAAAAAAGTAAAACCCGAAAACGGCTCTTTGTATGACTACTATCTTGAATTTGTAGAACGCAAACGCAAAGAAGGTCTTAACCCAGAGACTATCCGAGTGTATATGACAACCTATAATGTTCTGAAAGAATTCAAAGAAAATATACGGATTTCAGATATATCCTTGCCTTTTATTGAAAAGTTCGATGACCATATGCGAGAAGTAAACGGAAATTCGGCAGGTGGACGTAATCCAAAGCATAAGAATTTGAGAACCGTTATTTTGGATATGCAAAAACGTAATCTTTCAGTTGATAATCCTTATAAATGGTTCAAGATACCGAGTTCCGAAGCAAAAGAGATTTATTTGGATAAAACGGAGCTTAATACTTTGGTAGAATATACCGAACAATTTGATAAAAGCTCGAAAGAATATCAAATTTTGAAGATGTATCAGTTTTCTTGCTTCTGCGGGTTGCGGTTCTCCGATGCTATGACTTTGACTTGGAAAGATATAGATTTTGAGAATAGCATTATCCGCAAGACGATGATAAAAACTAAAACTGATGTTATTACTCCTTTGTTTCCAATGGCTCGTGATATATTAATGGAATGGTCAAAAAACGGAACTTTATTGAATAGTGACTCAAAAATATTCTATAATTATGCAGAGCCGACTGTAAACCAAACGCTCCGTAAGCACGCAAAACTTGCAGGAATCAATAAGCATATTACCTACCATTCCTCACGCCATACGTTTGCGACCCTTCTTGTAGTCGATGGAGTAGATATTTACAAAATTTCAAAATATTTGGGGCATAAATCTGTAAATATGACCCAACGATATTTGAAATATGATTTATCAATAGCAAGAGAATCGGCAAGAGGAATTCATACGTTTTCGTCATAGTTATCAATGAATTGCCTGAATATATTTATCTTCGCATAAAAATCGTATTGCTATGAGCGTATATGTCCCCAAACCGACCTTATTCCTTAAAGTTGATAAGAAGAAGGAAGGGAAAAATGGAGAGAAAACTCTATATGTCAGATTTCAACGAATAGACGACAAGGACGTTAAGTTTTCTTTTGGAAAAAGAGGAAAGACTTTCAGATTTTCAGATGCAGAATGGGATAATGAAAAAAAATTACCCTATGACATAGAATTAGCTATAATTATTGAGAATGAGTTCAATCGAATAAAGAAAGAGGTAAATAAGGCTCTTATCAATGAAGAAGAAATAACGGTTGATTTACTCAGAAAAATTGTCGAAAACGAAAATGTTGATAAATCAAGAAATGCCTCCTTCTACGATTACTTTGATAAATACATTGAATTCCGAGAAAGGAGTAATGCAATGTCAAAAGAAACATTCAAAGGCTATAGGACAACTTTTCGGTCGCTAAAGTCTTTTCGAGAAGAAATTAAAATAAGAGATATAAACGCAAAACTCATTAACGCTTTTGATAATTTCCTAATAAAAAGAGGCAATGAATCAGAGAGAGGAGACGTTAAAGGAAGTCGATATAATAGGCTAAAGCATATTAGAGCGGTCATAAACTATATTGAGCAAAGGCAAGGAGTGAAAATAGAGAATCCTTTTCGGAGTGGTGACGTTGTAATACCCAAACTTGAAGCAAATGGAACTTTCTTGAATTTTGACGAACTGGATAGAATGTATAAACTTATTCGCAAAATAAAGATTGGTACACCTGAATACCGAGTTTTGATAATGTATTTATTTTCTTGTTTTACAGGTTTCCGAATTAGTGATGTAGTGGACATTAAATGGAAAAATATTGATTTCGATAAAAATACTTTTGTTAAAGAAGCAATAAAGAATAGAGCAAGAAAAAAAAGAAAATTAGCTGTTCCTGTATTTGAGTTAGCTGGGAAAATATTGGAGTTAGCAACGGAGAATGATATTAATAATGTTGAGCCTGAAAATAGTATCTTTTTGGAAGTCAAAGGAGATATAAACGAGATATTGAGAAAATTAGCAGAACAAATCGGAATTGAAAAATATCTGACCTATCATTCTTCCCGAAGGACATTTGCCACGCTTGCAATTCTTCAAGGTCTTGATTTACAAATACTAAAAGAGTATATGGGGCATGGTAGCACAAGAACTACGGAAGAATATTATACTCTATGGGATTCCGCTTCCGCAGCGTATGCAGCCAATCAACTCCCATTGTTTCAGATAAAAGACGTTATCAAGGAAAAGAAAGCAAAAAAGAAAAAATAATAATACTATGCAAACTGAATTTAATTCTATGGGGTTTCTTGCTATTGTCATTATCATAGCAGTCATTGTAAACGCCTTGATATTGCTTTATTATGTTTACGAAATGGCTTGTAAAAATGGGAGAAGTGCTTTCTATTGGGTCATTTTCTCTTTTTGTTTAACTCCTATAATCAGTATAATATTGCTTTCCTGTATTGGGGAAACCGAAGAGAAAAGAAGGGAAAGATTGCTGAAAGATGAAGAATACCTGAGATTAATGCTAAAATAACCCTTAGCCTAAATTGCTAAAGAACTCCTCCAGCGTCATATTATGAGCATCTACCACCTTTAGAAGAGTTTTCATTGTGATGTTTGCTCCGTTTTCAATTCGGGAGTATTGAACACGGTCAAAGCCTTTCTCGTTGGCAAAATCTTCGGCACTAAGATTTGTATTCGCCTTCCGCAAAGCACGAACACGATTGCCTATTTGAGATAAACGGCTATCTTCTGGTATTTGAATTTTCTTCTTAATCATATATTTTACACGAAATTACGGCTAACTCCGCATCTATGTAACCGCATAAATAACGTTTGCATATATGCGGTTTTATTGTTGATTATTGCTATATTTGTCCAATTTTGAAATTTGTATCTAATTGAACAATAGCAATAAAATGAAAAATAATCCTTTTGAAGAACTAAGTATCTCAATTAAGCCCAAAGCCTTATTTCAGACTTATTCTCATGAAGCAAACCAAGTCGAAGTAGACAAGAGAATAGAGATTCTTGCAAGAATCATATATGCAGGCTATAATATCAAAGAGATTGTAGATAATTATTTGCAAGGCAAGGATGCTCTGAATGATAAGGTGCGGAAGAATGAAATAATAGATACTTTCAACCTATATACTCGTGTAATCTTAGATAAATTGACTGAGAAAGGCACTTATTCGCCCAAAATTGAAAATCTGATAAAAACCTTCTACGATGAAGAAAACGAGCCAAAGAAACTGCAAGATACTATAAGTGCTTTTGCTATTGCAATAAAAGAACGATTCACTATCAGAGGTTTATTGATTACTTATTTTGAAAACTCCCAAGACTATTTATCTCTAAGCTCTGCAATAGGCATTGATTTGGGAAAAGATATAAGTAAACAATTACAAGAAAAAGACGAAAAAGAGAACTCGCAACCGCTATGGAAATATGCAGAGCTATATTCTTGGTTCAAAGAAGTTCTGATACCCGATATTCGGAATAATAATATCAGATATTGGCTTCCTTCTCTGCAAATGCCGGCAACGCAAATCGCAAATGTATTTATAAAGAAATATCTTCCTATAGAAGACCACGAATCACTAAAAGCAAATGCAGAGCTTAGAAAAGAACGGCTATATGAATTTGCGGAAAAGATTATCCAAGTTCTTTGGCTGAATGAACATCTTTTTGAGGAGCCTATCTATTTGGTTCGTTGTAACTATACCAATAAATCAGCTTCCGAATTGGAATATTTGTATGAGAATAATATTGTTTCTATTTGTATTCAAGAAGAAGAAACGATAGACCAAAAGTATTTTGATGATTTGATAAATGGCAATAATCCACCGTATAATAACAAACTACCCTATATTCAACGTTTTGTTAATCTTGCAAATTTAGTTAAAGAGCAAGATGTCATTGTTATAGCTTCTTATCTTGAAAAGAATCCGAAAATAGGACTGATAAAGAAAGGAGCAGAGATATTTTGTCGAGAAGGAAATGGATTTAAGTTGTTTTGTCTAAAGATGAAAAGCGTTTATTGTACTCCGAATTGGGGAGAGCAATTTGATAGCATTGATTTAAGGACTTATCCTATTCTAAAGAGTATAATACCGCAACAAGTAACCATTAGTGCTGTAAACCAGAGAAAAAATGCTATCTACGGCATTTACTACGGAGCTAAATATCCGTTAGATTTATCTTTAATGACTGATTCAGCTATTGAGGTAATGTGTACTGAGTGGCTACGTTCTCGATTCGCAAACGAAAAGTATCGAATTTATTATCAGATAATAAGAACTGGTGGAAACTTTGCCGATATTGATGTATTAGGAGCAAATAATCAAAATAAGATTATTGCCGCTCAAGTATCAAATACTTCTGATATAAATTTGGTTAGCAAGAAAATAGATAAATTAAAATCGTTTAGTTCTGACGAAAAGATAATGTTCTCAAACGTAAATCGCCCCGACCTTAAAAAAATAGATGATTGCCGAAATATATTTATTGGAGATGTTTGGGATGATTTCTATTCAGATTCCTATTATAAAGTGATGCTTGAGAGGTTGGTAGCTCTATAAATTTGTATCTTTGGGCTGATAATCCGAAGATAGTATGATAGATAATATAAAAATCATTTTGAGGAATTTTTCGGGAGATTTGAATAAGAAATGCCGAAAAGTCAAACCTCGACAACTTATAAAGAATCCAGATAATAAAAAGTATGATTATGATAATTTCCGACTATATAACAATAGTGGTTCGGAGAAGCATTATCTAAAAGTTAGTCATAATAAAAATACTAAAACTGTTACCTTGACGGGTAGCCTTCGTAAAAGGAGTTATAATAGAGTGACTCTATTAGATATGCCGCAAAGCAAGTTTATTCAGACTTTGAAAGGCATTGCAAATGACTTAAATATTCCTTTTGAAGAATTGAAACAAGCAAAATTTACGCAATGTGAAGTAGGGGCAAATATCAGAACCCGAATTCAGGCTATTGATATTTTGCCTATGATTGTCGATTACGCTCATTATAAAAGAATTGATGACTATATCGAAAAAGGCACGCTTTATTTTAATGGATCTGACAGGCTTCTCAAACTTTATGTAAAAGATGATGAAATTGCGGCTCATACGTTTTCAGAGGAAAAAAGAATCCTAAAAAAGAAGTCATTCGATAAATTAAAAATGAAAGGAATCCATCACTTGCGAATAGAGTTTACATTAAAAACTCATAGAGCTTTTAAAAATAGTGGAATGGATCATATCAAAACGATAGGAGATTTGATAAACTACTATTCTGAATTATATATTTTTTGGACAAAAGAGATTAGTCGTATTATTGTTTATAATAGTTTGAAATTTAATGAAGCAGAACTAACCGAAAAAGAAAAAGAAATTGCATTTGGTTTGGAGGGCTTAGGTTTCTTTGATTTTGTAGATTCTTATCAAGAGTTATGCATATCAAGAACTTCAACTTATGATAGTGCAAAAAATGCAAAGAGTGCCGCTTTCACTTCTATTTGTGAGATTTTGGATAAATATTATGACAAAAAAAATTATAACAAATTCAACCTAAGAGTAGATGTAGCAAAATACCTAATCAGAAAAAGTAAGCAGATTAACCTTGATTTACCCATATTAATACGAAATTTATGGGGTATTTCTCTACTTAATAAGCAGAAGAAGTAAGTACATAGACAATAAAGAAGAGTATTATATACTTTGACGCAAAATTTTCAATTCCTCGACTTCGCAGTTCCAAAATATTAATTTGTCATATTGCAATTAATAAAGAATCACTGACAGAGATAAATCGAAATACGATTGAGAATGTACTGTTGTCCCAAGTTTATAAGCTATTCGTTTGCGCATCGCTGTTATTTACGACTAAACGCAACGAAATAACTAAGAACCGCAGAGAATCGCAAAGATAAGTTTCTATAATCGGAGTTGAATAACAAACCCCTACCCAGATAATATAAAACTCTTGTGGTAATCGAATCGCAAAGGCTTATAGATTGAGGGTACAGTATATTGTTTGCTCTTCGTTGATCTTTTTATAATGGAATCGACGATAGGTATACCTAAATGGAAAATAAGCTTTGTAAGGCTTTTATTTTATTGGGTGGTGGATATATTTCTAAGGCTGAGTGAAACGAAGCCTCAGGCAAAGGGTTGAAAACTTTTGAGCCAATTTCTTCACCCCAATCTTTTTAATGCTTAATTTTAGACTTTATTCGTCTGTACCTATTCGGGCTTCGCTTTTAGTAAATAAATGCTGTAAATCGGAAATAAAGATGGAATACAAAGCAATACATAACTTAAAACCAAACTCTTGTTAAAATAAGATTTATCTTTGTTGTTAAACTCTGAAAATATGAAGGATAAGGATATTGAAAAACTAAGAAAAATACTCGTAAGTAAAGGTCGTACTGATATTGCCGATTTACTTATGCATTCACGGTCTGTTCTTAATGAATCATCTACTTTTGGAAGTAGATCGTTTTCTTATCTCAGTACATTTGATATATATTCTCCTGTTTCAAAGAATGAAGAATTGTTACTCCTTAATGGATTAGATGAAAACCTTATTTACAAATCTGTTCGACAAATATATCCTTTAAAAGATGAGGCTCCTGAAATTACAAAAATCAATTATTACGTTGATTTTGAATTAGATGAAGTTGGTTTAGTTAAGTCAGAATCGTTGGATAGTATTTCTTTTGATTATATAAAAGAGCAGATAAGTAAATGCGAGAATAAAATACGGGAGCAAGATTATGAAGGAGCAGTTACTAATGCCAGAAACTTGATAGAATCAATGTGTTTATATATTATAGAATCTCTCTCTAATGAAGAATATACTTATGATGGTAATCTTATAAAATTGCATAAAAAGGTCTCGAATATTCTTAACCTAAATCCAAGCAATCATTCTGATGAAAATTTGAAGCAAATTTTATCTGGTTTGATAAGTCAAATAAGTGGCATATCTGGATTAAGGAATAACTCCAGCGATGCTCATGGAGGTTCTCCAAGTCAGAAAAAATATAAAATAGATGATAGACATGCTGTTCTCGCCGTTAATAGTGCGAAAACGATATGTGAGTATTTGTATAATACCTACGAAAAGCAAAAAGGGAATTTATGAAAGATATATCTCCTAAATATCAAATGACTCTTATTAAAAATATAGAATCTGCAATCTGGTCTGAATACAAATCTTATAAAGATGTAAAGTTTTATATTGAAAAATGGTATAAATGGGATTATAATAATTGGGAGAATTTTCCTATTGTATTAAAAGAATCTAAGGATATTGATTTAGTTTCAACTTTGCATGGAATTGATGGAGAAACACTATTAAGAATAGCAATTGATTTAGGGGTGGAAACCCCTGATTTTATACCTTCTATCCCTGTTTTTAGGAACGAGATTAAATCCAACTATCCTACAGCGAGTCGTACATTTGAAGATGCATTTAAGCAAATTGAAGAGCATCCCGATATTGCTATCGGTTTGGTTAATTCTGCATTAGAAAGTATCGTAAAAGAGATATTAAAAGATGAAAGGGTTAAAATTTCTCTGAAAGGAAGCGAAACTTTATACTCTTTAGTCGGAGAAGTTTTAAAATTCTTTCAATTATACCCAAACTCTGATATTCCAAAAGAAATTAAAACTATTGGTAGTTCTTTGTTGTCAATAAGTAAAGGCGTTGAAGAATTAAGAAGTAGCAAGACCAAGTTTCATGGAAAAACTGATAGTGATTACATTATCAATGATTCTATATATGCTTATTTCGTTGTTAATACAGTCACTACCGTTGGATTATTTTTGAAGAATTACTTTGAAAAGAAATTTTCTCCTCCAATCACTGTAGTAGATGACGGAATTGACGACCTTCCTTTCTAATAATCTATCAATCTGCCACTTATAAAATAATCATTTGCCGCCCCTATTTGCGACCCCTAAAAATAAGAAAGCCCCGAAACTGTTTATTATCAGTCGTTTCGGAGCTTTGCTTGAGGTTCCTGGCGGATTCGAACCGCCGTAGACGGTTTTGCAGACCGGTGCCTAACCACTCGGCCAAGGAACCATTTTTGGTTAGCGACTGCAAAGATATAATATTTTATTCAAGATACAAGATTTTTTGTGCGATTAATGACAAATTCTACCTCCAGATATACTAAATGTCTAACACTCAGTATCACTCTACAAGCGGATTTTTTATCAAAGCGATGCTATCCGGCTTAATGGTATCTTGAGTCGGTTTAATATATTCCGACACCTCTACTTTCATCAAACCATGATGTACCATATCGAGCTCTTTCGCTGCAGCATATGATAAATCTATTATGCATTTCTTCCTAAAAGGCCCTCGGTCGATAACCTTGACAATTATTTCTTTATCATTCTTTAAACTCTTTACTTTCAATAGAGAGCCAAAAGGGTAAGTCCGATGAGCACAAACCATGCTGTCTTTTTTGTATATTTCGCCACTGGCTGTCTTCCTGTTATTAAATTTCTTGCCATAATAAGTTGCAAGCCCTACATTTTGAGCCTTCAGCCCAATAGCAACAAAAGATAGAAGTAAGATTATCCCAATTATTATTCTCATAAACAATTAATTTATATTTGTTCGGGTTTCAGTACGGTTCCAATGTTCTTTTTTCCATTTATCTTTATAACCATCGGATTTAGAAACTGAACATGTCGTATATAATCAGTTTCGAAGACCGCAGGTTGTTTATTCAGATAATCTTCATCAAACAATCCATCTTTAGATGTGAACGGATTGATAGAGAAATATCCAACGCCAAAAGATGTCAGGTTCTGAAAGAAATGAGTGCCCTGACTTGGCTCTATTTTATAGTTATCCAAGGTAAGCTCAACCAACACCTGAGCATTCGATATTTGAGGCCATTTAACCGGAATACCTAGCCAAGAATCACTGCTTCCCCATCTTCCGGGACCTACCAATATGTAATTTTTTTCTTTTTCTAAAAATTCAGCATTCAATCTATCAATTTCTGTCGCTATTTTTGTGTTATTAGCTGCATTGAAATTCTTTGTTTTCACGTAGATAATATCATGTACATCACTTATAACTCCATGTCCTAGAGCGTTATTCGAGTGTAATATTTCATCTTCCGGTTTTATCCGAGACAAATCTTCAATCTGCAATTCTTTATTTTGTACTATTGGTCTTATTTGCAACAGATAAAATATCCCTTCTCCTTTTTCTTTCAGATCTACTGCAAATTCTATTTCTACAGCACGTCCCATTTCCGATTGTCCAATTTTTAAAACTTGCTGTAGAATTTCAGCAAGAGGGAAAACATTATGCTGTAAAATGTTTGCAAACGATATTATCTTTCGACCACTATCATAATATCCATCATATATAACCTGATCAACAGGGTCGTACGTCGATGATATATATTTTATAGAGCCATCTTTTTCTGCATCTTTTATATTTAGCTTCAAAAGGTTAAAACCATCATTCGTTGTAAATTCCTTTTGAATATTCTTTGTGTCCAAAGCATAAAAAAAGCGTTGAGTATCTCTTAAGGCCAAATCTACGGAACTCAGCTGTACAATATTGTGTGGATGTGCCGGTGAGAAACGCAGATTCGAACCTCCTTCTACAATGTATTTACCCAAACCTAATACAATGTTGGCTATACCTTCTTCGGGTCGTTCGTTCCCTATAGGGTAAAAATTCAATGACCGTGCCACACCGGATATGGTCGGATAGAAATGATCTTCGTAATTAGTCCCTACAGCCTCTTGTATAACTATTGCCATTTTTTCCTGATCTATCAGGTTCTGTGTTGCAGTCATATAAGTTTTACTGTCTTTGTAAAAAACAGAAGCATACACTGCTTTTATTGCCTTACTAAGCAATCCGAGTGTATCATACTTGTCTTTCATCAAAGGAATCATGTAAGTCGAATATACTCCCGCAAAAGGCTGATAGTGCGAGTCTTCAAGCAGACTGGAAGAGCGTACGGCAATTGGAGCGTCTATTGCATCCAGAAAGACCATGAAATCTTCGATAAGGCGATCCGGTAAGCCCGCTCGAAAGAAACATCTTAATATTTCATCATCCGACTTGTCTGATAATGCTATTGGATACAGGTCGTTGGTCTCCATGAACTCATCAAAGATGTCGGTGCATAATACTACTGTACGAGGAATCTTGACCGAAATCTTGTTATCCTCATTTAACTCTAAGTGTTCCTTTATTATATTATCAATAAAAGCAATACTACGTCCTTTGCCGCCTATAGAGCCGTCACCCATTCGGGCAAAGTTAGAAAATTCATCGAAGCGATCTTTGTCGAATGTGGCAACTATTCCCGAGTTCTTTACCTTTCGATATTTTATTATCATATCGTATATAATCTGACGAGCCTCTTCCATACTGCTAAAATCTGTAACCGCAATACGCTTTAGCCACTCAGCCAAAGGGAACATGGCTCTGGAATAGAAGAAACGGGAAAAATGATCGTGTGAAAGGTGGTACTCTATCGATGCATCCGGAATATTGAATATATTCTTCTGCATATCCTTCAGGTTTCGTATTCGCATAATCTCATTTCCGGTCTCAGGATCTATTATAATAAAATCTCCAAATCCGAAATTGTTGACCACCTGCTTTTTCAAATCCCGAGGAAAACTCTTTGAATTCTTATCAATAAAACTACAGCCTAACTCATCAGCATAAGCTTTGTTCTTAACTTCTGATGAGGTGAAAACTACCGGAGCAAATCGCCGTTGCTTCCGCATCCATTTTACAAAATTGTAGCCCGCTAACTTATCCTTTGTCCCGCCATGAGCATAACTCATATCGGTAATAACGCCTAAGATGTTGTTATAGTATTTCTTATAGATGTCAACAGCTTCTTCGAAGGTACGAGCCAGCATAATTTTAGGGCGTCCACGCATACGCAACATTTGCTGGTGTTCGTTCAAAGCCTCTTTCGAGAATTCTTTTGATGCCTCCATTACAATTTTGAACAGAGTGGGTAAGGCTGAAGAGTAAAACCGTACAGAATCTTCGATGAGGAGTATAACTTGTACACCTACACTCTCTGTGTCATGTTCTACATTCATACTATCTTCTATTAGCTTGATTATAGCCAATAAGAGATCGGGGTTGCCAAGCCAGCTAAACACGTAATCAACACCCGATAAGTCTTCCGACGATAGTCTTTTTGATACCTCTTTAGAGAAAGGCGTAAGCACAATGAATGGTGTTTCAGGATATAATTCTTTTATATGCTTTGCTGTAGAGAATATATCCGTATCATCCATGTTTGGCATCTGAATGATCAGTTCATAATGATTTTCACTTATTTTCCGTATGGCCTCATCTTCTGAATATACCTGAGTAAAACGAGGCGGATAGTTTAGATTAAGTGATGTATATTCATTAAATATCTGTTCATCAATACGCCCATCATCCTCCAACATAAACGAATCGTATTTCGTTGCTATCAACAAGACATTGAAAATACGTTTAGTCATCAGATTGGCAAAAGATGTATCCTTGAATCGGAAAGCTTTTATATCGGGTAATTTCTCCATGTCATGGTTTTATCAATTAAGAGAACAAATATAATCAAGCAGCGCTTACTTTTTAGCGGTTTGCTTCAAAAGTTTACAATTCCGAGGTATATCTTCACAAAAGGTGACAATTGTTGTTTTTTTTAAGTGTCTCATATCTAGTACGTACTGGCGAAAAGGTGACAAAAGTGACACTTTTGATATTGTTTGATACCTTTTGAGTTTTTTATTAAATCTTCTCTTTATTATTTTTGAGCTCTTTCGCAATTCAATAATCCGGAGGTATATATATAAGATAAAAACGCCAACCAGAAGTTGACGTTTTATGAATACTGAAATAGTTTTTGTATTGTGTGTTATGCCGGAGCATTTTGTTTATTAGCCTTTTGTGCATCTGCAAGTATCTGACGTCTTTCTTTTCTGAAATTTTCACGCAAATCAGATAGCTTTTGTTTTTGGGCAGCCGGAGCAATGCGGCTCATTTCTATAGCTTTTTTTTCTTTAATGTAGTTTTCTTTTAAAGCATTTAATTTTTCTACACTGGCATTATCTAATTTCATGCCTTTTCTACTTCCATAAGTAAAAGTTTTGTCCTTTGAGAAATCTTTTCTGATATCTCTTAGTTTGCTTTGTTGCTCAGGGGTATAGATTTTATTCAAATCGTCACGATGTTGTATCGCTAGTTCTTTCGATTTGCTTCTGTAGTTTTCATTTATTGCTCTTATTTGTTGCTTTTGTTCATTCGTAAGGTTGAGGCCCTTCAAGTCCTTTTTGTATTGTATTGCTAATTCTCTTTGCCTGTCGTGCCTTTTACCTCTCATACTCATTTCCTTCTCCCTTTTGCTTTGCAGTTCTTTCAGCTTTGTTTGTTGTTCAGGAGTCAGAATGTTGTTTATAGCATCACGGTGTTCTCTTCTTAGTTCTTTAATTTTAGTCCTTCTATCTTCTTTCGAAATATTTGAATTACTTCTCAAATCCGATATTTTTGCTCTGAATTCATTATTAGCAGAATCCACTTTTTGTTGCTGTTCGGAAGTTAAGTTTAATTCCTGCGGTAAAGAAAATCCCCGTTTACTACGCCTTCCTTCTTGTGCACTAACTATTGTTAGCGAAGTAAAAGCCAATATAGCTAATGATAAAAATAATCTTTTCATGACCTTTCGATTTTTAATTGTTTCATGATACTTAGATGTATATAACTTCTTGAGGTTTAATATGAAATATTATTTTAACTTTTTATTATATGTTTAGTAATGATTAATTTCTTCTTTCTTATTAGTTCTACAGAGCTATTCCCAAGGGTTTCGTGCTATGTAATTCCAGCTTGTGATCAGTGTGATATATAATATAATTTAACAATCAGTTAATAATGTGAAAACAATAATTATGCCTAACGGTATTTTGATTAACTTGCATAAAATAGATAAGATAAATCGATAAACTGATATTTTATGACTTGGGATAGATTTGCGATTGCATCGAATGAAGAAAGAGGAGAGTTAGATAGTATTCAATATTTGGAGTCGGGCATAACAAAATATACATCAATAATTAGAGATAAAATATCAAAATCAGCATCATTGAAAATTGATTTTTCTGAAGAATGGTCATTGTTTGCCGGAACTTCGATTGAAGAAATTGATTATACGCAACCAATAGCAAAAGGACAGGGGAGAGGTGTTTTTCCCTTGACTATATCAGACCCAAGAAGATACTACTTTGTGTTAGCTACTGCCAACGAAAAAGTTATATTATCTGAACAGCACTTGCCAATGGCAGGAGGATACAATTTTAGAGATTTAGGCGGTTACAAAACACAAGACGGTCGTCGTGTGAAATGGGGTAAAATATTTCGCTCAGATGATCTTCATGATCTGAATGATGTAGACTTGGCTTATCTGGCTTCTATTCCTTTGGTTTCTATCGTAGATTTCAGGTCTGAAAAAGAAATGATGCAAGCTCCGGATAAAAATCCGGTTTCGGTAAAACAGAACTATCCCTTGTGTATAAGTCCCGGAAATCTTATGGCTGTAGCAACTTCTAAAGATGATTTGTATAAACTTTCAGTAGATGAAGCGGACACCCTGATGAAAGGAATGAATACTCTTTTGGTTACAGATCCGTTATGTATAAGCAGATACCGAGAGTTATTCAGATTGCTTCAAAATGAAGAAAATGTTCCTCTTATGTTTCATTGCTCTGCCGGGAAAGACCGTACAGGTATGGCGGCAGCTCTTGTATTATCGTCTTTGGGCGTAGATGAAGAAACTATATTGGACGACTATTTGCTTTCTAATTTCTACTTAGCAGATAAATATGCCGAATATAAAAATGCCTCTCCTGCATTGAAGTCTTTATTTGAAGTCAAACCTGAATTTTTGAAATCAGGCTTGGATACGATTAAAAAAGAATACGGTACAATAAATACATTTTTGAAGAATATTCTGAATGTGGATATTGAAAAAATGCGTAAGCTGTATTTATCTTGATAAAAAGACGCTGGTGTAAAAGTCGATGTAGTCGGAGATGTTTCACTCCGTTGAACATGATGAGAATATTGAAATTACATTTAACTCACATCTTTCTCTCTAAATAGCTTTGTATTTGAATTCTTTGGCTAATACTCCATCATAGTATTGTTTGATAGGATAGTTTTCGGCATCATACTCGTATGTAATATCCTTGGTGTCAGTTCCAAACCTCGAGTCTAGTGTAGTAGCCTCAATAGCATTGTTGTGACCTAAAAAGTCGCTACACCATTTCATATTATTCATATGTAGTGTCCAAAACCAGAGGGGTAAACCTTCTATGCTGGAAAAGATAGACTTGTTCGTATCAAAAGAGTAATCAACCACTATATCTTCTTTACCCGAAATTGAGTGAACTGAATATTTTATAAGATTATTGTGATTGTCGTACGAAAATGCTTCCCATAAATTTCCATCTTCAAATGTTGTTTTACTCAATCTATCTGAGTTATCTGTATAAATCTTATTATATTCTGTTATTTTACGGAGCTGTTTACCGCTGCTTTTAACTTCTTCGGTTATGTAGTCGTTATTATCATACATAAATTTTGAATTGTTAATAGCTTCTCCTCTATCTCTGTTTATAAGGCATTCGGCTAGTTTCCCATTTTTGTCATATTTTAGAGTGAATTCCCTAAAAATAATCGGCCCTTTTTCTTCGATATATATTAATTGATTTTTTGAATTATATTTCAGGCTAACAACTTCTTTCGATTGTATAGAATTTATCTCTATAATCAACTTTTTTGTTTGGGCATCGATGCTAAAATTCAGACAAAGTAAACTAAAGAGAACAAGGGCAAGAGTTTTTTTCATATATGTCAGATTCTAAAAAATAATATATTATGAACGGTAGTTTTAAAAGTTTAGTATTGGTTGTAAAACATTTATTTGTGTGATGATTCCTTTGAATGAAAAGACCAAAAAGAAATAGCCTGATTTTATAGTCAGGCTATTCTAATATTTGTCAATTCAGATCAATTAATCATATTCATTCCAAGCTTTAATTTCAAGCTCATCTACATTCATCTTACAGAATGCCTGTATAAAAGCTGATGCAAGGCGCGAGTTGGTAAGCAATGGTACATTAAAGTCTATCGCTGCACGACGGATTTTATAACCATTGTCGAGCTCACTGGTTGTAAAATTCTTAGGAATATTTACGACAAGGTCGATCTGCTTGTTGTGTATCATTTCCAATGCATTTGGCTGTTGATTGTCATTTGGCCAAAATACCTGAGTTGCAGGGATTCCGTTTTCTACAAGGAATCGTTGAGAACCTCCGGTTGCATATAACTCATATCCTTTTTGGTGTAGAAGTTTTGCTGCTTGGAGTAACTCTACTTTCGATTTAGCCGGGCCGGTTGAGAACAATACGGTCTTTTTCGGAATCTTGTAACCTACAGACAGCATTGATTTAAGCATCGCATCGTAGAAGTTATCACCGATACAACCTACTTCTCCGGTCGAAGCCATATCCACTCCTAATACAGGGTCGGCTTTTTGCAGACGTGAGAAAGAGAACTGAGATGCTTTGATTCCCACATAGTCAAGATCGAAATCATTCTTATTGGGTTTCTCTACTTTTTTGCCAAGCATCACCTGAGTAGCCAGTTCGATAAAGTTTATTTTCAAAACTTTAGAAACAAAAGGGAAGGAGCGGGATGCTCGCAGGTTACACTCGATTACTTTAATCTCGTTATCCTTCGCTAAGAACTGCATGTTGAAAGGTCCTGATATCTGTAACTCTTCAGCTACTTTGCGGGCAACTTTCTTTATGCGTCTTACTGTTTCTATATATAGGCGTTGAGCAGGGAATTGTATTGTCGCATCTCCCGAGTGAACTCCTGCAAACTCTACGTGTTCTGAGATTGCGTACATTATGATTTCACCTTTGTTGGCTACAGCGTCTATCTCTATTTCCTTTGCATTTTCAACAAATTCGCTCACTACTACCGGATGTTTCTTTGAAACTTCGGCGGCTAGTCCTAAGAAGTTTTCCAACTCCTGATCTTTAGAGCATACATTCATCGCTGCACCTGACAGTACGTATGATGGACGGATCAGCACAGGGTATCCAACTTCGTCTACAAAGCCTTTGATGTCTTGCAGAGATGTTAGTTCTTTCCAGCGAGGTTGATCTACACCTATGCGGTCGAGCATACTCGAGAACTTGTGGCGGTCTTCTGCATTATCAATGCTTTTAGCTGTAGTTCCCAGTATGTTAACCTTAGCTGCGTCAAGGCGCATTGCAAGGTTGTTCGGTATCTGTCCACCCACCGAAAGTATTACTCCATGAGGATTTTCGAGTTCGATGATATCCATTACACGTTCAAATGTGAGTTCATCGAAGTATAGGCGGTCGCACATGTCATAGTCTGTAGAGACCGTTTCGGGGTTATAGTTGATCATTACCGATCGATAGCCCTCTTTACGGATACTTTGCAAGGCATTCACCGAGCACCAGTCAAACTCAACCGAAGAACCGATGCGGTATGCACCTGAGCCCAGAACTATCACCGATTTGTGGTCTCCTAAGTATTTCACATCGTTTTCTCTACCATTGTATGTGATATACAGGTAGTTTGTTTGAGCAGGATACTCTGCTGCCAATGTGTCTATTTGTTTTACACAAGGTACTATTCCGTTCTCTTTACGTATACGGCGCACATCGTGCTGAACTCTTTCTACAAGAGTTGGTTCTTTACATACAATCTTCGCTATCTGGAAATCAGAGAATCCCATTTTCTTAGATGTATGTAGTAAGTCTAAAGGAAGAGACTGTACATCGTCATATTTTTCAAGTTCTTTAGAACATTGATATATGTATTTCAGTTTTTGTAAGAACCAATTATCGATTTTAGTCAGGTCATGGATTTGATCTACTGTATATCCTCTCTTGAAGGCTTCTTCGATGCAGAATATACGTTTGTCTGTTGGGTTTTTGAGTGACTCATCCAGATCATCCACTTCCAGAGGCTTGTTAGCCGCAAATCCGTGCATGCCGATATTGATCATGCGAAGACCTTTCTGTATCGCTTCTTCGAATGTACGTCCTATTGCCATTATCTCACCTACAGACTTCATACTAGAGCCAATCTCTCTAGATACTCCATGGAATTTACCTAAGTCCCAGCGAGGTATTTTTACCACAATGTAGTCGAGTGCAGGTTCGAAGAATGCACAAGTAGATTTTGTTACAGAGTTTTTCAATTCGAACAATCCATATCCCAGACCTAACTTTGCCGCAACANNGCAACAAAAGCCAGCGGATAACCTGTAGCTTTAGATGCAAGAGCAGAAGAACGGCTCAGACGTGCATTTACTTCGATTACTCTGTAATCTTCCGATTCTGTATCGAAGGCAAATTGTACGTTACATTCTCCAACGATGCCTATATGTTTTACGATGCGGATGGATAGTTCACGAAGCTTGTGAAACTCATCGTTCGTTAATGTTTGCGATGGTGCTACAACAATACTTTCTCCTGTATGTATTCCGAGCGGGTCGAAGTTTTCCATATTACAAACAGTCATACAGTTGCCGTACTTGTCACGAACCACTTCGTATTCGATCTCTTTCCAACCCTTGAGCGATTTCTCAACAAGAATCTGAGAAGAGTAGGAGAAGGCCTTTTCTGCAAGAGCCCGTAACTCTTGTTCATTGTCACAGAAACCTGAACCTAGTCCGCCTAAGGCATAAGCTGCACGGATGATAATTGGGTAACCTAAGTCTTTAGCTGCCTTTACTGCATCTTCAATTGTGCCAACGGCGTGGCTCTTGATGGTTTTTACATCTATCTGATCTAGTTTCTTTACAAACAATTCACGGTCTTCAGTATCCATGATGGCCTGTACAGGCGTTCCGAGAACTCGTAAATTGTATTTTTCAAGAATTCCTTCCTGAAAAAGCTGTACTCCACAGTTGAGTGCTGTTTGTCCTCCAAAAGCTAACAGGATTCCATCCGGTTTTTCTTTTTTGATAACTTTCTCAACAAAGTATGGAGTAATAGGCAAGAAATATATTTTGTCAGCACTCCCTTCTGAAGTTTGTACTGTTGCAATATTAGGGTTGATAAGTACAGTTTCAATTCCTTCCTCTTTCAATGCTTTCAGAGCTTGCGAACCGGAGTAGTCGAACTCTCCGGCTTCTCCAATTTTTAATGCACCCGAACCAAGGACTAATACTTTTTTTACGTCTATATTTATATCCATTTAAGCTGCTTTTTTATATAGTGGATTATAATTTTTCAATAAATAAATCGAAAATAAAGGCTGTATCTGTTGGGCCGCTACATGCTTCTGGGTGAAACTGTGCCGAAAAGAATGGTTTAGTCTTATGCTTGATACCTTCGTTTGTTCCATCATTCAGATTGATAAATAAAGGCTCCCATTCTGCACTTAATGACGCATTCGCTACCGCATAGCCATGGTTTTGTGAAGTGATGAAGCATTGAGTCGAGTCAACCATCTTTACGGGCTGATTATGACTGCGATGTCCATATTTCAATTTATATATGGTTGCTCCGCCAGCTTTAGAAAGTAGCTGGTTGCCCATACATATTCCGCAGATCGGTTTGCTTCCTTCCATTGCCTTACGAATATTCTTTACAGTTTCTTCACAAAAATCAGGGTTGCCGGGACCATTTGAGATAAACAATCCATCCCATTCCAACTGATTGAAGTCATAATCCCAAGGCACGCGTATTACTGTTACGTTTCTCTTTAGTAAGCTGCGTATGATATTATGCTTAACACCGCAGTCTACTAGAACTACCTTCTTCTCTCCGTTGCCGTATGTCAACACTTCTTTGCAACTTGCAATTGCAACCTGGTTTTCGATATTCGGATCATAAAACTCAATTTCGTTTGCACCTTTGAAAACGATTTTTCCTTTCATCGAACCTTTTTCGCGGAGTATCTTTGTCAGCTCACGCGTATCAATGCCATAAATACCCGGTACGTCGTGCTCTTTTAACCAGTCTCCCAGACTTTTTTTAGCATTCCAGTGAGAGTATTCGTGCGAGTAATCTGAGACGATGAGTCCGCTTACTTGTACTTTTTCTGATTCGTAAAAATCGGAAATTCCGTTGGTAAGTGTATCGTCGGGAACTCCGTAGTTACCAACAAGAGGAAATGTGACAACTAGTATCTGACCTAAATAAGAAGGGTCGGTAAGGCTTTCTGTATAGCCTACCATTGCAGTGCTAAATACAACTTCTCCGGCTTTTGCGGTTTCAGAGCCGAATGACTTTCCTTCGAAAATTGTTCCGTCATCAAGAATTAGTTGAACTGGTTTGTCTAAATGCATCGTTTGTTTATATAAATATGTGGTTAAATAAGCTATTTACAAAGATAAAAAAAAAGGAACGGGATATCTGTCATATCTGTTCCTTTTATTATAATAGTAAATATTGTATCTTTTTCTTTCTCATTATTTCAAATATTCTAAATATCTCAAGCGAATATCTGAGGTACAAAGTTAAGTATAAAAAATGAGATAAAGTGTCTTTTTGAAATTATAATTTTTCTTTTTTCATAAACTTGATCTATTTTAAATAAAAAAGTGGAGATAAATTACTTATCTCCACTTCTTAGCTATATAAATTGATTTATTTTAATTTAGCCAGCGTCTCTTTAACTCGTTTCATTGCTTCAATGATATTTTCATCAGATGTTGCATATGAGAAACGGATATAATTTGCCGCTTCGAAAGCAAGTCCGCCAACACATGCCACATGTCCTTCTTCTAAAAGGAACATGGCAAGATCGGCCGATGTTTTGATCGATCTTCCGTTGTATGATTTGCCAAGGTAATAGCTGCACTCAGGGAACAAATAGAAAGCTCCTTCGGGTTTGTTTACTTTAAAACCTTCTATTTCGGAAGCTAGTTTTACGATCAGGTCACGGCGACGTACAAAAGCCTGTCGCATATCTTCTACACACTGCTGTCCGCCTAGATATGCTGCCTCTGCTGCTTTCTGAGCAATAGAAGATGCTCCCGAAGTGTATTGACCTTGTAGCTTATTGCAAGCTGCTGCAATCCACTGTGGGGCTGCCATCCAGCCTAAGCGCCAACCTGTCATGGCATACGCTTTAGATACTCCGTTTATAATTACGACTCTTTCCCTGATGTTTTCAAACTGGGCAATGCTTTCGTGTTTACCTGTATAGTTTATATGTTCATATATCTCATCGGAGATTATGATTATATTAGGGTGTTTAGCCAATACATCAGCCAGACCTTTCAATTCTGCTTTGCTGTAGATACTTCCTGTAGGATTAGAAGGGGAGCATAGTATTATAGCTCTTGTTTTGGGAGTAATTGCAGCTTCTAACTCAGCCGGAGTTATTTTAAAGTTTTGCTCTATACCTGTATGTATAACAATACTCTTACCTTCGGCAAGTTTTACCATTTCTATGTAGCTTACCCAGCATGGAGCAGGTATAATGACTTCGTCATCCGGATTAACAACACTTAGTACAGCATTGCAAACTGCTTGTTTGGCTCCGTTCGAACAAATAATTTGTTCAGGCTTATAACTCAATCCGTTTTCTGTCTCCAGCTTCTTACTTATTGCTTGTCGCAACGAAAGATATCCGGGAACAGGAGAATAAAATGAAAAATTATCATCAATAGCCTTTTTTGCAGCCGCCTTTATATGATCCGGTGTATAAAAATCAGGCTCTCCAACACTTAGGTTGATCACATTGATTCCTTGAGCCTTCAATTCGTTGCTCTTTTGCGACATTGCTAAAGTTTCTGATACAGAAAGGTTCGCTATGCGTGCTGATACTTGTGTCATTTTCTATCGATTTTGATTATATGATATTCTTATTTCTATAATTACATAATAGATTAATCTACATTATGTAAGTCATGGCCCATACGTTCTTTTTTAGTATGCATATAAAACTCATTATACTGGTTAGGAGTAACTTCGATCGGTACATTCTCTACAACAGTAAGCCCAAAGGATTCCAAACCTTTTCTTTTTACAGGATTATTTGTAAGTAAGCGCATTTTACATACATTCAGGTCGCGAAGAATTGCAGCCCCAACGCCATAATCGCGCTCATCGGCACGATATCCCAAGTGTAGGTTTGCATCTACTGTATCGTAACCTTCTTCCTGTAATTTGTATGCTTCCATTTTTGCCATCAGGCCAATGCCACGACCTTCCTGATTGAGGTAGATGACAACCCCTTTTCCTTCTTTTTGTATCATCTCCATCGATTTGTGAAGTTGCTCGCCACATTCGCAGCGTTTCGATCCAAAAATATCGCCAGTCATACAAGACGAGTGTACACGAACGAGTATCGGTTCATCTTTATCCCATGTCCCTTTTATAATGGCTACATGTTCTAATCCTGTTGCTTTTTGTTTGAAAGGAATTAGTTCAAAATCTCCATATGCAGTTGGCATTTTTACTTTAGCTCCTCTTTCTATAAGAGATTCTCTTCCGAGCCTGTATCGTATCAGGTCAGCAACAGATATAAGTTTGAGATTGTATTCATCTGCCATTTTTCTCAGTTCAGGCAGACGAGCCATTTCACCATCTTCTTTTTTTATTTCAATCAATACTCCGGCAGGATATAGTCCGGCTAAACGTGCCAGGTCTACAGCTGCTTCGGTATGTCCAATACGGCTTAGTACACCTTTGTCTTTAGCTCGTAATGGGAATATATGTCCCGGACGACCAAAGTCTTCCGGTTTGGTTTCTTTTTTTGTTAGAGCCAATATTGTTTGTGCCCTGTCGTATGCAGATATCCCTGTTGTAACACCATTTTTCAATAGGTCGATTGATACAGTGAAGGGAGTAGAATGCATAGAGGTATTGTTGGTCACCATCATTGGTAAATCTAGTTCGTCACAGCGTTCTGATGTCAGCGGAGCGCAAATCAAACCTCTGGCATGTGTCTCCATGAAGTTTATCTTTTCCGGAGTAATTGCTTCTGCTGCAATTATTAAATCGCCTTCGTTTTCACGATCTTCATCGTCTACTACAATAACGAAATTACCTTTTTTAATTTCGTCAATTGCTTCTTCTACTGTGTCCAGTTTAATCTTATCCATTATTATATTATTTCCAGTCTGTTTTTGTCATTTAATTTTTATCATCTCACGTTCTATATTTTTCTTTAAATAAGGATAAAATCCCCAGATAAATATAAAAGAACCAACAATGATGCCAAACATATTTTTTCTTGTCTTTTTGTCAATAGATCTGTAGAAGTCGAAGTAACAAATGAATGATTTTATGAAAAATACAGCATACGCTACTACTATCAAAGACGACATGATAAAGCTAAGCTTTATTATCACTGACAATATAGAGAATAGTATAATAACCAAATAAATAAGCATGGCTATTTTTGCATTTTTCATAAATGCATTAAATATACTTTGAGATTCTACATAGTTTATCTTTTTTACTTTCACATCAAAGAAGCTGGCACCCTTATCTTTCAATATGCTTAATACGAGTTGTAAGGTGTCTTCGTCGTAACTATACTCTTTATGATTCTTCGCTATATCCTTCAGGTTCTCAATACTCATCTCTTGGATATACGCAATCTGATCGGGATTTGCATTGAGTGATGCAAGATCGGGAACAGTATTAATGTCAACCGATTGCTCTGTTTCATATATTGTCTTTTTCTTTAAGCCCAATATTTTTCGGAAGAAGTTTCCATAAGCTTCGGGGTTGAATAGAGCAGAGTCGTTCATCGCCTTATATGTGAGGAATACGCCTAATGGGAAAAGGGCAAATGAGCTTAGCCACATACCTTGCCAAACTTCCCAAACTCCATCGCGTGCCATTTTGTACCCGATGTTATCGATAATATAATAAACGATAAATAGAAGTACAGAGACAACTACCGGCATACCTAATCCTCCTTTTCGTATAATAGCCCCCAATGGTGCTCCGATAAAGAAGAAGATGAGACAGGCAAAAGATAATACGAATTTACGATGCCATTCAACTTTATGCATACGTATATTCTTTTGCATGTTTATTTTCTGCGTGGTCTCCATGATGTTGAACCTGCTGCTTTCGGCTTCGTTTGCAGCAAAACCTACATATCTTGATATTTCATCATTGCTATATGTATTTAGCAATGAGTCAAAATCTATTGTATTTATAGATTTTTTCTTCAAAGGTTCAATTGCTTGTTCCTTATTCGGTAATGCCGTTTCTTCTGTTTCCACCTTTTTGTATGCATCAGAATTGCGATACGTTAAATAGGTGTTTTTCCCTATCACCTTTCTGTCATGTACGTTCACACTGTCAAGTCTGGAACTTAGAGAGTCTATGGAACTCCCTAATTGAAAAATATTTTTTGATATTTGTGTTCCTTCCAGATTAGATTCGTCCATTCTATCAAATCCACTATTGAATGGAATGACTATTTTCTTTTCTTTAAAATTCTCTCTACTATATGGAACAAACTGATTGTTTTGACGTGTTTCGTTAAGTCCGGATTGTGAAAAGTTCGCGAATCGCTGTCCCGAATATAAGTTCAACAAAAGAAAATCTTTGTTGGACGATATGCTCATAAGGGCGGAGTCGCAAACGAATACCGACATATTATCAAACCCCTCGGATGTATCATAGATCATTACATCTTTCAGCATACGGGTTTCTTTTTCTTTTTTCTTTACGTAAAGGCTGTAATTTGTTATTCCACTATAAAATGATCCTTCAGGAATATCCAACTCCGGAGATTTTTGCCGTATGGATATCATTAATGAGCGGAGTTTTACCTGAATGCGTGGCATAGCTTCGTTTTGGAAGAAGAAGGCTCCCACAGCTACACACGAAATGAATATAATCAGAGGCTTCATCGTTTTTAAGAGTGAAACCCCGGATGCCTTTATTGCTAATAGTTCCAGTCGTTCACCCAAATTTCCAAAAGCCATAAGAGAGGCTAGCAACAAAGAGAGTGGGAGGGCAAGAGGGATAAGGTTGAGGATTGCATACATGAAAAGTTCGGCAAGCACTACGTTGTCAAGTCCTTTGCCGACAAGGTCTTCTACAAATTTCCATAGAAATTGCATCAAGACAATAAACAAACATATCCCGAAAGTCATCATGAAGACGGGGAAAAATGTCTGAAGAATGAATGTGTATAACCTCTTTATCCTTAGCATTAACAATTGACTAAATCAGGTACAAAAGTAGTAAAAAGAAGAATGTAAAGAGTAATATTGGAGTGAAAGATATTATTCTTAAATTTTATTAGGTAATTAGGCTTTGTATATGAGCTATTTCCGATATTATTATTAAATATTTTTGCAAATTTCGGCTGTGAGTATTGTTTTATAAGAAATAAACTTCTATTTTTGCACCCGCTAACAAGATGATGGCGGGATAGCTCAGATGGTTAGAGCGCATGATTCATAATCATGAGGTCCGGGGTTCAAGTCCCCGTCCCGCTACTTGAAAATGAGAGATTTACAAAATATTGTAAGTCTCTTTTATTTTTGATGTACATACTATGTACATACTACTTTCCCCTATAAATCAGCAACTAAGAGAAAGAAAAACAAAGATGAAAAATAAGTCTTATTAGTTCTGATAATCGGAAAGATATAAATAAAACTGATAATTATTTATGTGCAGCAGGCAAATGTATATCTTATATACATACAAAATTGAGAAAAACGCAGTAAAATAAGCTTATCTTTTTGCTCTTCGTCATCTTTTATTTAGCTTTGAAATAATTAAATCAAAGCTATATGAACAAACTAGCTTATATTAAATATTCCCAAAAAGAAGCCAATCAAAAGATATGGAGTTCTTTGATGAATAAATATGAGTTATTGAAAAAGAAAAACACATTCTTAGCCCACCTTTGGTTTCCATTAGCGTGTATTCTCTTTGGCTTTGTAGCTATATTGAGTTGGATTAGTTTTCTTACGTTACTATTCAAAGATATTCAGTTTACTCCTCATTATATGAGAACTGTGATTGAATATAATAATATGAGCAAAGAAGAGGAAAAAGAATATCTTGACCAGCAGTTTTCGGTGTATAAGAATCGAGTATCTTATGGGAATCTATCCACAGAAAAACAAAGTCAAATAAATACAACATTCGATTTACTATTTAAAGTGAATACTAATAAGTTTGATAAAGTACCTGAACCGGAATTACAAGCACTACAACCTGAAATCATAATAAAAGACTTTAAATCTACCCTTAATGAAAAACAGATAGAAATTCTTGTAGAATGTATCAATAAAATAAAGGTATTAGATACTGTAATGACTATTGATATTGTACAGCAAATCCTATCCTGTACAACAAAACAGCCATTGAGGATTGCCAGTAAGAAAAACAAACTCCTTATCTATCTATTTAACGAATTAAATAAACGCTGTTATATAACAAGCAGTTGGCAAGCTGTATGTGCCCAAAATAAGATATTCCTTACATCCGAAAAAGGAGTATTTCTAAATCAGGATAATATCTCCAGTACTGTTAGTACAAACCAAGATTACCCGCCAAAAGATTCTCATATCATAGACAAGTATATCAAAGAACTGCAAGAACATTGAGAATACATTGAGACTTTTACCCTCTCAAACATAACTCCTTAAATATCAATTTACATTTGCCCTTGTCGACAAAAAACAGGGGTATGCGCAACCCCATTTATTAATGTTATAAATTCATATTGCTATGAATGAAAATTTAGAAATGAGGGTTTCCGCATTAGAGAAACATTTGTATGCTCTTAAAAAGATATTGTCTTTTGAAGAAGCAAGTAAGTTCCTTAACTTATCTAAGAGTTATTTATATCAACTCACATCAAAGGGTGTAATTCCGCATTATAAACCACAAGGTAAGATGATCTACTTTGAAAAAGAGCTATTGGAAGATTGGTTAAGGCAAAATCCTATCCGGACAAAACAAGAGTTGCAAAACGAAGCTGCTAATCGGATTATCTCATCCAAGAAGAAATAACTCTTTTTCGCTTGTCGGGAGGAGTGGTCTCCCCCCTTGCCGCTGGGCGATCCCCGACCGATGAGTTGTTGGTGTT
>NZ_DLIY01000036.1:58442-134856 GCF_002483985.1 Dysgonomonas sp. UBA7630
CTCCCGTTGGTCGCAGTTTTGAAGAGAAGAAATAATTAAAATACAGTTGAAATTATGATAAAAGATTCATATAAAAATACAGCTAAAAGAAAGCTCAAAGATAAAGTTATCAGTGCCCGGTTTTCGGGTATTGAGTACATGGCTTTGAAGAAAAGGGCAAAAGATGCAGGGGTAAGCCTGAGTAAATTTGTCCGTTCAGTCTTACTGACTGGAAAAGTAGTCCAGCGTATCAGTAAATCCGATACGGATATACTTCGTAAACTCTCGGGAGAAGCAAACAACTTGAATCAGTTGGCAAGGGTTGCCAATAGAGAAGGATTCAAGAATGTGGCTTCTGATGTGATTAACCTTCGGGGTATAATAGTCGGTATCATAAACCAACTCTCAAATGATTGGAAAAGTTATGAAAAGAGCAGCATTTAAAGGATGTGTCAATTATGTGATGAATAAGCAGGATGCTAAGCTAATTTCAGCCGATGGTGTATTGTTGGGGAATGTCAATAACATAGTCCAGAGTTTCAATGCTCAACGCCTCATAAAGCCTAATATTAAACATCCTGTCGGGCATATCTCGTTAAGTTATTCGCCTGATGATGAGAAGAGGTTGACAAATGGTGCTATGGTTACATTAGCCAAAGAATATATGGAAAATATGGGTATTAAAGACACTCAGTATATTTTAGTACGCCACTTTGACAACGGTAATCCCCACGTTCATTTGGTATATAACCGCATCGATAATAACGGCAAAGTTATCAGTGATAAAAACGACCGGTACAGGAATGAAGCGGTCTGTAAAAAGCTGAAAGATAAATACGGCTTGACCTATGGTAAAGGAAAGGATAAAGTAAAGCGACAAAAGCTGAGAGGTAAGGATAAAACCAAATATCAGGTTTACAATGCTGTAAAAGATGTTTTGTCTAAATCCACCAATTGGACTGACTTTGAAAAACTGTTGAAAGAAAAAGGAATTGTTCTTTCTTATAAGTGTAAAGGGCGAACAAATGAGATACAGGGTATTTCTTTTACTAAAGGAGAGGTAACATTTAAAGGCTCGGAAGTAGACCGCAGCTTCAGTTATTCGAAGATCAATACTAGATTGCAAGAGAACGCTCAAAATCAAAGGATGGTTGAACCTGTCAAGAATATATCAGAAGATAAGCCCCAGAATCTGGGTGCGAGCCTTCTGGGGTCATTGATTCATGGGATAAGCTCTTTATCCACATTTGAAGTTCATGGGGATAATTATGAAGACGAACAGTTTGCTAAAAGGATGCAGTATGAGCAAAATAAGAGGAATCGAAAACGAAAATTTAAAAACGGAATTTAATTATGAAAAATAATATAGATAACAATGAGGAGTTACAGATTGTAATGGAAGGTTTTGTTCAGACTATATCGGAAATTAGAGAGGATATTACTGTTATTAAGGAGAACACAAGTCCAAACAGTAATGATAATCCTGCTGATTCGCCATTAACGGCAGACTTATTGAATAAGATAGCCGATACTGTTGACAATGCTAAAAAAGCGATTGATGAAGAGGATCTGAAAAAATTCATAAATATTATCATCAGTGTTACGACTCAGTTACAGGAAGAAGCTAATAAAGCTTCTGCCGAATTCCTGAACCAGAAGATTGCAGAGTTAAACGAACTTGTTAAAAAGCCGAGTATAGTGGAAAACAGATATTCGATTGATTTCAAGTCTAGTAAAACGTTTATTGCTCTTGTTATCTTAATCTTAGGTATTGGATGTTCATTGTATTACAATTATGACCAGTTACAGGAAAACAAGAGATTGAAGCATAATGATATTAAATACAGGTATATACAGATGAGAGGAGGTGTCTCTCAGGAGCATTTACTTTATTTGAACAAATCCTACGCTGAAAGATCTCAATACCGTGATAGTATACAGAGGAAAGTGATTGATTTTGAAGCTACAATCAGAAGGAAAGTGTATAATCAAACGATAAAGGAACAAAATGAGAAGGAGGAACAGCTAATTAATAAAAAGTTAGAAAAATTGACAAAATAGATTTACCATTAGCAATGTAATTTGTAAATAAAGGGTGTGTCTTTTAACTTAGTTTTGACAGAGTCCATAATATTGTGTAAATGAAAAANNTTTTTCATTTACACAATATTTCGGATAGTCCTTTTTTTGTCACCCCTCTTTATTCATTTTATAGGAAAATGCTAGGACTTGTTTTATTTTAGTTTTAGGCCCAATTGCTAAAAAAATAATGAATAGCATAAGCTTCTTTTACGCATTCCTCGAATTCTTTATTTCTAACACCATATCTAAATTCTTCTGCCTCATTACCTGTAAAAGGCGATACATAGACCGCCGGTATGAGATAGACATCTTCCTTTTCTTGATCTGTTAATGTATCATAGAGACGAATTAAGGCGTATGGACCAGTAGTATTAAATACAGCCATGCTTTTAGAAGCATATTTAGCGTCAGTCAAAAGAGTTCTAGAAAATACATATTTTACTATTCTTTCCATAAACGGATGCCCTGGAGTGCTAAGCATTAATGCATTGTTGAAGATGCGAAAATGGTTAGATATAAAATCTTTTTCTAAAGAGAAACAACACGTTTTGTCTTTAAGGAGAGTGTTCATCGGTTTTATAGACTCATAATCAAAATCCACATACATCCCTCCAATTTTATTTAGAATAAGGTAACGTATAGCATCCCATCGTTGTATATCATATTGGTATTTATTATATACGTACCAATATTGAGGATAATATTTTTTCACAAAATCATTCATGCGTTTATTATCCCAGAATTCGTATTTCCAATCTGGATAATCACGTTTCCATGTATCTCCTAATCGTTTAAAATTTTCTGGCAAAGGATCACTTATTCCTGACCAGATTTGATGAATAACTTGAGGTACTTTCATGATATTTTAATTTAATAAGATTGAAGTGCATTTTTACTTAGCTAATAAATAAAGATAATATCCCAAAGTTTTTTATCTTCACCTTTAAGTTTTGCATTAAATACGTCAGGAAGCTTTTCTTCATTATTATTGTATAGATACAATATTTTAAAAGATTCATCAATAGAATCTACTCGAAACGTTATTGACTTATTTTCTATATTTAATATAATTGAATCTTGGTGATTTATTTGTTTTGGTTTTATTGGTATTTGCATAATTCCTAAATATGAAGCCATATTTGTCTTTACAACTTCAATATTTACATTTTGACTAACTGGAATTTTTTTCGAAATGGCAATTGCTATTAAAATTAGAAAAACTAAAATAATAGATATACCATAACGTATCAAGAAATTTTTTTTTTGATTTGTATTACTCATTATTTAGCCAATTCTAATTGATTAAAAACTAATTTATAATATACTTCTTTTTTTCGAATTAATTGCTCGTGGTTACCTACTTCAGTTATAATCCCATTTTTTAAGACTACAATTTGATCTGCATTCTTGACAGTACTTAATCTATGTGCTATAATAACAACAGTCCTTCCCTTAAAGAAATGCTCTAAATTTTGGACAATTATACTTTCATTATCAGCATCTAGAGAACTTGTCGCTTCGTCCAGAAATAAATACTGAGGTTTTTTGTAAACAGCCCTTGCTATCATAATACGTTGCTTTTCCCCACCACTGATGCCTAGACCTGATTTGCCTATTTTTGTATATAATTTCAAGGGCTTATTTTCTATAAATTCCTGTAAATTAGAAATTTTAATAGCTTCCTTTAATCTATTTTCATCAATAGGATCAGCACCTAAAACAATATTTCTCAAAATAGTTTCAGAAAAAATATAGCTTTCCTGTATAACTATACCACATCTTTTCCTCCATTCATCAGATGAGAAATTATTTATGTCATAATTATCTATAAGTATTTCTCCATCTGTCTGTTGATAATATTTAAGTAGTAATTTAAGCAAGGTCGTTTTTCCACTACCACTTTCTCCTACAATAGCGGTAACTTTTCCTTTAGGAATTAATAAATTTATATTATTTAAAACCATTTTATCCGAAAATGGACCATACCGAAAATAGACGTCCTCCAATTTTATGTTGGAAACAGAATCTGGTATTTTTTGATATTCGACCTTATTGTCCTCATTTTCTAAAATATGGATCTCTCCGGCTCTTTCCAAACTAATTTTTGAATCTTGAAAATTTCTTACAAATCCGATTAATTGTTCCAGCGGAGAGTTCATTTGACCAATAATATATGTGATACTCATCATCATACCTAAAGTAATATGTCCCTGCACAACAGAAACAGCAACAAGAAAAGTTACTGTAATATTTCGAACCTGATTTATCAATGAATACCCTGCCGATTGTACTTGATTTACCTTTAAAGAATCAATATCAGCTTTATATTGTTTCTCTTGTATATCTTTCCATTCTTTTGCTTTATAATCCTGAAAATTATTAAGTTTAATTTCAGGCATTCCATTTATAATCTCTAATATGGAATTCTGATTTTCAGTTCTTACTTTAAATAGTTTGTAATCAACAACCTTTCTTTTCTTCAAAAAATAAAGCATCCACAGTATACTAATAACTGTAAAGCATGTATAAACTATTAAAACTTTTAGACTATAGAGACCAATAATGACAAAAAAAACAGAGAAAGATAATAGGGAGAAAACAGTCAGAAGAGTATCTGAGGTTGCGAAAGATTGTAATCTAGAATGATCCGCAATCCTTTGATGAAAATCTCCCGTAGACTTAGTATCGAAGAATTTCATAGGTAGGCGCATTATTTTTTCTAGGAAATCAGAGACTATATCAATATTAATCCTAGTACCCAAATAAAGGACAATCCAATTTCTCAAAAGAATAATAGCATAACTTCCCAGAAACAAACATAGCTGAGATATCGCTATAATTAATATGATACCTATATCAAGTTCCCCAATTCCTTTATCAACCATTGCTTGAGTCAAAAAAGGCATTATTAGTGAAACAATAACTCCGGCTAATAACCCCAAGCTTAGCTGAAACATCTCATTTTTGAAAGGAAGTAGATATTTTAATAAAAATTTCTTTATAGAATCATTCTCTGGAGGAGGTATCATTTGATAGAATAAATCAGTAGGAGTGGGAATTAAAATCACTCCTTGCCCCCCATGACTCCATTCTTTACAAAACTCCTCTTCAGATAACTTGTATTTGGAATAAGCAGGATCTGCAATCCAATAATATTTATTTTTAGTTATTTTATAAAGAACGACAAAGTGGTTCTGATGCCAATGCAAAATTACGGGAAGCTTGAACTCACACAATCTTTCTAGGGGCAGTTTGAAACTATTTACAGTCATACCTATTGCTTCTAGACCATCTCGTATTCCGGCAATTGAGACTCCCTCTGACGATAGGAAAGATAAATTCCGAAGATAGTTTAATGAATATTTTTTACCATAATATGCTGCTATCATACGAATACAAGCGGGACCGCAGTCTATACTATCCAATTGTCGTGAAAAATTCATACCCTTAAGTTAATGTAATCCTATTATTACTTATTATCTGAATCCTACTTTGAATTATATCTAATTTATCATCTTCACCTATGTTACCAGGGCATATATACAGAGACTGATTAATTTTTTTTTGAGAGCATACACTACAAATTGGCAAAATAGAGCAATCTTTACATATTGGATTAGAAAACCTAGAATTCATTCTACCTTGATAATATTTATTATATGTTATTGTTCCATCTTCGTTTAGTATCCCTTCTCGCTTAGCTTGAATAAAATCTTGAGATGTACACTTATATACATCTCCATTATAATTTACGACTATACTATCCCCTCTATCTGCATAACAAGATGTTCCCAAGCCTCCATTCTCACTATTTCCATCATGTTTCATTCCAAATGTGTCTAAAGTGAATCTTATCTTTTTTAATATTGGTGAGGTTTTTAGCCCCCCATCATGCGTTTGCCAAACAGGTTGAAAACTAAAATGAAATGAATCATAATATTTCTTATCCAAATCTTTAAATTCATCTATAAGATCTATAAAACAGTTAAGGTTATCAATATTGTAATTACATCGTATATTAACATGCAAACCTTTTTTTATTGCATATTTAATGTTTTTCAGAGTGATATCGTAAGTCCCTTTACCATTAGACATTTTTTTTATCGCATCATGCAAACTCTTATTTCCATCAAATGGAACTTGAATATATCCTATGACGTCTAATGAAGACAAATAATCTACAATATTAGATGTAAGTAAAACTGCATTTGTTGTGAATCCAATATTCAATTTGGTTTCAGAGCCATTACATAATTCTTGAGCAAAGTTAATCAAAGGTTTTACCGTTTTATTGAATTTTAACAATGGCTCCCCTCCAAAAAAAGAAATAGCCAAAGTCTTTAATTGTAAAGTTTTAATTTTATTCTCTAACAATTTCTTTATTGAATTCATTGTCTTATCATCAACATGACTGTTTTTTTGATGTGTTTCATAACAATACCAACAACGTAAATTACAATCAAGAGTTGGATTTATAGTTAATCTAAAATACACATCAGAATCTAATTGTTTCTCCCTATCTTGTATTGTTATTTCAACTTCATCTTTATAATTATCTATTATAAAAGAATTAGTTATAAGGCAGGTATAGAAATCAGGATGAAGTAATTTAATCCTATCTAAATTATTTTGGGAAATAATTGTATGAAGTTCTTTTGTAAGAATTAAAATTTTGTCAGTTCTACAATTATATAATATATATTTTTCATCTCCTGCTTTTATAGTTGAATTATATTTACTCCATTTCATGATATTAACTTTATTTTTTCAATAAGTGAAATACCCTCAAATGAGGGTATTTCACTTCACTGTTAATAGTAAGACATATTACTCTTAGCACTTCCACAATTATCGCATTTGCAATTGTCATTATTGCTAAGGCTACTATTGCTACAATTGTCATTGTTACTACCCCATCTAGGTTTGATCAGATCCGTTTCCACAACTCCATATCCACCTTTAAACGAGTTTTCTTCATCTGAAGTTAGAGGAGTTATATCCTCATTAACTTTTAATACTTTTTTCTCTTCCATGATTAAAAAAATAATATTATCTCTACTCTTTATAGGATTTTCGAGTTACTCCCTTGATTGATGTACATCTATTTAATTATCTTTATACTCATAATAATCTTGTATACTCTTGCTTTGCTTAGTTGTTACTTTTCTGCCTCCATTAAAGTTATAAATGACTTTAATCATAAATCCAGTTTCATTTGTTGTATAGTGCCTTTTTGACCATATATCAAGAGTATTTGTAATTCTTCTTCTATTATGTCGATACAGTGTAAAGTTTAAATTCAACAATAATTTATTATCCAATAAATATTTATATATTTTCCCATTTATACCATGTACTGTTTTATATATTCTATCCTGTGTTTTATAAGTCGGTTCTAAATAGTAAGAGAGATTTCCACCCCAGCCATTGTCAAAATCCATATTATTATTAATCGCTAAATAAGGTTTCCAACTTGATGAATTTATATCTACTCCTTCATATTTTAGCCATTGTATTCGTCCAATAGCTTTTAAACTCCACCATTTTGCTATTTTAAAGGTTCTATCTAGAGACAAGGCTTGCATATAATTCTTACCATCATTAACAGGCATAGTATAGGTTACTAATGGATCTTTTTCGTGTTGGAAGGTCTTAAAGAACAAAACATCTTCACTAAATCCGAATAGATAATTAATATTCCATTGACCATTAATCCCTCCTCCTAACATAATAAGGTGATAATTTACAGGTTTTATATCTAGATTACCTTTAGTATATAAATATTCATTATTATAGATTACCACAGGCGTGATCGCGCTATATGGAATTGGATCCATAGCTTTTTGATAGAAAAGGCTTATTGAGTTCCCTTTTTGTTCATCAATATTATACATTAAGTTAAGCGTAGGATATATGCCCCAATAATTTTTAGAATTCTGCTTGCTTATTTTTACAGAATTGTATTCAATTTTGTTTTCCTGTATTCTAATACCCACTTTGTAAGTAATTTTTTTTGTAATCATCGATGAAAAAGAAGCAAAACCTGCATAATTCTGTCCTTTCAGCTTATAATTATCACTAAGATCAAGATCAGACACCCAAATGTTATTTTCCCATTTTTTATAGTCTAAAAACTGTTTTGAATTATTCAAACTATAATTAAGACCAATATCTAGTTGCGATTTATCACTTATTCTTTGCTCCAACCTAGTATCTATTTCTAGCATATCAGTTCTATCATCTAATCGATCACTAGTATTCTCTTCATACCCATTATCTTTATCCAGATTGTATAAATAGCTGTTACCTCGTATCCTTTTATTATTGTATCTCAAATAGTCAATAATAAATTTTATTTTTGAACCTTTATCATCTAATATCCAATCATAATTTAAGGCCGCCTGATATTGCCTAGTTCTTAACTTTTCTTCTATTATCGATTCAGATCTGTCTATCCTTTCACCAACATTGTTTTTAACCGTAGACTCTGATCTATTGATAGGCTCTCCGTTAGTTATTCCCAATCTAAAATTACCACCTATGCTATGTCTGTTAGTAATATCATAGGTTAAACTCAATCTATCAGAGAAAGAATTTGTCCAACCTTTACCATCGGTCTGCATATCAATATACTTATTTATCTCTTTGTAATGGGAGTAAATATTATATTGACTAATATTTTTTAAATGTCCAAAATATGTGTAATTATATATACTCAGATTTTTATTCCTGTAATTCAATGATGCATTTATATTATCTGAATAATGTCCCCCTTTGAAATGTACAGAAAAATCGCTCGAAACAGATCCATAATATCCTCCATTAGACATCTTCTTCAATTTGATATCAATGATCCCTCCCATACTCGAAGCACTCTCTTCACTACCACTCATATGTACAATTTCGACTTTATCAATATTTTCAGCCTGAATTGCATCTAACTCATTTCTATCCCTTAGTTTTCGTCCATCAACATAAATTTCGGAAACATCTCGGCCATTAATTTTTAAGGAATTTTCTTCATTGGTAACACCAGGTAACAATGTAAGTACCTCTTTTGTATTATTTCCTTTTGTTATCGGGTTTCCTTGTAAGAATACTACGTATCTATCAATTTTTTGTTGAATAACATTAGCCGTAACTGTAACAGCATCTAATCCAACCACATTTTCCTCCATTAGAATGGAGTCAAGTATTGTATTTTCTTGTACTTCGATATTAACGTATTTGCGTTTATATAATAAATGGGTTACAGATAGTATGTATCTTCCGGATGGAATATTTTCAATTCTAAATTGACCTTTTTCGTTGCTAACATTTCCTTTAACGTACAAAGAATCAACCTCAGAAAGAATTGTAACTGTTGCGTAATCTACTGCTCTTTTTGATGTATCAAACAATACACCTTCTAAACGAAAATTCTTGATTTGTTGACTATGTAACAAAGGAACAATGAGTAGAAGCAAGATAAGAAATAATACTCTCATTATAAATACGTTATTTTTCACAGACTTGTTTTTATTATTAAATTAAGGATGTCAATTACATAATTGATGCAAAATAAAATTCAGGAAACAATTTAATATTTTTACCTGTTGCTATATTAAATAGGATATTGGTACACATCCCTGCTACAATCCAAGAGGCAACAGCCAATTGTGGGGGAGATAATTCTCTATTTTCTAGTGAATAAGCCTCAAGCACTTCTTCCAACCATTTTTTTCGATTATTCAAGTGTTTCAAATGTGTTATTACATAGGAGACAAAATATGCCTCAAATCCTTCACATGTATCATAAAATGTATTTAACTTCAAGCTTTCTCTATTTATGATAAATACACAACCTGCCCACCCTAAATTATAAGGATGTAATATTGGAATATTGTGACTTAGGCATACATCGTCAAAAAGAAAAGGAACATTCGATGTAAAATCAAGAGCATTAATCGCAATATCATATGCATCTAATGATACATAATCTTCAAGATTTTCCTCTGTCAGAAATATTGAATGATATGTTATATTAGCATTTTGATTTATCGCTTTTAATCTGTTATATATTGACTTAGTTTTCAACTCATCTATGTCAGACATTAAATAATTCTGTCTATTTAAGTTAGACTCCTCTACACAATCTCCATCAATGACACATATATTCTCAAAACCAAGTCTTAATGCACATTCTACTATTCCACTCCCCAAACCTACTCCTCCAACAAGAATTCGGTAGTTTCGTATTCTTTCTTGTTCTTCATCTGAAATATAGATTCTGTTTCTGCTATATAAAGATACCTTTGTTGTTTCCATAGAAAAGGTTTTAAATTTCTTGATATATTATAGACAGGAATTGTTTCAGAACCAATATGATTTTTAGACTCTCCTGCTTGAAGCATATATATACCTAGCAATCTTATTTTCTCATATAATTTACGATCACACTCTGCAAACATTATTGATTCATTAGAACAGATATGAAATAACGCTTGTACCAATAATATTTTTAAAATAACAGAACTAGCCTTCCCTAAAGAAAAAGAGTCAATAGCTAAACAACCAATATGCCAGATATTCGGCGTTTTAGTTTCTTTCTCTTGAATATTGTCAATATTAATATCAAATACTGCTTGTATTGGTAAAACATATTTTTTAGTCCATCTTAAAGTTCTAATAGTTCCTATTATATTTCCTTGATTATTTCTTATTCCATAAAAAAATGAATCTTGAAGCCAGCATTTTTCTCTCTCATATAACTCTTCAATTTCCCTTTTTATAGTTGTAGGATAATACCCCAAATGAGATTTATAATTTGTTTCAATTATAAAATTTGAAGCCTCCTTTAAACTTGCATTGGAAAACCTCCATAAAGAAAAATTCTCAAATTGTCGTATTAAGCGCTCCATGATAAAAACTTTAAATTGTTATTTATTAGAAACTTACAGAATAAAGTTTGAAGTAGATGATTAGCGACCAATCACAAATACAGCCGTAATAATATGAAAATCAAATTTTAAACACACAGAAAACATTTGAAAATCACTAAAAAACGAGCATTTATTGAATATGAGTTCTGTTTTATTTATGTATACAAAAATATTTTATTAAATAATAACTACCTTTACCCTTTTGGGTAGTTTTTTCTTTTTTTACTAAAAATACTATAATCCATCTTTACATATCTATTTAAAATGAAGAATTTATGTTATTCAATTTAGACGATTTTTTTGAAGGGGTTACTGATGAAGAGTGCAATGATACTATTGATTATAAAATATCACAACTACTCATTGATACCCTAGATGCAATGAGTAGAGTATCAGGGGAAAGCCTATATGTTATTAACTATTTAAGTAGAGGATTCTTATATGTTTCTCAAAATCCTTTATTTTTAAATGGTTATTTAAGAGAAGATGTGTTAAAAATGGGATATTCATTTTATGAAAAAAACTTACCCCAAGAAGATATAGATATGTTACTTGAAATAAATAAAAAAGGATTTGCTTTCTTTTATCAACAACCAATAGAAGACAGACTTAAATTTACAATTTCATATGACTTTAGATTACTTCAAAAGAACAAATCAACAACAATGATTAATCATAAATTAACACCTATATTGCTAACACCAAAAGGTAATATATGGCTAGCACTATGTTCTGTAATGCTATCTACAGAAAAAGAATCTGGAAACGTATATATTAATAAATCTGGGGTTCTACATAGACTGAGATATTCCTTTGAAGGAAAAAGATGGAGATCGACCGAAGTTGTTTCCCTATCAAAGATAGAAAACGTTATACTTAAGCTTTCTGCACAAGGTTTATCAAATAAACAAATAGCTGAAACAATTTATCTTAATATAAATACAATTAAATTTCATAAGAAAAATATTTATCAAAAACTTAATGTAAAAAATATTACAGAAGCTATCGTATTTGCTCATAATAATTATATAATATAAGCTCATTTTCCTATAGTCGGGGGTTACTCTAATTTTATTATATCGGTCTACTCTTCAACTATATAGGCTATTCAAAGATAATTATTTATTGAAACTGTAGTAAGGAATTATATTGAAGCCTGTCTTCTATGCTGTATCCTTCAATATACGAACCTGTTACTGATTTATTAGAGTGTCCCAAAGCAAAACCAATATAAGATTCAGGCACTCTGTTATGAGCCAATATTGTCCCATAGGAATGCCGAGCCGCATATGTGCTTACATTCTCAGGAAGATGCTTTTCTTCGGGTAAATTATCATTTATAGACTTGATAAGTTTTTTAATATTACTATTAACAACATAAGTAATATTCTTTGTCAGTCTTATTTCATCAGCATATGACTCATCACCTTTCAGAAATGAAAAGACATAACTCTCTTTATTCATATTATTACCCCACTCTTCAATAATTTCTTTCATTTTTGGAAATAAAGGAAAAGATATATACAGATCCTCCGTAGCGGTACTCTTTGTCTTCTCTCTAATAAACGTAAATTCATTTGTCTTTCTGCTGTAGTCAGACCATTTTAAACGAATCAGGTCTGCAAAATTCATTCCATTAGCCCAGAAAGAAAATAAAAATAAATCTCTTGACATTTTACGATTCCTTTCTTTTATAGAAACATTTGCTATTATTTTAATATCATCCAATGTCAATGCTATTTTTCTGCTACCTGTTTTTTTTATGGTATATGAGTTTTGAGAGCCCTTTTTAAAACAATAATCACTCGGTCTTATTGTACCATCACTTAAAGCAATATTGCAAATTGTCCGCATGGCACGCATACGCATAGCAATAGTTGTTTTCGTGTATCCATGTTCTAATGCTTCTTTCTCAAATCGTTGCATTTGTTCAGCAGTAATATCCTGAAAAGTTAATTCTAGAATATCTTTACTACATTTCTGCATTTCTTTTCGTTTACACCACTTACCACATTTGAAACAAACGAAAGCATTTAAAGCACCCTGATAAAACTCAGCAGTATTTAGTTTGTCTGCATCAATTAGTTTCTGAATCTTATGTTTAAAAGCTGTATTAACACTCTGTTTATTTCCTCTACCTAACAATGTTTCTAATCTGTCGAAGTTAAAGGCATTAAATTCGCAGAGCTGTTTAACTGCATTAAATATTACTTGTGATGACGCTTCTATACTTCGCCTAGCCTCTACAAGCTTAGATTCTCTAGCTTTAGGTAACCGTTGCCAGTCTTGAATAGTCATAGCTATTCCTGTAGGATAATATTTTTGCTTTTTCACCAAAGTAACCCTAGTTCTGACAAAATACAACCCATCATAATTGGCTCTTCTTGTATCTAAAAAGCTTGCAACTTTTACATTGTCTTTTTGTTTTTGGTTAATGGTTTCTATTTTTTCTTTCATATGGTTGTGTCTATTAATGTACATACTAACTATCCCTTAATAGCATTCAAGTCCTTTATTTAAGATAAATAAATGTACATACTATGTACATACTACTCGTGCAAATATAGATAAAAATACATATATATTACAAAAATAAACTCGAAAAATATTCAATCAAATTATTGATAATCAATTATTAATAAATAAAAAGTAGAAATGTGAAATAACATAAAATAGGTTGTTTTATTTTTCATAATCATGAGGTCCCGAGTTCAATTCTCGGTCCCGCTACAATGAAAAAGACTTACAAAGAACTGTAAGTCTTTTTTATTTATCTCAGATAATGCTTTGATTGAGAAAAGTTCTTTATAGATTCTTTATTTCAGACTTTTCTTGAACCGAACTACCGTCAATAAATCGCCAAGCTGATTCTCTTTATTTACATCAAAAATCATCGGAATTAGTTTCCTAATAGTTTTTGCTTTGGTAAATTCATCTTTGATTGTTTCCGAAATATCAAGTTCTGCAATTGCTTCAAGGTGCTTTTCCGTAAAAAAGAAGCTCGTTTTGAAAAAGCGTTCCCATATAGAAAGCCAAAAGATAGTTTTTTTCTTATACACTGCCTTACCTAGCCATGCTTTACCATCATTATAGTATCTCCATTCTAGGGTTAGAGCATATTCGTTGTTTGTAATAGTTTTAAGAAAAGACACTAATATGTTGAACCCTTCACCCAGTGCTTCTTCAAGATTCTTGTTTGATGGGAATATATCCGCATCTCTTAATAGCATTTGTGCTTCCATCGTTTATATTGGTCAATAGAATTTCTCTCCTTTTTGTATCATGTTGATAGTTTTGGCAATTCGATCTGCTTTCGTTTGTTCCCTTTTCGCAGAATTAATCCAATTTATAAATGCTTTTTTCTGCCCCTCAGTATAAATTTCAAATTTTTCAAGAACTCCATCTTCATATTCCAAACACAGAAGTAATTCCTGAGGGATTATTAAAGATGTTTTGTCTTCGTAAATAGTGATATGTACTATATCTCCCGCTTGCTTTTTTATCTTTTTCCTTATTTCAGCTCTAACAGCCAAACCCACATGTCCATTTCCAATAGGCATTAGGTGTGTATTGGAAAACGCATAATCATCTATTTTTCCCTTTACTTTTAGCATTCCAAAAGATGTTTTAGGCATGGGTATTTCAGGTATTTCAACAAAAGTCCAAGCTCCTTTACCTTCAGTTTTTAATAATAGATAGTCTTTATCTACTAAGGGTGTTTCTGTTTCCATCTTTTAAAGATAATATAAAAATAGCTGTGCTAAACATATACTACACAGCTATTCTACATATTGTAATTTTGTTGTGAAAGTGTTCATTTCACAGGAATGCGTAATTCTACTATCCATGGAGCATTGGGATCTTGAACGTCGCCGGCACAACTCAGATATAACTCATAGTGATCTCTTGAGTCACATTCATATCCTTTTTCGTTAATATCAACATATATCTTCTTCCAGGCTTCATCATATTCGGCCATTGTGACCTCTACCTGCATTACGAAATATTTGCCACCAGTTATTGTATAGCGTTTCATCCCATCTTCGGGTTCGATGCCTGAAAGATCTTCCAAACAGGCTTCCGAACGTAATTTTTCGACAGGGGTATTCATTGGATCATCATGATAAACTCCGGCCATTTTAGGAGAAGCCTCCCAAAGATTATTGGCTCCAGCCCATGCGGCTAATTTCTCAAATACGTTTCCAATACCTGAATAATCTCCTGTATGCGAAATTGCAATTGTCTTTATCGGTTCGAGATTTTTTATCTCTGTGCTATTTATTTTCATAACTCTAATTTTTCAATAATTTGTTTAATAATCTCTTTTATTTCAACGGGTTTAACAACTGTTGTTGTATCGGCGTTTGCCAACACCCATCTAGCGAGTCCTTCGAGTGAGTAAGCCATGTAGGTTTGTTCTATCCGTCCGTCGGCGAGTTCTTTCTCTTCGGTCAGTCCCATAAAATAGCATCGGTCGGCAAAATGTTTAGAGACCTCTTTACTTGTACGTAAAACAACTTCGGTCAAACATTGAGGATCATCACATCCGAGAAGCGATCCCAGAGCAGGATGAACTTTTGTATGCTTATCTTCTGTTGTTTTTATGTTGCCTATACGATCAAGCCTGAATATTCGGTAGCTTTTTCGTAAGTGACACCAAGCGGATAGATACCAGCGAGGGTATGAATAAGTTATGCCCACAGCTTCCAATGCTCTTCTGGTCTTACTTTCGTCTGCATTCGTGTAATCTACTTCTATGACCAACTTGTCGTTTATACTATTTAAGATCGTTTGCATTATATTCGGTAGACTTTCTCCTGCATTCCTGCTTTTATATACCGCTATACTGTCGTCCATATCGTGGAGATATTTCTTGTCCACAGATCGTAAAGCAGCTCGTATCTTATCCATTCCCTGGCGAAAGTAGTTGCTGTTTTGGGTATCGGTAAGTTGCTCGATAATTTTTTCGGCTGTGAGGAAAGCAATTGCTTCCTCTTTGGTAAACATGAGCGAAGGTAGCCTGTAGCCTTCTATTAAAGAATAACCAACTCCCGAATTTCCGCATATCGGCACTCCAGCTTCAGACAATGTATGCATGTCACGATATATTGTGCGCAGGCTCACGTCGAAGCGTTCTGCCATTTCAGACGCTTTAACAACGGGTCGTGACTGTAATTGTATCAGTAGTGCCGATATGCGATCAAGTCGATTTAATTCTTTATTCATGTTATCATTTTACTCTATAATCAATGCCCAAAGTACGCCAAATTTATCGATAATCTCGGCATAAAGTTTGGCATAAGGTGGTTGGCTAAGTTTACATTTTATTTGCCCACCTACGTCTAATTTAGTATAAATGTCTTTCAGTTGTTCTTCTGTGTCACAGAATATAGTGAGTGTATGCCCCAAAGAACCAAAGTTAGCCTTTGTGTCTGGTAAAATATCGGCCATGCTTATAGTACAGCCATTAAAGTCAAGGTCGGAATGGATTATCTTGTCTTTGTATTCGGCAGGACTTTCCATTGCCTGATATTCTCCATAGCGAAAAATTTCTCCGACAGTACCATTAAATACTTCGGTATAAAAGTTAAGTGCTTCTTCTGCATTGCCATTAAATGACAGGTAAGGTTTGATTTTCATAATTCTGATGTTTTAAAATTTAACTACAATGCAAATGTATCACCCCATTATGACAACAGTATGTCAGCAAGTTTTTTCAATTGTAAAAAATATAAAGGTATAGTAAAGATATAGAAGAGAACACAATACTAAAAATTAGTATTTATAATCTTTTGAATTCACTAACAGTAAGTTACATGGATGATAAATGTTTCTATGGGAAATTGTATTAAAATTTACGTTTATTTACTAAATAATAGTTAATTTTGCACGATTTTAAAAAATAACCTTGGATTAAGATCCAATAATTTATAGATATAAAGTTAACTACTAAATAATAGATTCTAATGAAAAATATAAAAGTTAGTTTGTGTCACTGTTTTGTGTTAATTTTTACCGTTTTTACCTTCTTTTCATGCAGTGAAGATAACGCTCCGGAGCAAAAGGCGGATTACAATTTACTTGGCATAACCTCTGTTACTATTAATGGTAGCCGCATTCCTGTCAAAGCTGATGGAGTATTACTAGACTTAGCTGATTCTAAAGATATAGTAGGAACAGGATCCCTGAGTGAACCGTATAAAAAACATTTTGAAGTAGAATATGCTATATTGACTAAAGATTTGTAAGCGTCTTCTGTGGATATACAGAGCAAATATCCGGACGTATCTATAAATATATCTCATGTAGTTACTAGTCCATCTGTAATTACATGGATAGCTAAGATTACAAGAGAGGGTTACTCAGAATCTGTTATATATAATCTGTCTTTTTTTGATCCAAGTTTAAATAAGATGTTTTTAGAATGATTTAGGAGATATAGAGCTTTTGGGAGAAAACCTTTATGCTGTTCACTCTATTGAGTATAAACGTATCGAAGAATATTATTTATTTTTGCCGCGCGCCAGATGGATAAATGTTTTTCATGAAAAGAAGTGAATTTTTATGCATCAATGTTTGATTTTCCTAAAGTCCCCGACTTGGTGTTGTCTCTCGCAATATTGGAGAATATCCCGTTTCGGAATTCATGCATAATGTTTTCAAATACGTCCGCAAAGGTCATGTGAAAACCGATAAGCACTGGACTCGCAATCGGAAGCGGGCTAAGTTGGTATGGGAGCAGTAGCTTTACAATAAAGATGTACTTATTTCTTTTACCATGAAAGATATTAAGGATTGAAATAATGATAACTTTGTTTTTACAAATCTATTGCGGATAAATATCAGTTAAAAAAAGATATTTTGTCTTCAAAGAATAGCATAACTATCATCATCAATTGATATTAAAAGAGAAAATGACAGATTATATTTTAACGACTGATCGGCTGAGATTAAGACATTGGAAAGATTCAGATATTGAGCCGTTCGCAGCAATGAATATGGATAAGGAGGTAATGAGATTTTTTCCTAAGACTTTATCTTATTCAGAAACTCTGGATTTTATAGATAGAATTAAGTTACACTTTAAGAAACACAATTTTGGACTGTTTGTTGTTGAAGAAAAAACAACGAAAGAATTTATTGGATTTACCGGATTCTCCATCCCTGCTTTTGATTCTTATTTTACGCCTTGTGTAGAAATAGGTTGGAGATTTAGAAAGGAATTTTGGAAAAAGGGATTCGCCACTGAAGCGGCAACAGCATGCCTTAATTATGGCTTTGATGTTTTAAACTTCAATAAAGTTGTATCATTTACTTCTGTTCTAAATATTGATTCAGAAAAAGTAATGAAGCGAATCGGTATGCATCTTGAAGGGTATTTTGATCATCCCAAAATAGAAAAACAAAACCCTTTGTGCAAGCATGTTCTTTACGAAATTAAAAGACCAAATAACTAGTATCGTTTATTCCTTATCATTAAAAAATGGATAATATAGTAGAAAAGGTTCGTCAGTCATTGATAATGTGTATTGATGAAAGTACACTTAATACTAGCTCTCGATTTTTCAAAGAGGGGGAAGCAGCTAAAGTACATGGTGTGCGAATGGGGGACGTCAGCAAAATAGCTAAAGAGATCCTTAAACAGATGAAGGGGTTTTCTAAACAGGAGATATTCGACTTATGCGAAGAGCTGTGGAAGTCCGGCTACTTGGAAGAATCGGTTGTTGCTTGTGTTTGGGCAGAATCATTACATAAACAATATGAATCTGCTGATTTTAAGATTTTCGAATATTGGGTGCACAATTACGTGACCAACTGGGTTGATTGTGATACCCTCTGTAACCATACTATCGGTACATTCGTAATGATGTATCCCGAATATATATCAGAGCTGAAAAAGTGGGCAAAATCTTCTAACCGCTGGGTAAAGCGGGCAGCAGCCGTTACATTGATTATTCCTGCCCGTAAAGGTCTGTTTCTAGATGATGTTTTTGAGATTGCAGATATATTACTCTTAGATAAAGATGATCTGGTACAAAAGGGATATGGCTGGATGTTGAAAGCAGCGAGCGAAACACAGAAAAAAAGTGATACCTATCAGAAAAGAGTGTTTGATTATGTGATGAAACATAAATCAGTAATGCCTCGTACAGCCTTGCGGTACGCTATAGAAAAAATGCCGGCAAATATGAAAGCAGAAGCTATGAAAAAGTGAAAATGATATTAAGTGAGATATGAAAGAAATGAAAGTAAAGTCATTGAAAGATATACACTTCGGCGTAATATATGAAGCATTTGATCAAGCTTTTGCTAACTATGAAGTACAAATCAATAAGGTACAACTCCAAACTATGCTTAAAAGACGAGGATTTGATCCTGGATTATCGTTCGCTGCATTTGATGGAGATAAAATAGTTGNNATTTACTTTAAATGGAATTGGAGACTTCAACGGAATACGCACAGCATACGATACGGGAACAGGAACTCTGAAAGAATATCGAGGACAAGGTTTAGCTACTCAGGTCTTTGAATATTCTATACCATTCTTACGAGAAGCCGGGATTAACCAATATCTGTTGGAAGTGTTGCAGCACAATACGAAAGCTGTTTCCGTATACAGAAATCTTGGATTTGAAGTAACTCGTGAATTCTATTATTCGATGCAAACAAATGAGCATATAAGCAATCTCATAAAAGAATCTGATACTTTATATTCTGTTAAACAGATAAGTACCGATCAATTGGATTTGTTTACTGAATTTTGGGATTTTACTCCTTCGTGGCAGAATAGTTTTGAATCTATACAGCGGGCTGTTGATGATTTTATTTGTTTGGGAGTATTTGTCGATGGACGAATAGTCGGATACTGTGTTTTCGAATCTATATCGGGAGATCTTACTCAATTAGCCGTTGACAAAAAATATAGAAGGCAGGGGATTGCATCTCTATTACTAAAAGAGATTTTAAATTTGAATAAAAATTCGATTCTGAAAATTGTGAATACAGATGTATCATGTGATTCGATTACAGATTTCATAAAAGCAAAGAATATTGAAGTGAAAGGAAAACAATTTGAAATGATCAGAAAAATTTAAAACCGACGATTTCCTTTGATAGATTCAGTTTGCTTATAAATGTCCCTTTTTTACAATTCAGCAAAGTTGAGGTTAACTATCTTTGTACGATGGACTCTTTTGAAATTGTACAGCCAAGTATTGAATTGTCGCCTTACATTAAGAACTATTGGTTCTTAAAAGCAAATGCGGCAAATCATGTGCAAGGTGTAATACCGACAGGGAATATCAATCTATTCTTTCATCGGGGCAATCCTTTATCAATTGAAGGTAAAAGTACTTTTTTGCCTCAGATGTTTATTAGTGGACAATCTACTACATATTCCAACCTCATTCAGTCAGGCATTACAGATATGGTTTGCGTTACGTTTCATGCATTTGGAGCACGCATGTTTTTCAAAGAGCCGATGTACGAATTTAAAGAACAGTCTATTGCGCTTGACTTACTCGACAATATTGAAATATTGGAGCTGGGTAAACTACTTCTGGATACATACGATAATAGAGTGTGCGTCCAAATGATTGAATCATTCTTGAAGAAGGAATATTTTGATTCCAAAGAATATAATTTGAGGCGAATGCAAGCCGCAGTAAAAGCTGTTAATATAGGGCATGTAGGAATTGAGTCCTTAGCTGGTATCAGCTGTCTAGGTTATAAGCAATTCAAACGTATCTTTACTGAATATGTAGGGTTGAATCCTAAAGAATTCTTGCGGATAATCCGTTTTCAACGAGCATTATATATTTTACAAACCAAACCTTCTACAAATCTTACAGAGCTTGCATACATCTGTGAGTTTTACGATCAATCGCATTTGATAAGTGAATTCAAACATTTTTCGGGATATACTCCGGGTGAATATCTTGCGATATGTGATCCATATTCCGACTACTTTTCTCTTTAAAAGATAGATGTCCTTTTTTTCCAAGTATAAGAGAAATGCAACTTTTAGTTTTGTATTGTCAATATTTATTCATTAAAAATCAAAAATGAAATGAAAAAGCTAGTTGCATTTTTTGAAATCCCTTCTGTAGATTTCAATAGAGCTGTAAAATTCTACGAATTATTACTGGGCATAAGTTTTAACGCTATGGACTTCGGTCATGAGAAAATGGCATTCTTTCCCGAAGAATCAGGTAGATGTCCCGGAGCTATATCTTACGCGCCGGACTTTAACCCTTCAAAAGATGGTGTTTTGATAAGTTTCTCTGTTGAAAGTATCGAAACGGCATTAGATAATATCGTGAAAAGCGGAGGGAAAAGAATTATCCCAAAAACAAAGATTGAAGCCGAAGGGGTAGGGTACTTTGCTACATTCATTGATAGTGAGGGAAATAGTATAGGTTTATACTCGGATAAATAACTGAAAATATAAATTTTTATAGGTGAGAACTGGTAAGATTTTATATTCTGCCAGTTCTGTTTATTTATAGTTTTCAACAAAATTAAAAACTACTTAAAAGTGTCCTTATCTCTCTTTGTTTTTCTGAAAAATATGCCTATTTGTACTATCAAAATGAAACTTATTTTCCGATTGTTCATGCAAATCCTTTCTGTAATTATAGTTTTTTGTTAACTTTGTCGCCAGTTAGGAGAAAATCTTCTAATAATCTAGAGTTGACTATTTAATAAAATCAAGACCGAAATTCTTTGGTATACAGTCGTATCTATGCTCTGGATTCTATTTATTAATATCGCATAATGTAGTATCGAGTCGTTTAAAATTGACTTCTAACTAATAGCGTTATGCCCCTTTGTTTTGCAAGATAGCATTTCAAAAATGATTATTTTCTTTGATTATTTCAAAGAGGGTATTCTTATGATCAATCCGTCAGATAATGAAAAGGATATTATTTATTTGCGCTATAACCATTTTTGTATCTTCTTTAAGAGCACAACAAAAAGAAGATTTTTTCAAACTCGGTGGAGCAATTCGTTTTAACACATCAGTAGAGAATTATGAAAAAAGTAATAAAGCTTTAAATACGTATATAAAACTCGATACGTGGTATTTGTCAGCCGATGCCCATAAATCAGGATTTGATTTAAGCTTTCAATACCGTTTCTATCCGGACTCTAAGGCCCACTTCTTACATCATGGTTATATCGGATACCAAATAGATCATAATCTATATATTAAAGGAGGTGTATTTCAAAAACCTTTCGGAATAGGAGATTTTGCGTCCCATTCGTGGTGGTTTCAGATTCCCTATTATATGGGATTGGAAGATACGTATAATACGGGGATAGGCTTATCATATCAATTAAGTCAATGGCATTTTGATTTTGCTTATTTCAGACAAGCAGCTCCAAAGGGTTTTATTTCGGATAATACTTTGGATAATGATGTTGGCAATGGCAGGTATTCTTATGCTGTCGTTCCTACTACANNAATCTGATCAATTCAATTTAAGAGCCCGATATAAATTGAATGAAAATATCGAGTTCGGCGTTTCCGGACAACTAGGAAGTATATATAATAAAGAGCTTAATAGTCGAAAATGGGGAATTAGTACTGCACTGCATGTAGTCGCTGATTATAATAAATGGAATTTTAAAGGAGAGTTTATCTCATATAATTATAATGCTCAGGGTAATAATAAAGAAAAACTTGACATCCTCCAGATGGCTGCTTATGGTGCAGCTTATGATGTGGCGGCGAAAGGAAATATTTATGTTCTGGGATTAGCATATATGATACCTATTAACAGAAGATTTATAAAATATATACAACCATATATAGACTATTCGATAGTAGATAAATACAAAAAAGAATATTTTAATACACAACACCTTATTCCCGGAGCACTTGTCTCTATGGGGCCCATATATACGTATGTTGATTTTGCTCTGGGTAAAAATCAACCGTGGCTGACATCTAACTTTGGAGAAGGTCTAGGTAAAGGGACTGCAAATGCCAGATGCAATAGTCGCTTTAATATAAATATAGGATATTATTTTAATCAATAATAAATATGAATAAAATAGAAATGAAGAACTTGTTTCTGATATTTGGAACAGCCAAGAAGCAAGCTCTAAGAATGCTGAAAAGCGGAAAATCAAAAAAAGAAATTCACCAAAGAACAAAGTGTACAATTGCAGTGAATAATGTAAGTCTTTCGATTAAAGAAGGTGAAATATTTGTTGTAATGGGTTTGTCGGGCAGTGGGAAATCGTCCTTGCTCAGGTGCTTTAATATGTTGAATGTGCCTACATCAGGTAGCATTTCTATCGATGGAGAAGATATAACAAAAATGAATAAATCTAAGTTGTTGAATCTTCGCAGAAAAAAAGTAGGAATGGTGTTTCAGAATTTTGGACTTTTGCCTCATAAGACAATAATAGACAATGTTGCTTTTGGTCTCGAAATTCAGAATATAAATCTGAAAGAGCGTTATGAAAAAGCAAAAGAAATAATAAAAATAGTTGGTCTGTCGGGCTATGAGAATGAATACCCTTATCAACTGAGTGGCGGAATGCAGCAGCGTGTTGGAATTGCCCGAGCCATAGCAACCGATTCTCAGATTCTTTTAATGGATGAAGCCTTTAGCGCATTAGACCCACTGATCAGATCACAAATGCAAGACGATCTGTTGGATATTCAACAAAAACTTAAAAAGACCATCATCTTTATTACACACGACCTTGATGAGGCTTTAAAGTTAGGAAACACTATTGCGATTATGAAAGATGGGGTGATTGTTCAGCAAGGTAGCCCCGAGGATATCTTGATGAATCCTGCCGATGATTATGTAAAAGCTTTTATCGGAAATGTTGATTTATCTAAAATTATAACAGCTTCTACAATAATGGAACCATTTAGAGCAAGAGTTCAGTTAGGAAAGGATGGTTTGGCATCGGCGTTGAGGTTGATGGAGCGTCACACTTTACGATTTGTGGCAGTTATAAGCGAGGATAACAAGTTTAAGGGCTATGTAAGAAAAAAAGATGTTGAACGTAAAATTGCTGCCGGAGAAAAGGGATTGGAATCTATATTGATGGATATTCCTAAAGTAATGGAAGATCACTCAGTTTCGGATATGCTCCCATTGTTTATAAATCAAAAATATCCTTTGGCTGTAGTTGACTGTAGTGAGAGGCTAATAGGCTGTATAAGATATTCTGATGTAGTAGCTATGGTTACAGGATATGACGAAGAAGCTGTTAAAGAAATAATAGAAAATGCAAGTTAAATATGAATAAACTAGATATAGGTAAGTATATAGAACGTTTTGTAGATTGGTTGTCAGATACAGCAGCACCGCTCTTTCGTCAGATAACCATTATGATAGATAATAGCGTTGATGTGTTACAAGAATTACTCGGGTATGTTCCGTTCTACATGATTATTGCTATTGTGGCACTGATCGCTTTTATTATTAAAAAGAAATCCTTAGGAAATCATAAATCATGGCAAAACAATATAGCAACACTGATAGGATTCCCTCTCTTTTGTGTTTTAGGGCTTCTGCTTATTTACTGGATGGGCTTTTGGGAACAAACAATGGATACATTTATCTTGGTATTGGTAGCAACGCTTATTGTGTTGATGATTGGCATACCTCTAGGTATATGGTGCGCATACAATAAAAAAGCCTATGCTATAATTCGCCCATTACTAGACTTTATGCAAACAATGCCCGCTTTTGTTTATTTGATTCCGGCAATTTTATTCTTTTCGGTAGGTAATGTGCCGGGTGTTTTGGCCACGGTTATTTTTTCATTGCCTCCGGCTGTTAGGATGACAGCTCTGGGAATAAAGAGTGTACCGAAAGAGGTTGTAGAAGCTTCTGTTGCCTTTGGTTGTACAAGACGTCAGACTTTGTTCAAAGTCCAGATGCCATTAGCCATGACCACTGTTTTGGCTGGTATTAATCAGGTAATTATGTTGTCTCTATCGATGGTCGTTATAGCCTCAATGGTAGGAGCCGGAGGACTGGGCGAAAGTGTATATGCAGGTATTCAGCAGGCCGATGTTGCTTTGGGTTTCGAAGCAGGGCTTTGTATTGTAATATTAGCGATTATATTAGATAGAATGACACAGCTTTTAGGTAAAGAAAAGGAGGAACAGAAATGAATAAGATAATATACATTCTACTCTCAGTCTTATTGCTCGGTCTTACATCTTGTGAGCCTCGTCATAAACAAGATGTACTGATATTATACCCCAACTGGGCGGAGGGAATCGCTATTACATATTTGGCAAAGGTTATGTTAGAGGATAAAGGATATACGGTAACCTTAAAGCGTATAGAACCGGGTCCAATTTATACAGCTCTATCTCGTGGTGATGCCGATATATATATGGATGCATGGCTACCTCATACACAAAAAGATTATTGGGCTAAATACGGGCATAAACTAGATGTATTAGGAACTGTTTTTGACGATGGTATAACCGGGCTTGTTGTTCCTGCCTACGTTAATATAGAGTCTATAGAGGAGTTGAATGAAAATAAAGACAAGTTTGACAAGAAAATCTATGGAATTGCTTCAGGAGCAGGAATTCATGCTAATACAGAAAAAGTAATAACCGCTTATAATCTCGATTACACTCAGATTTCCTCTTCCGAAACGTCTATGATAACAGCCTTAAAAAAGGCAGAAAAGAATAAAGAGTGGATTGTAATAACAGGGTGGAAACCACATTTTATGTGGACAGAATTTGAACTCAAAAAATTGAGTGATCCAAAAAAGATATATCCCACAGATAATATTCAGGTTATATCTCGGCGCGGGTTTAAAGAAGACAAGCCCGAAATTGCTGCTTTTTTTGAGAATTTTAAATTAGATGACAAGCTATTACACGAACTGATAATTGATGTAAGTATGGATAAGAATCCTGAAATTGGAGCTAAAGTATTTTTTGAAAAATACCGGACTTTTCTGTAATAAAAACGATGGGTGGAGGAGGGTACTTTTACATATACAAATAAGAAAACTACACTATACTGCAAAATGAGTTTTCCTATTTTCAAAAACAATTAATGATCAATGGTAAATGAAAATTAATCATCCTTAACAACAATTATGTAAACGAACCGCAAAGACATGTGAGATGCTAAAAAATGAATACAAACTTACCGATAGGCCTTAAAAAGAAATCTTAAAAAGCCAAAAATAAACCATCCAGACAAAGGAATGTATTAAATTTGCGATTCGAAAAAAAGCTGTTCTGATGGCTTGTAAAAGGCCTTTTGACTTACGGTTTAATCTTAAAAAAATCAGAGATTATGTTTGATTATAAATTTAGAGATGTATAAATAAGATTGAATGAGTACCGTTTCTTCGAAATTATATTGTACCTAATGTTTTACAAATTGAAAGAGATTTCAGTTATAGAAACATCAAAAAGACTTTTATAAATGTATAGAATTATTATCGGAGTAAGCAAAGATATAGTAAGACCAGTAAGAAGAACTGCCTTCAAGAAACATAATCGCAACAGTATGCCAATCGCGAATTTAAACTATCCTTCAAATTCAATTAAAAGCTAAACTGTGAGGAGCGTTATAAAAAGAAACCAAAAGTTTTCATCCTATACATTTTGGGATGAGGAAAACAGCAATATTTCCTTTTCCAATCAATATGTAAACAGTGTCTTTTGGTAAAATATGACAAGTCTCAATTAGGTATATCGGATAGTATAGAAATATACTAAGATTCTATTATTGGGATTCAAGTCAATAGGCGGTTAATTTTCTGCCTATCCATATTTGTTGAAAGAAAACAAAGCAAAGTAATATAAATAATTAGTTTTCAATTAGTAATCATGACATCAGTAAAAGTGAAAATCAGACCTTCCATTGTCGAAAATAGGGAAGGTGCGCTCTATTATCAACTTATTCATAATCGAGTAACCAGGCAGATAAATACAGATTATAAAATCTTTCCTGGTGAGTGGAACAAACGTGGTGCAAATATTATTCTGCCTCTGTTTGATGAAAATAGAAAGAATTATCTCCTGTCTATAGAAGAAAAGATAGTATGGGATACAGAAAGGCTTGCAAATATTATAGACGTATTTAGTAAAAGAGGAGTTTCTTATACCGTAGATGAAGTTGTCTCAAGTTTTGAAAAGCAGATTCGAGGGACTTCTTTTTTTGTCTTTATGCAGCAGTTGATTGTCCGACTCAAACAATTTGGTAGAATTAGAACTAGTGAGACATATAAAACTACCTTAAATAGTTTTATGCATTTTAGAAATGGAAAGGATTTATATCCTTACGACATTAATTCGGAGCTAATGACAGAGTATGAGGCTTACTTAAGATCTAATGGTGTAAGTCAGAATAGTTCATCATTTTATATGAGGATACTTCGAGCTGTGTATAATCGTAGTGTGGAGAAAGGTTTGACAGAACAGAAATATCCATTCAAATATGTATATACCGGCATTGAAAAAACCATTAAAAGAGCAGTTTCTTTTAAAGTCATTAAGCAAATCAGAGATTTGGATCTGGCTTCTTACCCAACATTGGATTATGTGCGTGATATGTTCCTATTTAGTTTCTACACAAGAGGAATGTCGTTTGTGGATATGGCTTACCTCAAGACGAAAGATCTTAGTGGAGGAGTGCTGTCTTATCGTAGAAAAAAAACAGGTCAGCAACTATTTATTAAATGGGAGCAGTGTATGCAGGATATTGTAGATAAGTATCCTCCTAATGAGTCTTCATACTTACTCCCCATTATTAAAAGTGCGGAGAAAGATGAAAGAAGTCAATACAAGAACGCGTCTTGCCTTATAAACCGTAATTTGAAAATTATTGGAAGTAAATTAGGACTATCTATTCCTTTAACGATGTATGTGGCTCGTCATTCATGGGCTAGTATAGCAAAAAGTAAGAATATTCCTGTTACGGTAATAAGTGAAGGAATGGGGCATGATTCAGAAGTAACCACACAGATCTATCTAGCAGCATTAGATACATCTATAATAGATAGGGCTAACAATATGATACTTAAATCTCTATTGTGGTATTAAAATGATTCTTAAATATGGATATCTCTTGTTAAGAGATATGTTTAATCCTGCAAAAGTATACAAAATATTGAAAACAAGAAGATAGTTCTGAAGCTTTTTTTAAGGAAATTATTTAAAATATAAAAATGTTTAGTGAAAGCTTTCTATCCGTTTGCGTATATACCTGATAAATAATCAAATACAATAAAAACATATCTCTTAGCAAGAGATGTGCATACAGCGAAATCATAACTACTTATTGAGAATTTTATTTAACACATAAGTGTGTTGTAAATAAATAAAAAATCTGCTGTATTATACACTTTATATCTATAACTAATTGGAATACATTATATTGTAATATTTCATGGAACCAGAGCTATGCTCATATCTGAAATAAAACCTTATAAAGTTCCAGATAATAGCACACTATTCATTCTTATGTACAAGCAAGAGATTCCGAGTTGGTACGCTATGCGTGCGATATTCCGCAAAGAAATGGATACAAAAAAATTATTGGATAAGGAATGCATTAGGAGTTTTATTCCTATGCATTATACACTCACTATGAAAAATGGTCGTAAAGTAAGAGAACTGGTTCCTGCTATTACGAATCTGATCTTTGTTCACGCCACGCCAACAGCTATTAAACAGGTCAAGTCAAAAACCGAATACCTTCAGTATATTATTGATTCGAGGAGTAAAGAAAAAATTATAGTTCCTGATGATCAAATGAAACGCTTCATTGCTGTAGCGAGTATTTGCCACGAAAAAATGACTTACCTAAAACCAGAGGAAGTCGATTTAAGAAAAGGAACTTTAGTGCGGGTACTTGGTGGTCCTTTTGATGGCGTTGAAGGTGTTTTTGTGAAAGTGAAAGGTGCGCGAAGTAGGCGAGTGGTAGTTCTTATACAAGGTATTGCTGCTGTTGTAACTGCCGAGATAGAAACTGACCTGATTGAAGTTATATCATAAGGTGGAATAATTAACTAATCTATTGAAAAAATACATACCATCGCTTCAAGTATTTACAGACTACAAGGAGTTGATTGATAAAACAATGCCGGATGCTATTATCGTCTGTACTCCTCCTAATTATCACTATGCAATATGTAAATATGCTTGTGAGAAGGGGATTAATGTTTTTTGCGAAAAACCCTTTACTCTTTCCACCCAAGAGGCAGATGAACTACAAGATATGTTCAACAAAAAAGGCTTAATTAATCAAGTTGGGTATGTAAACCGCTTTAATGATATGTTCACAACAGCGCGAGAATATGTAAAAGAAGGCTTACTCGGTGATATTGTAAGGTTTAAATCGGAAATGTTCAGTTGTACTATTTCAAAACCCGAAACAGGTGAGAGCTGGCGAGGTAAAAGAGAGAGTGGGGGCGGGGCTGTTTATGAAATGGCTGTCCACGTATTAGACCTTATTAATTATATAATANNTTCCAAATAAAGTTATTGGTACCAGCATGAACCAAATATATTCAAAACATGTGGAGGATATGGTTTCAAGTACTTTAATATACGATAACGGGTGTGTTGGGACATTATATGTGAATTGGAGTGATTCGAGTTATAGAAAACCCAGTAACAAAATTGAAATATTTGGTACAAATGGAAAATTACTGGTAGACCAGTACGAAATGAAGATATTTTTAAATGAATCTGTCTCAGGTCATAATTATAGAAAAGGTTGGAATACTATATACATCACAGACATCTTTAAACCTGTTCCTTTCTACGTTCGAGGAAATGAATTTACTAGACAATTATATCATTTTGCTGACAGTGTTTTAGCCGGTAAGATCGTTGGTGCTACCCAATGTACATTTGAAGATGGATATAATACGCAACGTTTGGTGCACGACATGTTCAATGACTATGATAATAAAAATAAACAAGATTAAATATGGAAAGAATAGATAAAGTCATCTTTGGGGATAATCAGTTTTTCGGGATTAATCACATGTCACAAGAGAAAGCTCAGCAACTTTCCGAAAAATTTCATGATATAAAGAATATCTACAAAGTATATGATCTTGCTTTCAAAAATGGCATTGGAGCTGTTATGCTTAATAGTAATGATCGCGCAAAAGATATATGCGAATATTTTCGTCAGAATAAATCAAAATATAATGATATCGTATGGTATCCTTCAATTCCTTATCCGCACAAATATGCAAACCTGGTCGCTGAGAAAGGAATATTTCCTGCAATCAATGAAGTAATATTTTCTAATAACTCAGCAGTAGGAGCATTGTCGATGATTGCCAAAGGAGGAATGGCAGTATTAGGAAAAGATCCTATAAAGATGATGCAGATGTTGATAGATGCCGAAGTAAAAATGTTCAAGGGGTTAAATGTTAAAGTATTATTCTTACAAAATATCATAACAGATCTTCTTCTTGGGTATGGAACAAAAGATATTTTTGAGGCATATTGCGACTATGTTCGTAAGAAATATAAATTGATTCCGGGACTTATTACTCAGAATATGCCTTATTTGAAGCAAAAACTATCTGAGTGGGGAATAGAAGAGGTTGTTATATGCAGCTCTATTAATAAGATAGGTTACCTTATGTCCCCTTCGGTAGAAGCGTATGTTGATACAATTCGAAATAATGATTCTTCAAAATACCAACTCATGGCAATGAGTACACTTGCTTCAGGAGCAATTAGTGCTCCTGAAGCTTATGAATTTATTAATGCTCTGAATATACAATCCGTTGTTTTTGGTGCTTCCTCAGAAAAAAATATCAGAGAAACTGTGAGTTTAATAAAGTGATATTATTTTGATTGTCATTTGTTTACTATTTAATCTCTGTTTGTCTGAATAGAAATTGCTTACGACTAAAAACGAAATAAGCAAGAATTACACTGAAATATGAATTATGCAAATTTAGACCGTCTCAAGATTCTGGACTATCTTGAGAGGTGCGGTAATGAGGCTTCTGTTGTTGATATAATAGCATATTCAGGAGCAGAAAAACTGAGGGTATACAGCTTGATAACTAAAATGGAACTGAATGGGGAAATCAAAATTTTAGAAAAAACCTCTTTTGGTGCTCCTATATATGTTAAAATAGCCTAAAATATATGTCTATTCCATTATTATACATTTATATATAACCGATCAATTAAATAATTAATCAGATCTCGTGTAGAATCAAAATAGTCTCCAATCCAAGAAATACAGAAGTTCGACTATATTTTCTTACGCAAATTTGAATTTAAATTATTCTAGCCGTCTTGCTTGTGATAAGTAGGGCGGTTTTTTTATTTTAAGGATTATCTATATAACGTTCGATATATTTTATTGAAAATTTTAATTCTTCTTATATTGTAAAGGTGTCAGGCCAGTTCTCTTTTTAAAGTAGGTGCCAAAAAAGGAAGAATTTGGAAAATTCATCTCTTCCGATATCTGTAAGATAGTCATATTTGAGCTCTTTAGTAAAGCTTTAATTGCCATAATAACCATATCGTCTATCCATTGTTGGATATGTATACCACTAGCATCCTTCACTATTTGAGATAAATATTTTGGCGTAATAAACATTTTATCTGCATAGAAACGCACACTACGTTCTTTCATATGATATTCAAATAACAAGCTGATGAAAGTTTGTAAGTATTTTTCTTTGCGGGTCAATACCTTATAGTCAATCTTCTTGTCCTGATATAGCTGCAAAACTTCATAAATTAATGTCTGCAATAAACTTCTTGCAATTTCTTCTTTGTAAAGAAAATTTGTTCTTTTGTAACGCTTTACAATAAAGGCATGCAATTCCAATAAATCATTCGTTTCTTCTTCACTTATCTTTAAACAAGCCATCTGATCTATTTTTTTAGGAATATCAATATCTATAATTAACTTGATATCGGAAATAAAGTCAAAAGAAAATAATAAGAACTCTACAACTAAATCTTCACTTTGCTCTACCAATTCTAAAATATAATTAGGCAGAACAACAATAATAGTACAAGGCTCAATTTTGTACTCACGTAAGTTAATTTTGATTCGTCCGGTACCTTTCACACAAATAGCAAAAGCTATTCCTTCCATAATTTGCGGATATTTGAAATCAAATGCATAATCATCAATATTAGCACTATCATCAGATATGACAAAGTTCTTTATTCCGTGATTTGAGGTTTGATCTTTAAAGTCATCCAGCGATATTTTAGCATAATTTTCCTTATTCATGATCTTATATGTTTCATTTTGGTCCTAAAAATATAAATAAATGTTGATAACTGCATAAAAAACGAAGTTTTGAACGTTTTTGGCGTAGTATTGATTTAGACAGAACCATATTATAAAGAGATCTTTGCGACAGAAATAAATAGTTGTAAAATTCCTTTTTAATGAAAGTTATGGATAAATTGAAATTATTTTTTAGTAGATCGGTATTGTGTCTTCTATTTTTAGGAATGGTTTCCTGTTCCGCAAAAAAGAGTGAAGAAGCCAATTCTAGAACTGTTCCGGTAAAAATACAAACAATAAAGTATAGTGATGATATATACCAACAAGAGTATATAGGAACTGTAGAAGGTGAGAATTCGGTTGATGTTAGTTTTCAAGTAAATGGAAATATTGAACAAGTATATGTACAGGAAGGGCAAAATGTTCGAAAAGGACAATTGTTAGCCCGATTGAATACAAGTTCTATTGAAAGTATGCACAATGCAGCAAAATCGACCCTTAATCAGGCACAAGATGCATATAATCGCTTGTCTATTCTTTATAAGAACAACAGCCTTCCGGAAATAAAATATATAGAGGCGAAGACTCAGTTAGAGCAGGCTCAAGCTAATGAGCAAATCACCCGTAAGAATTTACAGGACTGTAATTTGTATGCTCCCATATCTGGTGTAGTAAGTCAACGCTATCAAGAAGCAGGTGCTAATGTCGCTCCTGGTACTCCAATTTATAATTTGGTAACTATAAATTCGGTGAAAATAAAAATAGCTATTCCCGAGAACGAAATCTCAGCAATAAAAATTGGTGAATCTTCCCGGATAAAAATATCTGCGTTGAATGATGCTGAGTTTGAAGGCAAGATTCAGGAGAAAGGAGTATCTGCAAATCCGTTATCACATACCTACGATATTAAGGTGCAGGTAAATAATCCCAATTCACAGATTATGCCAGGGATGGTGTGCAAAGCTTATCTAATAAATCCATCAGGAGTTTTAGATCGAAAGAATATTATAATTCCATTGAAGGCAATACAGGTAGACTTTTCAGGTAAACAATTTGTCTGGATAAAAGACGATCAAAATAAGGCTATATATAGAGAAATAATTCAAGGAAAGCTGATCGGCAATGGAGTTGTAATAGAGGAGGGGCTGCAAGATGGGGATAACCTAATCATTGAAGGCTATCAGAATGTAAGTCCTGGTGTAACAGTCGAAATAGCTAAATAAGAAGAAGATATGAAATCAGAATCTGGTATTATCGGCTGGGCAATGAAGTATAATAAGATTATATTGCTCATTGTAATAGTGTTAAGTTTATTTGGAATTTATGCGCTTAATGTGATGCCCAAACAGGAATTTCCTGTATTTACAATCCGTCAGGGTGTTGTAGTGGGAGTATATCCTGGAGCCACTTCTGTCGAAGTAGAGGAGCAGTTGGCTAAGCCTCTTGAGAATTTCTTGTTTACATACAAGGAAGTAAAGAAATCGAAAACATATTCACATTCTAAAGATGGGATTGTCTATGTATATGTAGAGCTGAATGATGATGTAAATAACAAGGACGAGGTATGGTCAAAAATAAAACATGGATTGATGTTTTTCAAAGCCAAATTACCATCAGGTGTTTTAGCTCTTATTGCTAATGATGATTTTGGAGATACTTCGGCATTACTAATAACGCTTGAATCGGAGACCAAAACTTATCGTCAATTGGAAACATATTTAGAAAATCTCGAAGACCGTTTACGAACTATAGAATCTGTTTCCAATCTGCGCCGTTATGGAGAACAGAATGAACAGATAAGTATATATGTTGAAAAAGAAAAGCTGGCAGCGTATGGTATTAATATATTGAACCTGTATCAGACGCTCATCACGAAGGGATTTATTACAACTGCAGGTAAGATTGATAATCGTGATATGGATGTGCCAATACATATCGAGAGACCCTATCAATCTGAGAAGGATTTGGAAGAACAAATCATCTATTCAGATGCTCAGGGAAATCATATCCGATTGAAGAATATAGCGAAAGTTGTTCGGGAATATCCTAAGCCTACTAGCTATACTACCAATAATGGCAAAAAGTGCCTCGTTTTATCTACTGAAATGCGTGAAGGCTATAACGTTATTCAATATGGAAAAGATGTCGAAAAGGTTCTCGAACAGTTCCAGAATGATATTCCTAGTGATATTCATATCTATCGTGTAGCCGATCAACCTCAAGTTGTGGCTCATTCTATCACAACTTTCCTAAAAGAGTTAATGATTGCTATTGTAGCTGTTATACTCGTAACAATGATATTATTACCCTTACGGGTTGCCGGCGTTGCGGCATCTTCCATTCCTATATCTATCTTTATATCTTTAGGGTTGATGCTTGCTTTTGGTATGGAGCTTAATACGGTTACATTGGCTGCCCTAATCGTGGTATTGGGTATGATTGTAGATAATTCGATCGTAGTTGTAGACAGCTATCTTGAAAAATTGGATCATGGTATTCCTCGTTGGCAGGCATCGATAGAAAGTGCCAAAGAATATGCTAAAGCCATCATCTCGGCAACACTTGCAATCAGCCTCACGTTCTTTCCATTCTTAGCGATGCTTACAGGACAGTTTCTCGACTTTGTAAAGCTCTTTCCTTGGACTGTACTTATTACGTTGGGTGTATCTTTGGCTGTGGCTGTTCTTTTTATACCTTTTCTGCAATATTTCTTTATACGCAATGGATTACATCAGCCCGGTAAGAAGCAGAAAGAAACATTCTTAGATAAATTACAAAACGGATATAATTGGCTATTGGAAAAAGTATTTCAATACCCGAAGATATCTCTTACGATAGGTATCATTTCTATCATATCGGGTATTTACATGTTTGTCAATGTTCCACAGAAGCTCATGCCTATAGCTGAACGGAATCAGTTTGCAGTTGAAATATATTTACCGAACGGCAGCTCTCTGGAACAGACAGAAGTAATAGCTCAGGATCTTGAAAAGGTTTTGAGGAAGGAGAAAACTGTTGTTTCTGTAACGTCTTTTATTGGAACGGGATCTCCTCGTTTTCAGACAGCTTATGCACCAAAAGTGGGAGGACCTAATTTTGCTCAGTTTATTGTAAATACAACATCGAATGAAGATACAGAATTGTTGTTGGATAAGTATTCCACTCAATATGCCTATCATTATCCGAATGCTTTTGTAAAATTCAAACAATTAGAGTATGAATCAGTAGATGCTGACATTGACGTTCGTATATCGGGAGAGAATATAGCCGATCTGAAGAAAGTGGCAGACACTTTAATGACTAAATTAAAGAAACTGGATGAACCGATCAGAATTTATACAAATTATGAGGAGCCGTTGCCCGGTATAAAAATAACACTAGACCCTGTAGAATCCAATCGGTTGGGCGTAAATGAAGGAACTTTGGCGTTGGGTTTGGCTTCTCGTTTCGGGGGAACACCAATCACTAATATCTGGGAAAATGATTATTCATTGCCTGTTGTATTGAAATCGAAATGGGAGAATAAAGATCCTGTGGCCGAGGATGTATCGAATGAGTATGTTGCAGGTTTATTATCACCTAGTGTCCCTTTACGCCAGATAGCTGATGTTTCAGCAAACTGGACTGAGGGTCAAATCAACCGAAGAAACGGAGTACGCACCCTATCGGTTTTCGTTGATCTAAAGAGAGGCGAAAGATCGGGACTGGTTCAACCAAAGGTGGAGGAGATTGTGAATGCAGTCACTGCAAAATCATTACCTAAAGGTGTTTCTATTTCATATGGAGGAGTAAAGGAATCTGATGGCGAGACAATGCCAAAGTTGATTAAAGCTCTTTCTATCTCAATCGTTATCATCTTTTTCATACTTGTGTTTCACTTCAAAAAGATAAGTTTAGCTACACTCGTTTTGGCTTCTACCTCTTTGAGCATTTTTGGTGCGGCTATTGGTTTAAAGGTGATGAATGTAGACTTTAGTATAACGGCTGTGTTGGGAATTGTGAGCCTAATTGGTATTATCGTTCGTAATGGAATTATTATGTACGATTACACCGAAGAGTTAAGGCATAAACATGGTAAAACAGTATTTGAAGCATCTTTGGAGGCCGGAAAACGACGGATGCGCCCTATATTCCTTACATCAGCTGCTGCATCTATGGGGGTTATTCCTATGATCATAAGTAAGAGCCCACTTTGGTGTCCGATGGGAACAGTTATCAGTTTTGGAACTATTTTCTCCATGATATTCATCCTTACATTATTACCCCTTGCTTATTGGCTAATTTATAAGCATGAAGATAAAAATATATCTAAAGACGAAACCGAACAATTATGATCAAAAAATATATAACAATAGTAACAATGTGTATGATAACTGTATTTATATCTGCACAGACGAAGTATAGTCTCGAAGACTGTAAGCAATTGACTATCGAGAACAATCGAAAAATTAAAAATAGTCGGTTGGAAATCGAATCATCCAAAGAAACTAAAAAGGATGCATTTACTAATTATTTCCCATCGGTCAGTGCTTCAGCATTTGGATTCTCGGCTAAAGATCCTTTGGTTACGATGAACATGGGAGGAGCCCCGATCGGATTTCTTAAAAATGGTATGAGTGCTGGTATTACAGCGACGCAACCGATCTTTGCAGGAGGCAAAATAATCAATGGCAATAAATTGGCTGACTTAGGAATTCAGGTAAGCCAATATCAGGCTAAACTATCCGAAAATGATATGTTGCTGAATACAGAGAATCTTTACTGGCAATTGGTTTCTTTGTATGAAAAAAGAAGAACTTTGGATGTTATAGACAGTCAGGTAGATCAGTTGTTGAAAGATGTAGAGTTGTCTTATAAGACAGGAATGATTACCAATAATGATGTTTTGAAGGTAAAATTAAAAAAGAATGAAGTCGTAAGTAATCGTATTAATCTAGATAATAATATCAAATTGGTGAAAATGTCTTTGTGTCAGCAAATGGCTATGGATTTGAGTTCAGCAGATTCTTTAGATATACAGGTTCCTAATATTGAAGACGTTGAATCGCCTATGAAATATTACGTGGATCATAAAAATGTTTTACCCAATAGAGCAGAAGCAAAACTCCTTGATAAAAATGTAGAAGCCTCGAAGCTGCAGACTAAAATAAAAAGAGCTGATTATTTACCCACAGTGGCTGTTGGTGCAACATATTCCAGAGATAACTTTATGGATAAATGGAATACGAATGGGGCCGTTTTTGTTTCTGTCAATATTCCAATCTCCGGATGGTGGGGTGGTTCTCATGCTATCAAGCAGCAGAAAATACAAGAAAAGATAGCATTAAACAATAAGATAGATATAGAAGAACAACTGTTGTTACAAATGCAGAATGTAAAAAATGAATTGGATAATACTTATAAGCAAATATTGTTGGCAAAAGATGGTGTTGAGCAATCTACAGAAAACTTGCGTCTTAATAATCAGTATTATAAAGTGGGCACAGTAACCCTTACGGATGTATTAGATGCTCAAACATTATTACAGCAAAATCGAGATAAGTATGTTGAATCGTATGCTAATTATCAAAAGAAACGGATTGAGTATTTGCAAGTAACCGGGCGCTAATTTTTTTTATTTAATACCTGTTTTGATAGGGCTGTATGATCTTATATAATAATTCATTTCATTGATAATGAATTAAAATATCTAGATTGTTACAAAATCCCTTGATGGTAAAAGGACATTTTTTATTAAATGTCCTTTTATTTATAATATTTCCCTGTAATTTCAATTGGATCTATCTCTATAATACCCGTTGCTTTCAGCATTTTTTCAGGAAAGCTCAAATGAGATAATTGAGGGGTATATTTTGAAACAACAGCATGTAGTACATTTTCTTTGAGCGATTTATCTTCCACAATTTTGGCTGTACCTAAGATGATTAAACTTCTGAATGCAGTATTTGTGTCACAAACATTTTCGTTATCAGGAATGATTGCACCCATTTCATCACTTCAAATCCAACCTTATCATTTTTAGTCAAGTTTGAAATCTTTTGTCCTTTGATTAGTCCGTGGATATATATTTTTTCATCATAGACGATGAAATGTACAGGGACAACATATGGATACCCATTTTCATTGTGTGTACCTATGCGTCCAACTTCTGCTTTTTTCAATACATCATCTATCTCTATCTTCGACAACTGATGATGCTTCATTCTTCCTTGCATGATAATAGTTTTTATATTAGTATATTACAAAAATATTTATTTTTAGGATTGTCTTTATGGTGCAGATATAATAAAAAATGATAGGCCAGATGTTGCGATCTCAGGATATAACTTGAAAAAAAGAATAAAAACCTTAAGTAAATATTTATAACTGTCTAAGAGCGTTTATATCCTTACAATTTTATCTGATACATATTCAAAATCTTTTAGGTGAGTCGCCATTAGAATTATAATGTCGGGATATTCACGTTTTATGTTCTGAAATATAGTAATAGCATTTTCGGAACTAATACCCGCTGTTGGTTCATCTACAACTAACAGTTGTGGTCTTTTTAGCAAGGCCTGGGCCAGAAGCAATTTCTTCCGCTGCCCACCACTCAGAATTTCACCATTCTCTCCCAACCAGCTATCCAATCCATCGGGAAGCGATAAACGCCAGCTAGTAAGATCTACTGTATCTAATACTTGTTCAATCGCTTCATCCGGGTTACCTTCAAAGTTTTCTCGCAATGTTCCCGTTAATAAATAAGCCTTTTGGGTTACATAAATACATTCCGGGACAGGTAGATGAGACAATTCAATATCGTTATTCCATACTAACGATCCGCTTTTACGATATTCAGGATAAAAAAGGCTGTTTAATAAAGTCGTTTTTCCTTTTCCTGTCTCTCCGAATAGTGAAATCCATTCACCTTTCTTTATTTCTAATGACACCTCTGAGGTAGTCACAGATGTCTCGGGGATCATTGCACTCACATTCTTAAGACTTAGGCTCTCCATTCTTGAATGTACGATTACAGTTTTCAGAGGTTTCTCCCCATCCTTGATAATTCTATCAACATCTTCAACTTGATGAGCAACAGCACTCTTTTCTGATTTTCCCGAAAATAGCATTTCTGCCAATTCGGCCTGTGCCATAATACCGAAAAATATCCCGATGGCTGTAGGTGCATCTATACCATTACCATATGAACTCCATAGTAAAAGCGATGCAATATAACTAAAACCGAGTCCCGCAATTAGCTGCAACCAGAATGAATTGGTTTGTAACTTGTCTTCCAATTGCTCGAGGCGTAATAGCCGTTGTTCGTATTGTCCGATAACTTTCTCTTCCAAACTGTATTTCGATATTTCTATTCTCCCTCTAAAGCTTTGTATAAGAACCTGATTGTTATCTTCTCGGCACATCTTTAGTTCTTCATAGAGTTTTCTGTTTTTCCTGAAAATTAATTGAGGAATAATAAATAAAAGAATGGCTGATGAAATCAAAAATTCTATTGCAATCGTTTGAGAAAAGACAATAAGAAAGAAAAAATATATACTGAGTGAAATGATTAGTGCCGTAAAAGGTAAAAGCCACAAAAGAATGTGATTCAATATCTGGTCGATTCCATGTGTACTGTTCTCTAGTAGTGTTGAATTATTATTTACCTGTTTTTTGAAATAGGGAAATCTGGCTACGGACTGAAAAATTCTCAATTGCAAGCTCTGCTGAGCGTCTAGTGTAGCTTTGTGGTTTTCTAATCGTTCAAAGTATCTTGCAGCCGTTCTGAAAAATGCCATTAAACGTATTATAGCAGATGGTACCAGATACGAAAAAGTAGTACTTGTAGTAACAAACACCACACTACAGATCGCCAAAAACCATCCCGATATAGCAGGAAGGGCAATAAAAGAGATCGTCCACAATATTAGAAGAAATGTTCCTCTCAACCATTTTCCAGCTAAGGGCTTTAATATATATACTCTTATAAATTTATTCATGACTCATTTGCTCTCCCCAATTTAAGTTTACGATTGTATCAGCTACATTATCGAACATTTTCTCATGAGAAGCGACTATAATCAATCGGTCTTCTGCTAATTTCATTATCTCCGGAATGATGATTTCGATTGTATCGGGATCCAGATTGGCTGTAGGCTCATCCAATATTGCTATTGGTTTTGGATACAACATCATTCGGGCTAGTGTAACTAATTGTTTTTCTCCTCCTGACAGTTGTTTGCCATTATGACTTAGTTTAGTTTCCCAACCATCGTCCTTTTTAGCAAGTATTTTATCTAAAAACTCAGGGTATTCTTGTGATTTATTCATTTCATTTTTTAAGAAAACATTATATCTCAAAGTTTCGTCAAAAATAAACGGGAACTGATTCATATATGAAGAATTCATCCTAAGCCACTTTTGCGAATACTTAGTATCCTTTCCGTTTACAGAAATGCTATTGTCCTGTACATACAAGCTTCCGGAGCATATTTTAAGCAAGGTCGATTTTCCTGAGCCCGAAATTCCCTTTATTAATACCAGTCCTTTTAAAGGAAATTGTACATTAATATTGTGTAGAACTTTCACCGGTGAATCGGGATAAGCGAAATTCAAATTGTTAATTGCTAAGTCATTAAACTGATGATCGATATTGATTGAAGTTGTGTCGATGCCTTCATTTAATATTGGTATTAATAATTTTGCTGCAGCCACAGCTCTATTTCTGTCATGGTAGGCACTCACGAATTTTCGTAGATAAAAGAAAAAATAAGGAGACATCATTAGTAAAAATAATGCAATCTGAAAGTCGTAACCTTTTCCGTAATTAGGTCCTGTCATAATACCGAGGAGGCTCATTCCTAAATAGATTGCAACGACAGCAATACAAATAGTAACGAATAGCTCTAATACTGCTGACGATAAAATAGCTACTCGCATGACGTTAGTTGTAGCTTTATTTAACTCCCTACTTTTTTCTGACAAGAAATTATATTGAGGTCTGAAGTTATCTAAATTAACTATTTCCGCAATAGTCTGAAGGCGATTATAAAATACAGCTGAATATTTCAAAAACAGATTAATATGTTTTTTATGAAGAGCTTCAGCCCCTATGCCTATTATGATCATTTGCATTGGGATAACAATCAATGAAACCAAGAGTGTAAGGCCAACCCATTTTTCGATCCAAAAACTAACAATCAGTATCAACCCACTAACCAAAAGGGATGCCATTGCGTATGGAATAAAAAAGGCGTAAAAAGGTTTCAAATCCTCACAAATTCTGGTAATGTAGAGGGTGCTTGCTACAGAGTCTAATTTATTGTTGTTTAATAATATTGGATAAAGGTTTTTTTTGACTTTGGATACAATCGTATTTCCCGCTTTATAATTGAATATCGAAGCAAAATGAGCAAAGATATATCTAGCCGTAAGAAACACTAATGCAGATAGGAGAGGATGTGGCTGAAGTAATCCCCGATCAAGCCATGAGGTTGCAAATTGTGATAAATACCAGCAAAAAGCGATAAAAGATACCGCACTTAAAATAGTAAATACAGCCGCTATAATATATAGACCTTTGGCTTCAGTTATTTTTTTACTCAGCCATCGGGATGCATTATCTTGGTTTGAACTCATAATGATTATCTATAATTTTGGTTCATTTATCAACAAAGATAATGATTTACTCCATGTTGTTACAACATATAGGAATGATTTTCCTCGATCTTGATTTTATCCTACAAGAAACAAATTAGGTAATATTAATTACTATTTTATAAAAACGGAGTGGAGATACCTACTATATGGTATTTATAGGAATCAAAATACCAAGAATATGCGATTGAAGGCTTTTTGTTGAACAACTACATTTGTATCTCTAACATTTTATAAAATTAATGAAAAAGAGTTTATTGCTCTACTTTTTATTTATATGCACTATTGAATCTGCATATTGCCAGTTATACACGATATCGGGAAAACTCTTAGACAAGAAACATCAGACGCCCATAGAGTATGCTACAATCTCTATCTCAGATCTTGGCTTAGCTGTTATTTCCGACATTGAAGGGAAATTCACTATTAAAAATATTCCGGCGGGATTTTTTGAGCTGAATATTTCTATCTTGGGATATGAGAAAAAAGCATTCAAAATACAAGTAGATAAGAATAAAAACGATCTGCTTTTTTATTTGGCAGAGGATAACTTACTATTGAATGAGATAGTTGTTACTGCAGAGAAGAAAGTGGAAGATCTTACAACAGCCTATACTATCGAACGTGCAGCATTAGATCAGATACAAGTGTTGAATATCACTGAAATAGCAGCTCTTTTACCCGGAGGCCAAACCAGTAAAAAAATAAATTTAGCTATTAGTCGTGCAGGTGCCGACCGCTTTAATCTTCGCTCTAACGGAGGGAGTGAACTAGGCTTATCTTCTTTTGGAACAGTAGTCGAAGTCGATGGCGTACGAATATCCAACAATAGTCAATTTATAAAAGAAGTAGAGGGGGCTGATACCCGCAATATAGCTTCAAATAATATTGAGTCTGTAGAGGTTATAACCGGAGTTCCTTCTGTCGAGCATGGAGACTTATCCAATGGGATGATACGTATAAATTCGAAGAAAGGCAAATCGCCATTAAATATAGAACTAAGTACCAAGCCGAATACAAAATCTATCGCTTTCGATAAAGGCTTCCTTTTAGGGAAGAAGTGGGGGATACTTAATACGAGTTTTGAGCATACAAAATCCAACTCCGATATAGCTTCTCCTTATACAACTTATGTAAGAAATAATCTATCTCTGATTTATTCCAAGGCATTTAATCCGTATCGGAATAATCCTTTGAATTTTTCTTTAGGTTTGACAGGGAATGTTGGAGGCTATAATTCGAAAGGAGATCCGGATGCTTTTGTAGATACTTATACAAAAGAAAGGGATAATGCACTTCGGTTGAACATGAAGCTAGATTGGCTGCTTAACAAACCGTGGATTACTAAATTAGAATTTTCGGGAACTCTTAATTATTCGGATCTACAAAGTGAGAAGAAAGAAAACAAGGACAGTAATACTTCAACAGCTGCTATTCATACATCAGAATCTGGTTATTTTATCGGTTCTTTGTATGACATCAACCCGAATGCTGAGATTATACTGATCCCCGGAGGATATTGGTATACAACAAGAAGAGAAGATAGTAAACCTCTTTTATTTACAACAAAGATGAAAGCTAATTGGATACGAAAATTCGGAGATGTAACTAATCGCTTTATGCTAGGATCAGATTTTAATCGGACTACAAATCTAGGCAAGGGAATATATTATACCGATATGCGCTATGCTCCTACATGGAGAGAATATAAATATAGCGATCAGTCTGCAGTAAATAATCTGGCTCTTTTTGCCGAAAATGAAGTAACTTTTGTCTTACCTAGGGAAACTTCATTAAAGACATCAGTTGGTCTGCGAAGTGATTTAACATATATAAGTAAATCTGAGTACGGAACAATTAATAGTTTGTCACCTCGGGTTAGTGCAAAATATATATTCTGGAATCGTCCCAAAAACACTCTTTCTTTAATGAGTTTACGTGCAGGATTTGGAGATGCTGTAAAGCTTCCTTCTTCATATATATTGAATCCAACTCCTACCTATCAGGATAGATTGGTTTTTACACCAGGTACAACGGCACAAAACACAACGTATTACGCATACAATACGATGCCCAGTACAACTATTTACAATCCGAATCTTAAATGGCAAAGAAGCCGTTTAATAGAATTAGAATTCAATACTCGTATTGGACAAGTAGATATTTCGTTACTAGCCTATAACAGTAAGACAATAGCCCCCTATGCTGATGCTACCCTATACACTCCGTATTCTTATAAATTTACAGATCAGACAGCACTTGAGAATAATTTAATTCCTGAAGCTAATCGTTCATACCAAATAGATAAGACTACCGGAATAGTTACCGTTTCAGATTTGACAGGAAATTTGCCTAGCCAACAGTTAGCTTATAAAGAAAGGAATACATTTAAGACCAATAGTTATTATTACAATGAATCTGATTTTTCGAAAAGAGGGCTGGAATGGGTAATTAATTTCGGCAAAATCCCCTCTATTCATACTTCATTCCAAGTAGATGGATCTTACAACTATTATAAGGGGCTAAAAACAAAGTTGATAGCATATTCGCCTAGCCTTTCTCAAAATATGGCTGATGGAAATCCTTATAAATATATCGGTCTATATGAAGGTACGGATGATGTTGCTAATGGCAGCCTCTCTAAAAAAATAACAAATAATCTTTCGATAAGTACTCATATACCAGCAATACGCCTCATAGTATCTCTTCGATTAGAAAGTTGTTTGTATGATTATAAGCAAAAATTGAGCGAATCATCTACAGGCTCACGAGGTTTTGTAATAGATAATAGGAGTGATTACATCCCTTCAAATTCAGAGACAAATATCTATAAAGGAGACTATTTCGTTGCTCTTTATCCTTTATATTATGTGAGCTTGGATGATATGAATACAAAAATTCCATTTAAAGAAAAGTTCTTATGGGCCAAAGATAATGATTCCGCTTTATTCAACGAGCTGGCAAGAATGGTGGTTCGATCAAATGTTAATTACTATTTCAAACCTACAGATATATCCGCATATTTTTCGGCGAATCTGAATGTGACAAAAGAGTTGGGTGATCATGTTTCAATATCATTTCTGGCAAATAACTTTTTTAATAATGTTGCAAAGGTTAAGAATAAACAAAATAACAGTGAATATTCTTTATTCGGCTCTGGTTATTTACCTGAATTTTATTACGGACTAACTCTTCGTATCAAATTGTAAAAAGATGGTTGAGAAAGATGTAAAATAAATATAAACATATAAAAAGTAACTTATGAATTTACAAAAATTATTTTTCTTACTAATAGCAGTTCTTACAATAGGAACTTCTTGCAATGACACTGATGATAATGATAAATATCAAACTTATGATGTGGCTGTTAAACTAGTTTATCCAGATGATTACACTTCATCTGAAAATGTTATTGTTACACTCGTTAATACAACTACGAAAGCAGCATATACGGCAACAACAAACGCTTCGGGGGAGGCATCTTTTAAAGTCTCTACAGGTATCTATCAGGTAACAGCGACTGATAATAGGGCCGTTGGTGGAAGCTCTTATGTTTTGAATGGTCAATCGAATCTTACGATTGGAAATAATTGGGTTAATACCACCCCGGTTGAATTAAAATTGAATGCATCCAAGACAGGACAAATAGTTATCAAAGAATTATATGTTGGAGGATGTCAAAAGAATGATGGATCGGGAAAATTTCAGAATGATGCATACGTTGTTTTGTATAATAACTCAAGTATTGATTTGAGCTTAGAAAATACAGCGTTAGGTACAACTATACCTTACAATTTTACATCTGCTAATAAATACTATTCGAACGGAAAGCTTTCGTACGAGGCAGAAGGATGGGTTCCGGCAGGAGCAGCTATCTGGTATTTTAAGAATCCGGTAAAAATAGCATCCGGTAAGCAAATTGTAATTGCATTAAAAAATGCAGTAGACAATACTACAACCTATAGTAATTCGGTAAATTTAGCGAACTCTGAATATTATTGTACATACGATATCTCGGGACAATATACAAATACGACATCTTATCCTTCTCCGGCTTCTGTTATTCCTACAAGTCATTACTTGTCAGCATCTGTTTATGGAGCGGGTAATGCATGGCCTCTAAGTACTATATCTCCAACATTCTTCATCTTTAATACACAAGGAACAACTCCGGCAGCATTTGCCAGTGATGCAACAAAAAGAGAAGATTATTTCGGAAGTACGGCTTTAGTAAGCTTAAAGGTTCCGGTAGAATGGATTCTTGATGGTGTAGAAATAAAAGGACAAGGAGTTGATGGGGTTAAGCGACTAACCTCTACAGTTGATGCGGGCTATGTAACAATGATTAATGGTTTTGGGTACTCAGTATACCGTAATGTAGATAAAGAAGCAACGGAAGCTGTTGAAAGTAATGCAGGGAAATTGGTTTATAATTATTCATTGGGAACAATCGATCAACAAGATGGAACAACCGATCCAAGTACAATCGATGCCGAAGCTTCAATTAAAAATGGTGCACGCATTATATATAAAGATACCAATAATTCAACAAACGATTTTCATCAACGTAAGAAAGCTTCCCTGAAAGATTAATACACAAAAATAATGACTAAAAAAGTACATAATATAACGATTCTTTTGCTTCTAGTTGGATTTTGTATACCCAAAAAGCTAATTGCGCAATACGAAAAAACAGGATGGGAAAGTTATGAGTATGTACAAGAATCAAATCCCTGGCTGTATTCTGATAATGCAGCCGGGCTTCATTCTATTACTATCGACAATCTCTCTTATGCCGAAGCTTATTTTAATAAGAAAAATGGTAAGTTAAGAAACTACTTTCAGTCTGATAATAGTTTCCAATCTGGAGCAGATGTGAAATCTTTATATCGATTAAATTCCAAAACAGTATTTTATGGAAATGTAAATTATAGCCATTTTGAAGGCAAAAATATGGGGGGTGCTACCTTTATTGATCCTTATGTAAGCCCATTCAACATCGTAGAATATGCAGATAGTACGCAGGGGAAAAAGGCGTTGGATATATATCATCTGATAGGGGCATTTAGTACGGAACTTGCGAGAGGATTTAATGTAGGAACAAAATTAGATTATAAAACTTCTAATTATGCAAAATTTAAAGATCTTCGTCATGAAAACAGAGAAATGGACTTGATACTCACATTAGGAGCTGCTTACCGGATATCTCCATTTTGGGAAGCTGGTATTAATTATACATATCGACGTAGGATCGAAGAAATACGTTTTCAATCATATGGGAATACCGATCAACAGTTTAACTCATTGATAGACTTTGGTGTTTTTTATGGGCATCAGGTACGATTCAGTAAAAGTGATAGTTATACAGAGGCTAATACTCGCAAACCTCTATTTGAAGAGTTTCAAGGAGCATCCCTTCAATTAAATTTTACATTGTCTCCTAACATATTATTTTTTAATGAATTGACTTTGAAGTGGAGAGACGGATATTATGGTAAGCGTGGCACATCGTCTGTCGTATATACAGAACATACTTCTAAAATAAATGAGTATCGGGGTAATTTGACATTGCTAAATAGTAACGATCGCCACATACTCTCATTTAATATAAGTAGAGAATTGCTCAAGAACTATGAAAATTCATATCAAGATAGTACGCTACCCAATGGAACTACGGTGATTGACTATTCGAGCCAAGAAGAGATGTTGAATAAGAAAATCTGGAAATTTAGTGCTGGGTATACGGCATATCTTGGCGTAAAAGATTATTCTCCTATATGGATATTGAAGATTAATGGAGAAGCAAATAATATGAAGCAAACTGTTTCTATTTATCCGAATTACCGCAAACAAGATATAAATCAATGGAGTGTAGGAATGTCAGCGAGTCGTAATATTCTAAAATCATTAAATCAGTATAGTTTAACTCTTGGATTCGGTTATATTTCAGGAGGAGGTAACGAAAAGAAAGATGGGGCTTATGATTCTTCCACTCAAGGATCTACCTCTGTTAGTTTAAATCGTTATATCTACCGGGAATTCGAATATCTGACGACAGACCGTGTCCGAGGAAATGTAAGTTTTCGTTATTCAAGACTTTTTCCAGGCAAGATAAAAGGGTATGCACAATTTAATTATGCTTTGACAAATGCCTTTTCTACCAAATACATTGGTAAAACTTTTAATGAGCTGGCTCTATCGGTAGGAGTTGGCTTTTAATAAATAGAATAAGGAATCACTAAGAACAACTATCATAAAAGAACCAATTATGGATACAATTATTCAGTGTGACAAAATAACACACTATTATGGAACAAAACTTATCTACCAAGACTTGAGTTTTGAAGTCAAGAAAGGCAAGATATTAGGATTGCTCGGAAAAAATGGAACGGGAAAGACCACAATTATAAATATCCTCAACGGATATCTACGTCCACAAGCAGGTGTGTGTCGAATTTTTGGTGAAGAAATGGACCACTTTACGCCACAGACCAAAGCTCGTATAGGCCTTTTGCTCGAAGGACATATACAGCATACGTATTTTAATGTTGTACAAATAGAGAAATTCTATAGTAGTTTTTTCCCAAATTGGAACAGAGATGCGTATTATGAATTGCTGAAAAAACTACAGGTAACTAAAACTCAGAAGATAAGTACGATGTCTTGCGGGCAACGTTCTCAAGTAGCTCTCGGATTACTATTTGCGCAAAATCCCGATTTGCTGATTCTCGACGATTTCTCTATGGGATTAGATCCCGGCTATCGCCGCTTGTTTATCGAATATCTGAAAGAATATGCGACAGCCGAAGATAAAACGATTTTCCTTACATCCCATATAATACAAGATATGGAAATGCTTATTGATGATTGTATTATTCTCGATTATGGTAAAATATTACTTCACCAACCTACAAGTTACATCATGAATCAATTTAAACGCTATCGCTTTACAGCCAAGACTGAAGAGATAGGTGCTTTAGATGGATTATGGAATACAGAAAAGATCGGATCGTTCTGGGAAACTTATTCCTTTGACGGAATAGGAGCTGTGAATCAAAAATTAGCACCTTTTGCTGTTGCTGAGGTAAAAGAGGAAGCTTTGACATTAGAGGACGCTTTTATAGGTTTGACAGGTAAATATTAATAAGAAACAGAATACAAATAGATATGATACAAGCTCTTTTATTTAAAGAATGGATTAAAACCCGACGTGTGGTTACCTTAATTGGAATTATCTTCGTTGCTCTGATTATTTACACACTCATAAACACAGGACAACAATTTCGTCTTGGAGGTGCTGTACAAATTTGGTCGACAGTGATACTTAAAGATATGCCTATTCTCCCCGGATTTGCACAATGGATTCCTCTTTTGGCTGGTCTTTTATTAGGTGTTTCTCAATTTGCCCCTGAAATGCATGACAAGCGTCTTAAATTGACTTTGCATTTACCTATGTTAGAAACAAAAATTATGTCTGTCTTACTCTTTTTGGGAATAGGCATCTTGTTGTTTATCTTTTTGTTAAGCTATCTAGTCTTATCGTTTTCTTTTTCTTTCTATTATCCTTCAGAAATTATAAAAGCAATGATATGGGCAAACTTACCATATTTGCTTGCTGGTATTTTTGGATACTTATTCGCTGCATGGATAAGCCTTGAACCCATATGGCGTCAACGAATAGGATATACATTGGCCTCTATTGGCTTTCTTTCTTTCCTATTCATCCGCTCCGTTTCAGGAGCCTACATGCCATTTATGCCATATCTTGTAGTTTTAATGGTTCTTTGCTTTTTCTTTCCCTTCTATTCTATGTATCGGTTTAAAGATGGGGCACAATAACGGAATATTAATTGATAGAAAGTTACAGAAATGAAGTTTAAAAATATTATTTATATAATCATACTGTTGTTCATAACCTTAATAGGAATGTGGGTAATTCCTGCTTTGGTAAATAAAGCAACATATAACTCTGACCAATATCCTTTTGCCTATTACAGTACAATACTGAAAGATATTGGCTTAATAGATTACAAAAACAAAAAGTTCCCGATGCAAGATTTGAAGGGGAACAAATATAATACAGCGCAGTTCGACTCCCTCATGCCAATGTTGAATTATCGTCAGTTGATGACTGATGGGAAATTGCCGGATAGTATCAATGGGCAAAAAATAACCCCGCAGTTACTCCGATCTAAATCTGTTGTTTATAAATACAAGCCTTCAGATATAAATACTCCTGTCAATGGGCTTTATATTTTATTAGAAACTATGCCTAAGCGTGTAGGATTAGAAATTCCGAACGATGTGTTTCGTCTTAAAAATAACATTGAGTTTATAGATGCACAAACCAATACATTGGAAGTTGAAAAAAGTAGGCTTTTTCAACAGGCTCTGGACAAAGAAGGGTTTCAGTATCCCGCCCAATGGCTTATAGGAAATCCAAATCCACGTAAGCCTTACGATGAAGGATATTTTGTGTTGGATGCTAACAATCAATTATTCCATATGAAGATGGTTAACAATCGTCCTTATATAAAGAATACAAAAATAGGTGAAAAGATACAGGCTTCATATTTCTCGATGCTGGAAGTTGCCGATAAAAGATTTTATGGATTTCTTTTCAGCAAACAAGGTGAACTATTTATTATCGAAAATGATGGAGCTAATTATAAGACAGTGAAATTGGATATAGATCCGATAGATATGCAAAAGGACGAAGTAATCTTGATGGGCAACATGTTCGATTGGACTGTTTCCGTCGTAACACCTTTTGCTAAAAAGATTTATGCACTAGATGCCGAAACCCTAAAAAGAATTGGAGAGCATACTATTGATCGTACACCCGGTAGATGGGATGCTGTTTCTAAATGGACATTTCCTGTATATTTAACTCTCGAAAAATCAGAGACTAGCTATATACAACCCTATTTTCACTATATAGGGATTTATGGCTTTGCAGTAAATCTAATTATAGCATTCTTGACAGTTATTTTTATAACGGGTTCTCCTAAAAGGAAAATTTTTAATGGAATATATATCTTTTTAACCGGTATAGCGGGCTTAGTAGCCTTGTTAATCTTGCCTAATTCAAAAAATAAATAAAGTATATGAAAAAAATTATGTTATTAGCCTATATGGCTATTTGTTTAGTCTCTTGCACAAGCAAGAACACAGAAAACAAAGGGAGTGATGCTGATTCGACGTCTGTAGCTCAAGTATCAGATCTTTCCATGTATCCATTAGATAGCTTATTGGCTGAGGCAGACCAATTAGTAAATAAAAAAGTAATAGTTAAAGGTAGTGTAACGCACACATGTAAGCATTCGGGCAAACGTTGTTTTATTGTAGGTGATAACGAAAATGTATCTATGCGGGTCGAAGCTAAAGGAAATATAGGAGGTTTCAATCGCGAATTGGTAGGATCTGAATTAGCAATCACCGGAGTGTTAAAAGAACGTCGCTTGACAAAAGAATATATAGATCAGTACGAAAAAGATGTAAACGAAAAGAAAGTGAAGGAAGACGGTTCTGCTGAAACTTGCCAGGCCGAACTTGCTAATATTAGCGAGATGCGTGATTGGATGAAGAAAAACAATAAAGATTATTACGCCATTTACTATTTAGATGGAGAAGAATTCAGTATCGTCGAGCAGTAGAACATTGCGCCGTTTGGCAAGGGTTATTCATAGAGACTTAGGATTTCTGATGGTTGGTGTCAGTCTTGTATATGCGATTTCAGGAATTCTATTGAATCATATGAACGGAAAAGACCCGGCTTTTCATACCGAAGAGATAACTCTTCAAGCTGAAAAAGGACTCAATTCGCAAGAGTTGACATATTGGTGGAGCGATAGGAAAGATGTTCCGCCTTTGCGGAAAGTTCTATCGATAGATGACCAGCATCTTAGATTGATGCTAGACGGTGGAGTCGGCGTTTACAATTCAGAAAGAGGAATGCTGGATTACGAAAAGCATAGCAAACGACAGTTCGTTTATTGGATAAATAAGCTTCATTACAATAAAGTAAAGGGCTGGAGTGTAATGGCAGATTTCTTTGCCGTATCTCTCATTTTCTTTGCCTTGTCAGGTCTTATTATGGTAAAAGGGAAAAATGGTATTAGTGGACGGGGCAAATGGTACCTACTACTGGGGCTTATAATACCAGTCCTTTATATCGTGCTTTCTTGATTTATAAGTGAAAAGAGTATGTTTGTTTTTTGAGCATACTCTTTTTATATACAGCTAATACCTATTGATAATACCTTTATATTCTTAATATCAAATAATAGACAAAAAATCGCTGGTATTATTTAATGATATAAAAGCAGAGTAAATAGAAAAAGACTATTTACTCTGCATCTTTAAATATGTAGTTTTATTCGGGCTAAGGTCAGAAAGTCCCGTCTTTTTATCGCTCTATTTTACTGCGTATATTTGGATTTACAAGTATGTAGCAACCCTTTACATTTACTTTTATCAGATTGTAGGCTGTACCGCAAGTCGTGTCGGAGGTTATTCTGCGATAATAATATGTTCCTGATCTTATTTGTGTCGGAGGAATATAAGAAGCACTGACAGCTCCGGCTATATTAAACCAAGATATGCCATCCGTACTCGATTGCCATTGATAGGTATAGAATCCCTCTCCACCTGTCACTTCTGCCGTTAAAGTTACTTGTTCTCGTACACATACCTCTAAAGATTGATCTGCAGTACTCGGTGTGGGTAGCAAAGGTGGTGTCACTGTAACATGTATGCTATCGAGTTTCGCTATACCACAAAACTCAGGTGTAACCGATACTTTATACCAACCTGTCATATTTGTATCTACATTGCTAATAGTCGGATTCTGCATATCAGAAGTAAAACCATTAGGTCCTGTCCATGTATAATTAGTGCTCCCCAGAGTTATGCATTTAAGCTGTATTGTTCCTCCTGTACAAATCGGATTTGAACTCGCATATACTATTTTTGCGGTCTCTAGGTTTGATATCATTATCTGCTGCTTAAATGCGTTTCCACATTGGTCGTTGATACGAATTGTATAAGTTTCATCTGCTAGTCCGTAAGTAAAATGAGCAGTGCCGCTGGTTGTTATATCTGCAACACCTGATATCTTCACTGTATTATCTGCATTCCACAACTGATAGGTATAAGGAGCAACTCCATTCATCGCTTTCACCGAAATATTTCCAGTTGTTCCTCCTACACATACATATGCCGAAGTAGCCTTAGGGTCGAGATCTAATGGTGGAGCTGTATAAACAATCGTTGTATCACCAATAACACAAGCGGCAGAATTATTATCTGTTAATATACCTAGCACATAAGTTCCCGGTGCAGAGAAAGTAAAGGATCCGCCGGGTGCAATTACTGTTTTATCATATCCCGTAGGACCACTAGTTAAGCGGTAATATGTAGTTGTAGGATTACGTTTATATGTTATAGTACCCGTTGGAGTTATTTTCATCCCCGAACAAGTTTGTTGACTAGTATATCCAAGGTCTTTATAGTTATATATCCCCGGATTATTGAAGGTCGAGACGATAGGATTTCCGCAACCATGATTCACTGTGAGAGTGTAAGTTCCCGGAGGTAAGTTTGTTGCAGGCATAGTATAAGAGGCAGATGACGCTGTCATTGTTGCCGATTGTGAAACATATCCAGTCGGTCCTGTTATTGTTAAAGTCGTTCCTATTGGCCAGCCTGCATTTGCGTATATATATAAGCGTCCTTTATCTACAGTACATTTATCGTCGTATGAACTACTTGTACTCAATGCATAACTTGTAGGTAGTGTGGATGCTATATTACGTGTAGTAGTATAAGTAAATCCATCTGCATAAACTGCGGTGAATGTATATGTTTTTCCATACTCTAAAGGGCAAGAATAATTAGTTGCAGTATTAGTTAGGGTTTGGGTACATACCACCACATTATTGGGGTCGGTAATAGTCACCTCAACAGGTATACACTTATGGGTTCCGGTTGGTAGATAATAAACTAGTTGATAACTATCACAATCAAATCTATTGGTTGAAAATGAAATGTTCCGGTTTATAGCGGAAATAGAACTCGTGACTACTGTTCCATTTTGATCTGTACACGTAACTGTATACTGAGTATCATACTCTAATGTCATTATATCATTCGAATTGACGCTGTTCAACCAGTTCGGATTATTATAAACGATATCTCCCCCTGTTGTTTTTTTTACTACAATATTTAATGGATAACAAAATAATCCATCATAATCTGTCCATGGTCTTACGGTATATGTATAGTTATTGCAATTGCGATCACGCATAGAATAAGTGAAATAGGTAGGTTTTTTTATATTCGTAGTGAAGCTTTTGTAAATGTCATTACAACCTTTCAATCGTATATAAATAGCAAGACTATTTGATGAATAAAAATGAGCTATATTATAAGGAGATATATTCAATAACATTCCGCCAGAGGCAGTACTGTTCCAGTCTGACCATTGGGTTGGTATCTGTCCGGCGGGAGCTGCTCCTATTTCATACATTCTATCGTTATAATATCTTTTAAAATCAAGATTAGCCAATATTTCATTAGAAGAGGCAGTCCATTTTACATATCCACATGAACCTTGAGTATTATCCAAATCGGGGAGAAAAGCAGTCTGAGTAAGGTTACTAAAAGTAGGAAATCCAGAAATAGTACCCAATGTAAAATCTCTTACTGAGGTATAACATCCGTCATTTACTTGTACGGTGTAATTCCCTGCAGGGTAATTTTTGTTAGGAAATGTGTAAACATTACCACTCTTTGTGGGCGTCACCGTCTGCGGAGTAGCAACCCCTGCGGGTGCCGAGGTAATCGTAAACTCAAAATTTCCACTGCCATTGGTAACATTCAGCGCAATAATACCTGTACCACATCCTAGATATGATTTACGTGATACATCAGAATTAAGCGATACTTCCGGCACTTTGTAATTACCTCCTACAACCAGATTTGAGAGATTTTTAACCGTACTATACTCACTGTCTATTTTACAAAAAGCTCGAACAGTCAGCTGATATGTGCCGGGAGGTATATTTCGCAACACATGATCACTTTGAGGATTTATAGAAAAACCGCCTTCAGAACTAAGTCCGTATTGCACATTAAAAATATTTGTGGTATCTCCCCCTAATGTTACGGTTATTTCTCCATTCGACAAACAGGTAGAATTCTTTATTTGTGTACTTACAGTGAAGTTGGGACTACAAGTCTGTGCTCCAATTTGTGACGAGCTAAGTAAACTTATACACAAACAAGAGAATATATAAATAATTCTTTTTGTCATAATATATTTTTATAAGATTCGTCTTTAACAAGAACAATAGTCAATGTACCCTCTAATGGAAAGTTATAATCACTATTTCCATAAATCTCTGGAAAAGTAAATGTTGCAGTGTTTCCTTCTATAGTCAAAGAGTACAGAGGAGACAAGGAATATGGCGAAGAAAAATTATCTTCTGGTTTTGGTTCTATTTCCTTCTCAGATTCTTTAGCTGGCAATAATAACATTCCCTCATTGATTACATTATATTCCGCGAGGTTGTTCCACAAAGTACAAGCAGCTAGCTTTCCCGATTGTATATATACCGATAAGAATATGGGGTGAATGGGAAATGGCAGCTTGTTTATCCCATCTAGAGATGTGGTGTCATTAAAGGTATGCGTCAATACTTCAGCTTTAGTCTCATAGTTACGAACATTTATTGTGACACTACGAAACCAATAATTTCCATTAGTCTCTTGTTTTGCATCCTTTACTATATTGTTTTGCGCAAATGCAGAAATGGTGCATACGCAAAATATTAATGCATAAAATATTTTCATAATTTACTAATCTTTATTTTGTACAAACTATTGTCATTTAACCTTAAAAACAATGTTCATAAACGTTTTTTCGGAATAAGTAAATTGTGCGAAAAGTTTGTATTTCAAAATCCCTGTATTACTCAATGTGATATTCTGGAAAACCGTATTGTCATAATAAGGAATGAAATACTCTAAGTCATTACTTGCTAACACAGGTAAAGTTGTTGCACCCGCACCCTTGATAGACGAAGCTGAATTAGTCAGTTCGAATTGTTCTCTGTAAAGAGTATATAAATCAACAGTAAACTCTTGTGTAGCTGAATTGTAAGATGGATCTGCGGTATCTGTCGGTAGCACAATAGATGGCATATAAAAGAATTTAGGTGTAACTGCTGAAACTTCCGCAAAAAGTTTTATCCATTTAGTCCCATCATTATAATAATATCCGGGGCTTACATCGTTCGTCGTAGCGGTGTTATACACAGTCATCCCCGCGACATGATCTAGCAAAGGAGAAAACGATGTTGTTGATGAAAGTGAAACGCGTGGTAGCAGTAACCCCTTTGTAGAACTGTGGTCGGAATTCTCCTGTAAATCGAGTAATGCATTTGAATTTGGTTCATATCCCGAACCGATGGTTACCTGGCCACGTAATAAGGAAGAAGCTCCTAACATTATAACTATGAATAATGTTTTCTGTTTGCTTCTGTTTAGTTTGAAGTTTGTTGGTTTCATTTAGTAAATGTTTTAGTTTTATAATGAAATATTTAATCACTCATTTTTTGCTTATATAATTCTATCCCGTATAAAAACTTCAATACCCTATATTCTCTTCCGAATACTTTCCCAAGCGGCGGTTGAAAATAAATGGGATGACAACAAATATTAAAGACAAACAAATTAAAGACAAACAAATGGTTACCCCGTTTTATAGGGTATTGAAACTTTTGTATGGGTATATATAGTTCGTGTAAATGTCTGGAGTGGAAAAGAAACATTATGCTATAATTTATTTTTCTAAAGTTTGCTATCTCATTGATTTTTCTGATTAATCAACAAATGTAATGTATAGAGCAAAGGCAAAATTTATCGTATAGGGTATATCTCCTGTTAAGAGATATATCTAAATATGTAATATATTGATAACGTGTATTATATGTTTTTGTAGATCTATCTAAATTAAATTTATGACCATATTGCAGATTATGCCTTTTTCTTTTTTACGCCTTTTAATTACTTAAATTCAATTTATTTTCTAATTTTGTAATTAATTAAATATCTCTTAACAGGAGATATTTTTTTTGTTTATTCTTATCTTATTTATAATTAGACTGTTGATGTCTTCTGTAACAGATCTATTTAATGATGCAAAATAAATTTGGTTTGTTGTTTGTGAACATGTCTCATCTCTTTTTCTCTTGTTATTTATGTCTTCAATATATAGTATCGCTTGTGCTATGTAGATAGTTTAATAAATCAAGCGTAAAAGTTTGCAATAAAATGTTGTAATAAATCTCTGGTATATACTCACTATAGTCTTCTAAAAAAACAGCTATACATCTTGTGATATATAGCTATTTATAATTGCTGTATTGTGATCCCGAAGCGATTCGAACGCTTGACCCACAGCTTAGAAGGCTGTTGCTCTATCCAGCTGAGCTAAAAACGCAAAATGGAGCGGGTGAAGGGAATCGAACCCTCGTAACTAGCTTGGAAGGCTAGCACTCTACCATTGAGTTACACCCGCATATTGGAGCGGAAGACGAGATTCGAACTCGCGACCCCAACCTTGGCAAGGTTGTGCTCTACCAACTGAGCTNNATAGTACTTTTTATAAAAAGAAAAAGACTTTATTTCAAAAGTTTTCATTTTTTTAGTGCTTAAATAAATTAGAGGTATGTAAATCAAATCTTTATAATAATCTACATGTAAAAGATTATCAAAAGACAAGAGATAAAGTCAACCGTTTATTTTATTCATATTATATTTGTATTCTTATTAAAAGAAAAAGAATTATGGAAATAAAAGGAAGATTTGATCATTTCAATATAAATGTAACAGATTTGGATAAAAGCATCAGTTTTTATAAAAAAGCATTGGGCTTGAACGAGATAAGGCGTAAAGAGGCTTCAGACGGATCTTTTACTCTTGTATATTTGGGAGATGGTGTTAGCCCTTTTTCTTTAGAATTAACATGGCTGAGAGACCATTCTCAAGCTTATGAATTGGGAGAAAATGAAAGCCACTTGTGTATAAGAGTCGATGGTGATTATGATAAAATTAGAGAATATCATAAAGAGATGGGGTGTGTTTGTTACGAAAATCATAGTATGGGACTTTATTTTATAAACGACCCCGATGATTATTGGATTGAAGTTTTACCTATCAATAGATGATATATTTCCAACAATTTATTAATACTAATTGATATTGATTTATTCGTTTTTGTTAAACAAATATACATTTATATTATCTTTGTAGCTATTACCATTCATATAAAAATATGGACATTGTCATATCGATACTAATTACACTTTTATTTGTTTTTCTTAATGGTTTTTTTGTTGCAGCCGAATTTGCAATTGTCAAAGTAAGATCTTCTCAACTGGAACTGAAAGCTCAGGCAGGTAGTCGTACTGCAATCCTGTCAAAGCGTATAGTTTCACACCTTGATGCATATCTTGCAGCTACTCAGTTTGGTATTACTATTGCCAGCTTGGCTTTAGGGTGGATTGGTGAGCCTGTCGTATCTAAAATAATAAAAGAATTAATAGGGCTATTCGGATTGGAACTTGCTCCGAATATTCTTTCTACTATTTCTCTTATTACGGCATTTGTTATTATTACTATACTCCACATTGTTTTAGGCGAATTAGCTCCTAAATCGTTGGCAATACAGCGTTCGGAACAGACAACATTGGCTGTAGCATATCCTTTGCATGCTTTTTATTGGCTGTGTCGCCCATTTATCTGGATGTTAAATGGTATTGCCAATTTTATACTCAAGCTAGTTGGGTTACATACTGTTTCGGAGCAAGAAGTATATAGTAGTGACGAGTTGCGCTATCTTGTTGATCAAGCTAAGGAAAGCGGAAATGTAGATAGTGCCGAATTTGATATTATTCAAAATGCATTTGATTTTTCAGAACGGACAGCACGTCAGATAATGGTTCCTCGCACTCAAGTTGTAGCTATTGATGCTAACGATTATGATGAGAAAACCCTCGAATTTGTAATAGAAGAAGGTTATTCCCGTATTCCATGTTATGAAGATAATATAGATAATACGATTGGTGTTGTTCATCTAAAGGATATTTTGAAAAAAATGCGGATAAATGGAACTGTAGATATACGTTCTATTATTCGTCCTGTTTCATTTACCCCAGAGACCAAAAGGATTGGTCAATTACTGAAAGAATTTCAAGTAAAGCATCAGCAAATAGCAATGGTGCTTAACGAATATGGTGGAGTAGAGGGGGTTATTACGATGGAAGATATTCTCGAAGAATTGGTAGGTGAGATTCAAGATGAGTATGACAATGAAATTCCTTTTGTAGAACAAACCGGAGATAATACATATTCTGTAATTGCCACAGCTGCCATCTCAGATATTAATGACGAACTACCACATCCTATCGACAAGGATAAGCAATATGATACCTTGGCCGGCTATTTAATAGATAAGTTTGGTCGTATTCCTAATACTCACGACAAGCTTGAAGCCGAGGACTATCAGTTTACTGTAGTAAAGAAAAATAAGGCTTCGATAGTTTTAGTGCAACTCAAAGATCTGGCTCAAGATGAAGAATCTGAAGATACAGAACAAGCCAGAACATCTCAGATTTGAATAAAAAAATAGAATGGATTTTGAACTTCAATACACCGATGATCAGTCTAGTGCTCGCGCAGGGTTGATAACGACAGATCATGGACAAATAGAGACTCCTATATTCATGCCCGTGGGGACGCAAGGTGCTGTAAAGGCCGTCCATATGACTGAACTCGAAAATGATATACAGGCACAAATAATATTAGGAAATACATACCATCTGTATTTACGTCCGGGGTTAGACATTTTACAACAAGCAGTAGGTTTACATAAATTTAATAGTTGGAATAAGCCTATTTTGACCGATAGTGGGGGATTTCAGGTTTTTTCTTTGGCTCATAATAGAAAGCTTACTGAAGAAGGTGCTATTTTTCGCTCTCATATCGATGGCTCTAAACATGTATTTACTCCTGAATACGTAATGGATATAGAGCGTACTATCGGAGCTGATATAATGATGGCATTCGATGAATGTACACCTGGCGATGCAGATTATACTTATGCAAAAAAATCGCTAGACCTCACAGAACGATGGCTTGATAGATGCATAAAACGTTTTAATGAAACCGAATGTGAGTACGGTTATAAACAAGCATTATTTCCTATTGTACAGGGATGTGTATATCCTGATTTACGCAGACGAGCTGCAGAGAATGTAGCATCTAAAGGTGCGGACGGGAATGCTATTGGAGGGTTAGCTGTTGGAGAGCCTACAGAGAAGATGTACGAAATGATAGAGGTTGTAAATGAGATTTTACCAAAGGATAAACCTCGTTATCTGATGGGTGTAGGTACACCGGCCAATATTCTCGAAGCGATAGAACGTGGAGTAGATATGTTTGACTGTATAATGCCCACACGTAATGGACGTAACGGACAATTATTTACTCACAATGGGATTATGAATATGCGGAATCAGAAATGGGCTAAAGATTTTTCTGCAATAGAAGAAAATGGAGCTTCATTTGTTGATACTTTGTACACAAAAGCATATCTTCGTCACTTATTTATAACGAATGAAATTCTAGCATTACAGATCGCTTCTATACATAATCTGGCTTTTTATTTATGGCTTGTCAAAGAAGCCCGTCAGCATATAATAGCAGGTGATTTTTTGAGCTGGAAAAGAATGATGATTGAGAATGTTTCAAGACGTTTGTGATTAACTGAATAGAATGAAAATACTATCAATACTTGATAAGTACATAATAAAGAAATTTTTGGGAACATACATATTCTCAATTATTCTTATTATTTCTATATCCGTAGTGTTTGATATAAACGAACGACTTGATAAGTTTTTAAGTAATAATGCTCCCTTAAAAGCGATCATATTCGACTACTACATGAATTTTGTACCGTATTACACTAATCTCTTCAGTGCATTATTTGTGTTTATTGCGGTAATATTTTTTACGTCCAAACTTGCTGATAATTCTGAGGTTATAGCAATGTTATCAAATGGGATGAGTTTCAAGCGATTGATGAAACCCTATATNNCTATATGATTTCAGCGGGTATTATCGCAGTAGGATCATTCATTTTAAGTAGTTTCATAATTCCACCAGCCAACGAAACGCGTATAAAATTTCAGAACAAATATATAAAAGATAAAAGTGTCGATTATGCAAGTCGTATACAAATGCAGGTAGATAAAGGAGTTATTCTTTATATCGAACGTTTTGATAATAAAACACGACTAGGATATAATCTTTCTTTAGATAAATTTGAAGGCAAGGAACTAAAATCGAGACTGGTTGCAAGCAGAATAGAATATGATACAGCATATCACTGGGTTCTTAATAATTATTCTATACGCGAATTTCATGGTATGAAAGAGAAAATCACAACCGGGACTCGAATAGATACCACATTGAATGTTATACCGAGTGATTTTCTTGTGTCGGTAAATGATTTTGAGCAAATGTCAACACCCAAGCTGTATTCGTATATACAACGACAGAAGGAAAAGGGATTGGCAAATGTCGGGGGGGTAAGTATTACTCAATTCGAGATAGAATTCCATAAGCGATTTGCATCAGTATTTTCAGCATTTATACTCACCATAATAGGCGCATCCTTATCTGCTCGGAAAATGAAGGGCGGAATGGGGCTTAATATTGGAATCGGATTAGGGTTGAGTGTGACTTATATCATGTTTCAGACGGTAAGCTCCTCTTTTGCTGTTTCAGGTACAATGCCCCCAATGCTAGCTGTATGGATACCGAATATTGTATTTATGTTTATAGCTGCATACTTGTATTCTAAGGCACCTAATTAATATCTATTCTTTCTTCTTTGTAGACTATACAAATACTGATTTTTCCAAGTTTCTTTTGTTTAGCTTCTCTATCATTTGTAATAAATGATTGGAGCTTATTGTATATTACAAAATATTCGATGAATTACCTTGTAAGTAGACGTCAAATATTGCTAGTACTAAATCTCTAATTATTTATAATAAAAATAGAACCTACGAATCTCACGACTCACAGGTTCCCAAAAACTTTTACAAAACTACACTACTATCTTGGTTGATAGTATATTTTAAGAATGTCTCTTTCTATATTTTCCGTTTTAATTAGAATTATTGCTCTGGCTTTTATTTCATAAATATCCTGCTAGTCTTTTTTACTGTCTGTTTATTATCTGCTACTTTAACTATATAAACGCTGTTTTGAATAAAGTAACCGTCTGTGAAGCTTTCAGAGCTATACTTCTTAACGTTTTTACTAAATATTTTTTTACCGTTCAGATCATATACAATAGCCAGACAATCTACTTCAGACATATTGGTTACTACGATAACATTGTTATTTACTGTAATATTGATTAATGCTGAACCTTCATCATCGTCAGTTAGTACAGAGCTGCTGGAAACAATATCGAAGCGATTTTTATCTAAACTACTTTTTCCATTAATCGCATATTCTCCATTATTAACAATAGGATAGATGTGTCCTGTTGTTAAATCTCGAAGGTATAGTTTACGATTTTCTATATCCGGAGTAACAGATAGGTTTAATGTATAATTTTCATTTATTGAAGTTTTTACATCAAAAGCTGTACCTGCTATTTGTGGTACTGTTGCTATTTGAAACTTCTCTTTATTTGTACCTGATACGTAAACCTGAGTCAAACCATTTTCTAGTAACTTGTATCCATCCCAACCATTATCAAATCCGCTTGTAGTTGCCGGATTTTCGAACAACCATACGCGGTCGGCCGATGAATCACCTATTACATCCATAATAATATGAGGATAAGCTTCGCTATCGCTACTTTTTAATGAACGCCAAGCTGATTGATTAATCAATTCGTTCTTTCCTAATTTAGCATATTTCAAAGTTATCGAACCGGATGTTTTAGCATTCAGCATGAATGTATGCATCGATAAGATCCTATCAGGTAAAGTTGCCTGACCAGCCAAGCTGAATGGTACAGCTTGATATTGTCCTCCGCTAATACCGGTAGCAGTAGATCCATTTAGCTTACGCCATTGGTCACGAGTTCCTGTATTGAATAAGTATACAGTTTCTTCTTCCAATAGTCCGGTACCAAAAGTAATTGCATCTGTTGAGATCGGGATTGCTGCTGTATATGAGTTACCGATCAGATTCATACCAGAATAATTTACATTCGATGTTTTTGTTAATGGCACAATCGCATCACCTACATTTAGTGTACCTGTGAAATTATATATTTTGTCAGGTAAAGAAGTCGCACTATTTGTCATTTCATAACCCTTGAATGCTTTTAATTGAGTATCCGGGCTATATGGTGCAGGACGCCATTTATCTCCGCTGTAAGGCTCTACCCATTGGTTTACAGTTTCTACTCCGGTAGAAGGAAATTCAGAGCTATTAACAGGTATCCCGAAATATTGCCACTGTCTCTTATAGTATCCGCAAGTTGTACATTCGTATGCCTTGTTATAGAACTCGACAGTTGCATTTACAGCTAAGTTCGTTGCAGGATTAGTAAAAATAAGTGTGCCTGTAGCTTCATCCGGAGATGTTTTAACGATGATAGTTCCTTTATCAAAGTTACTGTCATTGACTGTTCCGTTTATTGTCAATTGATTTTGAGTCGTTACTACGAGATTCATATCCGAGTTGTTGATAAGATCGCCAATAATTCGGTCTTTGTCTAAATACAGATCATTTACAGCTGCACCCGCACCGTTTCCACTTCCTGAAGATCCGTTGTTGGCAACTGTTGCAAATTCAATGTTTTCACCCGACACAGGAACATAGTTGGCTGTCCAGTTATTTTCTTTTGCCCAATCTGTATCAACTGTTCCATACCAATAATTACGTATATTTACTACAATATAAACAGTTGCACGGTCACATGCCTGAGGTGTTCCAGTATCGCATATTTCATATATAAAACTATCCGTACCCTTAAACCCGTCATTGGCAACATAAGAAAACGTTCCGTTTGCATTCAATGTAAGTGTACCATTGGAAGTGCTGCTGACAGGAGTTGTATTTACTATTTGTTGATTCCCTTCGGGATCAAAATCATTATCCAAAACATTACCGTTTAATGTTTTTTTACCATCAATGTAGAAAACATCGTCGCGTGCAAAAGTATAATTCACTTGACCACTTTGGTCTAATATTACTGTTATAGTCACTGTAGCCTGATCACAAGTTACAGGATCACCATCATCACATACTTCATAAACGAAAGAGTCTTGACCTACAAAGTCGGTATTAGGAGTATATGTATATGTTCCGTCTTCTGCTATTGTAACCGAACCATTATTCGGAGAAGTTATCAGCGTTGTATTAACAGTCATATTATCTCCATCGGGATCAAAATCATTGGTTAGTACATTGCCCGAAACACTTCTGTTTTTTCTGGTAACGGCTTCGTCGTCATTCGCTATGATGTTATTATTTATTGTTGGGTCTGCTTTTTGAATTACTTTGATTGTTACTGTCGCTTGGTCACATGCTTGAGGAACACCATTGTCACACACTGTATATGTAAAACTATCTTCTCCTACGAAATCATTCTTTGGAGTATACAAATAACTTCCATCAGCATTTAGTATAACGGTTCCACCTTTAGTAGTAGTTATTGATCCATTATTGGTCACAGTCTGTGAGTTCCCTTCGGGATCAAAGTCATTGGTCAATACATTACCACCAACAGATGTATTCTTATACGTTATGTTAATATCATCAATTGCATAAGTTGTATTTGGAGATACTGGCTCAGGATTTACGTGAATGTATACAGTCGCTTTGTCACAAGCTACAGGAGTACCATTATCGCATACTTCGTATACGAAACTGTCTGTTCCTGTAAATCCATTATTTGGAGTATAAATAAACGTACCATCAATATTTAGAACTAAAGATCCATGAGCCGGAGCATTAACCGGAGTAGTGTTTACTATCTGGTTATCGCCTTCGGGATCAAAATCATTCAGTAATACGTTTCCATTTACTGTTTTATTTACTTCACTATAATATGCATCATCATTTGCATAGGTATGATTTGTCTTATCACTTTTTGGTAATACAGTAATTGTTACTGTTGCTCTGTCGCATGTTGCAGGGTCACCATCATCACATACTTCATATACAAAAGTATCTACACCTTTAAATCCTGATTCTGGAGTATAGATGTATGTTCCGTCTGATGATATTGTAACTGTACCATGTGAAGGAGGAGTTGTTGGGGTTGTATTTATAATTAGGTTATCTCCGTCAGGGTCAAAATCATTCGTTAAAAGATTTCCCGATACAGGCTTGTCTTGCTCGGTAACCCCTGTGTCATCATTTGCTACAACATTGTTATTAATGGATGGGTCTCGTTCTGGAATAACATTGATTGTAATTGTTGCTGTTGCACAAGCTTTAAGTGGTGCAGGAACATCATCACATACAGTATAAGTAAAAGATTCGGTTCCGATAAAATCATTAGCAGGAGTATATGTATAAGTGCCATTTGCATTTATTACAATCGTTCCGCCGTTGTCTGTTGTGAAAGAACCTGTAGAAGTAACAGTTTGAATATGTCCTTCCAAATCGAAGTCATTGGTCAATACATTTCCGCTGATTGATTTATTTTCTTGAGTTACGTTGATATCATTAACAGCATTAGTTGTATTCGTCGGATTTACCATAACTGTTGAAATGTTATTGCTTAGATCCGGATCTGACTCTATTGTCTCTGGATATCCTTCTGCTGTATTATTATATAACCCTGCTTTTAGTACCCTTGCTTTTATCGTTAATGTCCTTTCGTTTTTGCTTAAATCAAGTGCATCATATGGTATATCATATACATCCCACATTCCAATAATTGGATCATACACCGTTTGCTTTTCAGTCCATACTTCAGGATCATTACTTCCGATAGGTGAAGGCGTAACTGTTGAACCCATAGATGCTGTATGGCTTATATATTCATATCCCGGAGGTAGTGGGTCGCTTACCATTATATTCTGAGAATACATCATACCTTTGTTGGCTACTTTGATCGTGAAAGTAACCTCACTTCCTATGGCCGGCGTAGAGTTGCTGACTGTTTTGATAACTTCTATATCAGACTTATCCCAGTTGAATGTAAAATTCAACTCCATCGTTTCCATCCATGACCCTGCATAGACATTAAATGTATTTTCATTCCCAATACCATTATTTCCATTAGCCCACCAGATATTAGCAGGGCTATCAGCCCCCGTAGTATTTATAGCCGGAGATTGTACATTATTATTGGCAAAAGTGCCGGATTGATTAGCTGGAACTGTAAACCAATTGGTATTTCTATTACCGGGACCTCCTGTGTAAACCTTACTATGATCCCAATACAGTTTAACCGTGGCCTTATTCATATCTACCGGCCTGATGTTTTTCATTGTTATCCCAAGACTTTGTTCCATATCGTAGACAGGGAAATGGACCGGGAAGAAATTCGCTGATGTGAATAGCTTAATAACAGTCCCTGCCGGAACAATGTTGCCATTATCATCTTTCCCATCCCAATACACATCATAGGTTCCTGCATCATTGAAGTATCTGAAAAGGCGAACATCACCAGCAGAGTAACTTCCTGAGCCATCAATGTCTACTAGGATATCCAGAATTCCGGGAGTATCCACATATACGATAAAATATGCTTCTCCACCTGTCGCATCTGCTTTTCTTCCAAATCTTACGTCTGTACTTGCAACCGGACCTCGTGAAGTTTTCCAAATAGATTCATCCGGTTCTGCAACAAATAAAGGATACTGGTAGCGATTGGATGTTCCTTTAATAGATTTGCGGTTTTCTTCAATATTGGGGTCTCCATTCGCTAATTTCTCGTTTAGTGGTCCGGAGTCATTAGCAAAAAATACAACATAACCCGCATTAGACTTGCCAAAATTGACATATTTAATATAATAATCGTCTGTTTGTGCAGAATATGTGTTATCTACAGGGACATAGAATCCAAAATCGTCGTGGAAAGAAGTCGTATTTGTTTGACCGGCTGTACTAGGAAGGCCACTATAAATACTCCAATACCTACAGTATACACGGCCTGGACGCTTGGTCGTTCCGAAGGCGACCGTAACATCCCAATCGGTAATTTCCCAACCATTGTTACCCGGACTAGCCATTTCTACCCAAAAAGCTCTATCCTGACCGGTATTGTTTGTAAACTGACCACCCGCGTTCGTATTGGTAGCACTTGCGGTTCCCGTGGTAGGATAGCCTCCCGACGTTAAAGCAGAGGGTCCGGCAAAAGCTTGAGCCTGTGTCAGACTTGTATTAGTACTTGTTCTTCCTTGTAAATTACTATTAGCTGTGGTAACTGCCGTTTGTCCTGAACCTGAAAGTCCTGAAGGGAAAAATGTATTATATCCTGTCGATGAGTTATCATAATACCAAGTAAAATTGCTGCTGGTCGAACTCCTAAAGCTAAAGTAAACAGTTTCACCCGCTTTTACATAAACATAGAAGCGGTGATTCGTATCATAATTCGTGGTTGCACTAGGCCTCATCATGCTTCCGCGAGTATCGTAGCCTGTATTTCCTGCAGTATTTCCGGGAACATACAACGAACTTAGACGACTTACTGTTGCAGAGCCTTTCCAGTTACCAGAACCTTCAGCATGAATATATGATACAGATATTGTAAAAAACAATAATAGAAATAATAAATAAAGGTTTGATCTTTTATGATGAGTAAAAAAGTATCTTTCAACTTTCAAACTTTGATTCGGATAAACCTGAGTATGGTATTTTTTATTCATAATTCAAATAATTAACAGATTTATTGGATCGTGTCCCTGATATTTTATATTCAGCTTTTAACCAATCTATCATTAATTTACTTTTGTGGCTATATTGCAAACCTTTGTATTAATTTTTAAATTTCCACATCATATACATACCAGTGATTACGCTCAATCTTCGATGGCAGTAATAATTTGTATGTTTCATCACCAAATTCAGGAGGAGGTAATGGACCCGTAGCCTGATATGGTAATTTTATCTCTATGGCACTACTTGCATTATCTCTTTCATTTATATAAGTGGTTAATGTCAAGTTTGTAACATTTCCTTGATCTAATGTATAGGATGAAACTGAGCCCGTTGCACTCCAAGCTGTCCAGTCGTTAGAACTTGCGAGATTATCTGTTTTTGTAGATGGTTTAAATACATACGTATTTTTATCGAAATCAATGTATTTGTAACTATATTGAGCTTTGCTGTCTACTACAGGAGTACTATAATGTTGCGCAGAAAGTTTTACATTCAGTTGAACTTTTGCTAGGGCCCTAACTAATGATACATTATTAAGTTGATAGTTCGTATTGAAATCATGAGTCTTATTTCCGGACATTAACAATGGGGTTGTAATGTTCGCAGACCATGGGTTATTTACTGTTTGCCAAATAGCCTGTAGGTCTTCTATCACTGATACTCCATCAAGGTTTGTTTTAATTGTAGAGCAATTTGCTATTATGTATACATTTCTATTACCAGCTTCAGCCTGTGTAAGATTCAATGAGACTTTCTTAGTGCTACTATTCCAAGAGCCTCCGGTAAATGTTACTCCTGAAATATAATATTTAATTAAGGTCTGAGAACCTGTAGTAGGGAAAAGAAAGACATATAAGTCATTTACAGTCTGCTCTTCTTCCGTTCCATCACTTTCGGCTTTCGTTATATTTTTAATGTAATTATTTACATTTAATGACAATTCTATATTGTTGTTATTGAAGCCGGGAACAGAGGGCTCTTCACTTGAACAAGCAACAAAGAAAAGGCTCAGAAAGAATGTTACATATATTATTTTTTTCATAGTCTTTATCTCTTATTTGCTAAAAGTTTTTACCAATGCATCGTTGTAATATACCTGAAGGTACGATCCGTCTCCTACGCTAGGAATAGTGCTTAGGGTATATCCTACAGATGCCGTAGGATCAAAATTATTAAACGATTTTTCGGTCGTATCATCCGAAAATTTGAACGGTGCGACTGTCTTCAGCACAATGTCATGCGGAGCACAAGCTTCTATCGTATTGCTTATTGTTATTTTTCCGTCCTCATCAATTCCTACATTGTAGCCATATCCCATATAAGTTGCGCTCTGCTTGATCTTCCATGGATCTATACTATAAATGATCTCTATTGTTTGTAATTTTTTTATACTAAAAAAATAATGATGGTTACGGTAAATGTTATAATCTGGTTTTTCTGTTTGATTTCCTGTGGCAAAAGACAAATAATCGCTCTCAGCTATGGTACCGTCATATGTTATGATCGGAATTTCGTATAACGTACCGTTTAATGTTTCAATAACAAAGTAATTGACAGGCTTATGAGAACTTGCCGACCAGCTAGGAGCTGACATCAGAGCCTCCGGTATGTAATATATAAACGAGTTATCCACCTTTTTTAAAGGTTTATCTTCGTAATAAATCGGTGCGACTGGTGTTAACGGAGACTGTAGACTAAATTGTCGGTAAGCATTTTTATAATATATACTTTTTACGCCCAAATTAGTTGTAGAACCGTCTATTTTTACCTCTAGTCTTGCTAGTACTCGAATAAGTTTTACTCTGTCTTCGCCATTAGGACGAAAGGGTAGGGGTGAGTAAATATTTCCGCCTTGAGTAATGGTCTGATTCTTGTATATTCGAGACATTGGGAACCCTTTTGTTTCAGTAGCATTTAGATATAAGTCTGTGTCTAAATCTCTAAAGGTATTCATATATGATTCCATAGCAGACCGTGTGGTTATGCTTTTTAAGGCTGCTATGGGCATATTAGCTACAAAATAAAAATCACGTTGCCCGGGCCCCGGATTCAGTTGTACAATAAAAGACTTGTCTTTTTCTGAAATAGGAATATTTTCATCAAAGTATTCACCCACCTTTGTACCGCTAGATGAATCGAAGACCAGCATAGCCAAGTCATGAACCCGGTCTTCATACTCTACATCATCTGCATTCAAAGTCTCTAATCCTTCTGCCTGGGCTTTAGTTACCGAGAGATAAACTACCGGCTCGGATTGCGGGTTCTTTTGATCATCATAAATTAGAGAATCACAACCTGCAAATGATAATGAAAATCCTAAAAGTGATATATATATTAAGTATAATCTTGTCATAATCATATAGATTATTAAAGCAAAGAATGCTTTATAATTATAAATCTGTGCTATAGCTATGTACAAGCCAGTTGTTTACATAGATTGCGCAACTGAAATTTGTCCCGCACTCTGCACAGTAATCTTTAAGTACAAATTTTATTGTAAAATCGTTTTCACAATTCAAATTAATTCCTCCATTAATAGTATTCATCAAAATACTACCTATAAGGTCTCCGTTAAATACTTGCTGGCCTGTTTTGGGATAATTGATAGTCAAATTATTATGATATCCGGTAACAAGCTCTAACATAGAGAAATTCCATGTTACACTATTATCTGTGTAAACAGTATTTTGTTGAGGATAATATATTACAGGTGAATTATATGGCATAGAACCATCTATATTTATAGTTCCATTAGCCGATGATACAGCCACAGCTAAATCTTGAGGCTTTAACTCTGTGATTGTTGAATCAAATTCGACAATCACTTTAACACGATTGGTTAACTCGCGCAAATTGATTTTAGTATGCTTATATAGTGATCCACTTTTTTCAGGATCGGGCAAAAATACCGTTGGGCTTTCACCTTGCCAAATGCGTTCAGTATTGCCTAAACTAGCGGCTCTACTTTCTGATGACTTAATAGCTAACATTACATCTTTTTTTGTTGTAATGCCTGAAGAGAAAGAGCTTCTTGTAAAGTTTTCGTTTACTCCTGTCCATGCAATAAATGAGAAGTTTCCGTTCGAAACAGGAACAAGCACTTCAAAATCGCGGTTAAGAGTTACATTCTGCTTGCTCACTGAAGTTACAAGTTTACCCTCTTCATCAAACGCAAACACTGTGAGTGATGATGCTTCACCTATGAACGTTGAATCTACAGCACAAGGTGTCATTGAAAAAAACTTCACGTATACACCTTGGGGACAGTCTTCTAAGTCGTCATAAATAAGAGAATCACACCCCCAAAAAATTGCGCTTAAAGTTAACGCGGTCATCAATATCTTAATTCGCAAATTCTTCATTTGTTGCATTTTGTATATAATTGATGTTTTAAAAGACTGGGGGAAAAAGGAATCCTTACTTCCCCCAGATATAATTAGAATTATAAATTTTCTATAAATCAGATTCCCAGATCAATACTGTAAGAATGAAGTTGCCAAGGTAATACTGTAACATCTACACTCATCCATGTTTCAGGAGTAGTCAACGGATCTGTTGGATCTACTGGATTTTCCGGTTCCTCTACACCAGGTACGTTTGGCCTAGGATCGGGATTCAATGGTTTTTTAGGACCATTCGGATTTGATGGATCTACCGGTTCTCCTTTTGGATTATTCGGATCTTCAGGGAACAATGGATTCCAGTTCGTTCCTAAATTTTTAAATCCTGTAATATGAATATGATATACATTATTTCTTACAACCGGAGAATTATACCATGTAGGAATATTATCAGGATTAACCCATGCATAATACAATACTTTACCTTTTACGTATCTTGCTACAGTTTGTCCGGTTACACCACCTTTGCTTGGTGTTACTGCATTCGCAGCGCTCACATAAAATTTACCATTCGCTCCTACGAAGAAGTCATCACCTGCTGTATAAGTTTCTCCGTCAGCAAAAGCCGCAGCAGAAGGAGTGAATTTAGCTCTGATAAGAACATATGCAGTGTTACCCTTCTTGTAACCGGATTCATTTCCGGCTCCATAGGCGTGAGTGTTTGGCAGGATAAATTTACCGGATAAGCTAGCTTCTAATTCATCAGTTATAGCTGATGATGGATTTGTTGCATAGTCAAGTCACTCATAGTAGCAACACTAGTTCCTCCAAACTGAGTTGTTGGATCATATTCTTCGAATAAACCTGAGTAATCATATTTCGAACTGGAACCTGTAATTTCGGTACCCCAATATTGAGCATCGGTAGTTGGTACCCATCCAAAATTAGGTGTTGCGAAATCAGCTTTACGTTGGAGATAAAGAGAGCTTTCTCCTTGAGCCAATACCCATTTGATTTCAGAAATTGTACCTAAGATAGTAGAACCGTTTCCTGCAGGAACATCATAAGTTAGTCCTTCAGTGGATACCATAACACGTCCAACAGTTCTTTCTACAACTAGACTAACACGGTTTTTAGGAGATGCAGCAGCAGTAGTTTCAGCAGCAGAGACATTATTAACGACATCAATTGTTTTAGGTTCAACACAAGTCATTAAGATTTTTTCGTCTGTTGTTCCATTTTTTATAGCTAATTTTTCGGCAGAAGTACTTACAGTTGTACTTGTACCCGAATTAGCTATATACAAAGCAGCTTGAGCATATGCATTCTCGAATTCAGCAACAGGTGTTTTAGCCAAAGCATTTTCAACCTCTGTTGTTCCATTTATTAATACATAAACCTTTTTAACTCCCGCAGTTGTTTTAATGGCAGCCGATTCTTGAGGAACTAGAGTCACCTGTCCACTTATTACTTCTTTTTTATAATCCGTTCCTACATTAAAAGATTGAGCAGTTACGGAAGCACCGTCAATAAGATAAATAGCAACTTTGGTAATGTCATCTCTTCCCGCCCATTCTCCAATCAAATGATAGTCGTCTGGTAAGCTTTTTCTTGTGTTCGAAGACATACTAAGAGTGATACTAACATTTGTAGTAGCCTCTTGTTCAGTAGGTGAATTTAAATTATTATCATCGCTACAGGCTGTAAAAGCAAGCCCTAGGACTAGTACAGCTATTAAGAATAGTTTTGTTTTTTTCATTCTTTTTAAATTATTACGTCATGTTTTACTTTCTGAAATTTTACAATTAAATATTTTGCTTATATTTATTTTATATTGATTGCTTTTTGTAGTGTTTCAAGATTTTTCTTTCCATCGACGCTGCCACTATCGGCTGCTTTCGCAAAATAATCTAAAGCTTTCTCTGTATTTCCTTTTAATATATAGGCTACACCAAGGTTATTCCAAGCTTTAGGATTACGTTCTATTTTATTTAGACGGTCAATTGCAGCATCTAAATTTTTACCTTCAATATCTGCAGCGGCAGAGTTCATTATAGCGATATCACTTTCAGGATACAATCTTACTGCAATATCAAACACTTCTCTAAATTCTTTGCTGCTAGTTGGATAGCTATGGGCTACCAGATACATTTCATTCAAACTAAGTAGTTTTGGGTTCGTTTTAATAATCTGTCTGGCTTCTTCAACATTAAATGGACGAACAACATAAGCAATAGCATATTCTGTACGGCGTAATGGAGGATAATATTCGTTCAATAATGTACGGTAGGTTTCTCCATTCGATAACCTCTTTAATTTTGCATCGCGAGCATCAGGGTTCGAGGTCTTGTCTATTATATCTAAAATAGCTTGTTTATTAGATAAATTAGATGTAGAAACAGCATTTTTCAACCCAGCCCAATCTTCACCAAAGCCCTCTACAGTAAATTTATTGCGGGTGATACCAAATTTTGTAACAAGATAGTCGGCAAAAGAATTAGCCCTGTTTTCTGATAGTACTTTGTTATGCTCAAATCCGCCTTCGGGAGAAGCGTATCCTGCGATACTAAATTCGGTTATCTGTAGATCATTATTGTTTTGTATTTCGCCAATAACTTTGTCTACTTGATCGAACTCACTCTGATTGTTTCCGAAATCACGAAGTAGCTCATAACGATCGACAATATAATTAAATGTTGCAGTATGTCGGTCTTTTCGAGCTTTTACCTCTACTTCAGGCACAATAAATGAGAGTTGATAAGATGCTAGATCTCTTTTTGGTAGTATGTTTTGCGCTATTAGCTGATCGTCTGATACGGTATAACAATTTGCACAACCAGAGGTTGTTCTCAACATAGATATGGAAGCATCGTCCATCCATGCTCTGTAAGGTACAGATACATTATAATCTACGGATTGAGCTGTGTTGTTATTTCTTTTTATTATAGCATTAGGCTCAGTACTAAAAGGAAGATCTTTTCCAAATGTGCTGTTACGATTCAATATTTTATTTCGTAAGCTCCCTGTTACAACGACAGGAGGGAGGCTTAGACTATCCAGTTTGTTTTGATTAGACTTAAGTATTGGAGTTAAAATAACCATGTCATTTCTATTTACATGTATTTCATCCAGAATGACATCCATTTTAATGGCAACTTTATTATCTTGTTTAATAAAGTGCTCTCCAGATACTTTAACTTGCTCGGATTGCGCTTGTGAGTGTACAGGTATTATAAATCCTGCTAACGATACAAACAAATATATTTTTAAGATTATTGTTCTTTTCATGAATCTTTATTTTAAGAAATAAATAAAAGATAGGCCTAGCTTGGTTACTCCCCAATAATTATAATTTCCTTCATCTAACTTTGTACCGCATTCTTCGCATGGATACTCATCATAATGAATACGAGCATAACCGGCTCCGATATTGAATTCAAAATTCCAACGGTTACTGATTACCCATTGATAACCATAACTTATACCGCCTCCGTATAGATAACCTTCATACCTTTTATCTTTAAGTACATCTAAACGTCCGATAGGAATATCCCAGCCTCCCACATTGAATTGAGAAGCATGTGCATGTATTCCTAAGAAATGTCCGTTAAATGATTCACAAAACCACCAACGGTATTCGGGTTGAACAAGCCAATGCTTAAAATTCTTATTATCGGAAAAAGAGAATACATTTAATCCTCCGCCAATTTCTAGCGTACTCTTTTTACTTAAACCAACTTCTAGCCCTAAGTTAGGCGTTGTGGTTGCCCAATAAGCTAGATTTGTTTTTATAGCTATTTCCTGACTTTTTACAACAGTAGAAAAGCTAAAAAAAATCAAAAAGGCTAAACAGGCACTTCTTAATTGTTGATAAATATTCATTTTCTTGAGATATATAATGACCAGTGTTTTGTTAATAAACTTGAAAGGCATTTCCTGTAATTTTATAAAAAATAAAACCAATTAACTCTATTTCTTTACTGTTATAGCAACATTTATCCCTACAGTTTGTCTCTAAACCGTGTTTAATATAAAATTTGCGCATATTTGTAATCTTTTATTCTATTATATGTAGCCAATATTCATTTGTATTTCATAAAATTTAGAAAATCTTTATTGAAAATTAAATAATTAAAAGGCTGTTTATGTTATTTTGCTTTGTACAAATATCTATTTATATAACTTTATTATATGTGCATTTTTGTAGAATATTGCAGTTTTTAGTTTCTAATTTCCATGTATTTTTATATTATTATAGTATAATGTGATATATTGAAATAGTTAAAATGCAAAAATTGTTGTTTTATTTATTTAATTAATATGTAAATGCATTTTATGATTCTTTAATACATATATGTATTTTAATTTATTTTATAAATAGTTCAACGTGAAAACTTATTTTGCTGAAGAAAAAATGTCACAAAGTCAAATTACTTCTAATTATTTTAGAGGCTTTTCTACTATTTTTTTAGAGTTAATTGTTATATGTTAGTTGGTTAACTGGATGGAGGTTACTGAGTATTGATATGTGTAAATGAAAAACACCTTACACTATTATTTATAAATACTGTGCAAGGTGTATGCTGTCAATTTTAAATTGTATCTGATTTTCTTTTCGTGTTTTGTATATACAAAATGTAGAATTAAGGATGTATAGTATTAATAATATTTTTTTGTTCCTTAAAAAAATTATGTCTTTGAATTTCTCCGCCAAAAGTAATAAGGGTAGAGTATCTTTTTAATGATTCAATCCATTCATTATGAACATTTCTAATATTTTTATTCTGAGAATTCATACCACTGATTCCATAAATAGCGAGATGTGCCATAGAGATACCATTACCTTCAAGTAATATATACGATGATTCAATATCTACATTCGATAAATAAAGAAATAGGTCTGCTTCGTTTGCGTATTGTCCTGATACAGTATATGTATATAATTCGTTTAACAAATCGTTTAATTCATCTTTTAAAGAGATTAAATCATGTTCATCTAGTAAATTGAGATTGTAGAAATAATTGATTTCTCTAATAATAGACGAGAATATATCATGACTGATGATGACGCTCGAATGTCTTATTTTTTTTAGTTCCGAAGTTAATATTTTTTGAGTATTAAAAACCTCTTTATCAATAACAAAGTCTTTGAATGGTAGAGGTTGACTTTTCTTAATTTGATAAGCGTATTTAAAAAGCCTGAGCTTTGATAAGTTTTGATGATGTAAATAAAATAGATAAGGCAGGGCACTGCCCATAAAAGTG
>NZ_DLIY01000034.1:0-175106 GCF_002483985.1 Dysgonomonas sp. UBA7630
ATCTGAACTGGATTTTCCACCCCAGATTTAATATCATTAAGAATAATATCCTTCAAGTTACTTGTTTGAACTAAAAGCACGGCTAATTGCAATATAAATAAGGGTCTGCCTGAAGTTATTTCATGTATTTTTTCTTTGAAATCTTCTTTAAGTAATTCTTTCTCCATCAATTCCCTATTAAATTGAGGAAATTCGTTCTTTAGAGCTTCTAAAAAGAAACGTACAGTTTCATCCTGAGTTAGTTCAGAAGTTTGAATTTCAATTCCTGTAATAAGATTTGCAGAGCGAGTAGTAATTACAACCTTGTGGTGATTAATATTTAGTCTAGAAATAAAATCAGTAATTTTTATTTTTTCCTCTTTCGAAAACGTTTCGAAATCATCAAAAATTAATAAAATTTTACCTTCAAAGTTTAATATCGATTCAAGTTCAAAAGATGGAATATTGGATATAATAGAATTTATATACTGTATTATCTGATCCAAAGAAGAAATATTATCATCAATCTTTTCTATACGCCCCTTGTAATAATTGTAATATCTGTCTTTTGCAGATAAGAAAATAATATAGTCAAATTTCTTTTCTTGGCTTTGGCATAATAATTGAGATACATACTGTATTGATGCTGTTTTGCCGACACCTCCATGTCCCCATAAAGTTGCATATACCGAAGAATTATTCTTCGTCAAGAAATTTTGTATTTTAGAAGCTATGCCAACATCAATATATTTGTTATAATTATTTTTGAAAGAATTAATAACAGTACCATTTGAGTTTTTCCTTTTTATACCATCATCAGAGATTAATAAAGATTGTAATTCAATATTATCAAGTTGGTAAGTACCAGTAGATATAAGTTTATTATATTTAGTTCTACCTGTTAACTTCTCTTCTATTGAACAAAAGGTATAAAAGTTAGATTCGTCTTTAATATAAATGAAGGGACTAATTCTATGATATTCGTTATCATTCTTTTGAATATATAAACTTTTAACTTGAAACTCAGATACTAATTCTGGGCATTGCCATGCAATATATTCGCCATCAGATCTATAATTAATACCATAATTAATATTATTGACAGTTTGATCGACGTATATTAAATTATAATTTTCATTAATGAGCCAAATATCTGAATCTTCTATGGCACTGATAAGCTCTTCAAATTTGATCAAATAGTTGTCAATGTCATCCTCATAAGAATATCCGTGACCTATTATTTGATTTCTAACACCTGGATATTTATCCAAAGCTGTAGATATTTTTTTAGCCTTTTTATTCCCGAAAATTTCATTCTCTATATCTAATTTTCTAATTATGGAAACTATACTACCAATGGATGGTCGTAGAATTTCATTTATGACAATTTCTTTATCTTCGAGCTCTAAAGATGAAAGATTTTTATTCCAATAGTATGCTAGCAATAGATTTAGATAAAACTCAAGTTTGGCCTGTAAATGAGGTTTTAATTCTGCTTTTCTGTTTAATGACTTCAAAAATGAAATTTTCCGTTCCAAATGATTTAGTAAATAATTCATAGTATAGATTATTTATTAGTTTTATTACTTTTCCCCATACTCCCCAATCTTCTCTTCACAAATCCTCTTAGTAATATCTCTCAACAATTCAACTTTCGGAATAAGTGCGTCAATATCCTCTTTCGTTACTACAAAATCAGGATCGTAGCGACCATTTACATAGGCAGCTTTTATAAGCTCAAAAAGTCGTTTCTCTTCAGGAGTGTCTTGAGGGAAAACTTTGATAAACTCGTTAGAATATTTCTTTACAGAGTTTAGAAGCTTTGATAGGTTATGTTGTTTGGGATTTTCTAACGTAAAGACTAAGCGGATTGCATAAATATAGTTTTCACAAGCTTGATGTAACATAAACGAAGCTGCTCTATATTCTTTTATTTCAGAATTGAATAATGTATTTTTTAGAAAGACATCTCCACTATGATATTTATCATTAAAATACTCCTCAGCTTGTTGCTTTATTTCATCAAAACTAAGTTTACGGCGACGGGCAAGTTTAAACTTACCACTATCATATAGCACAACACCTTCCTGCTTTATTTGTGTGTAGAAATATCTTCCATCGTTCAGATACTTATTCAGCTTTTTCATATCCTCACTAATAAATTGAACAGGAGGTTGACGATCTGGATCTGTTGCCCGATCGTAATACAAATCTTCTATATTACTAAGTATCTTTATTGCAATGCCATCAGATATGCCACTCGTTACAACCAATATATCGTAATCGCTCACATAGAATTGTATTTTGCCAAACTCATATTTTTCATCATACACCACATAATCATTTCGGGCATAACTGCCAAAAAGTATTATCATCTCAGTCTGTTTCAATCTCTGTAAAACAGATTCGATAATAAAATGCAAATCTCTCTGATTAGTTGATGGTAAATATGATATGGACTTTTTCATTCTATTCGTTCGTACTTTTTGCAAATCAAAAATTAAAGATAGGTAAAAAAGAAAATCGAAATTAACTTTTTGTTTATTAATTGTATATTTGTATCAACATCCTGTTATCGTCTGTCGGAGATCTAATTTTGACTGACGAATGAAAACCGCAGAGATATAAACTATTTATTAATATTTATATCAGTCTGATTCTCAAATTAGGCTTAAATGCGGACACTATGACAACAAAAGAAATACCTACCGAACAACTTTATTCTAAAATAATTGAGCAGGCAAGCTCAGTGTTAAAGCTTTCCATATCACAAATTAAGGAAAAATACACAGATTATCCGCTCTATCTGATTGACTATATAGAGAAAGATATCCAAGAGAAGTCTATTGAAATACGTTTTTCTAAAGAAGGGATTACATTAACCTGTACTTTTGATAAGGACGGGAACTGTGATGAATCATTCCTGTTTCCTGATGATGATCAGCTTATAGAAGACTTTGTTAGTTATTTGACAGATCATCATGATTACAGTTTTATGAGAAGTCGCTTTATGCTAGGTAACTGTTATTTGAAAATAAAGGAACTGAAAGAACAGAGAAGTGATATTTGCTTGGTTTTCTTTCAATGAAGTTGTAATTTTTTAGGGCAGGGTTGAATAAATTCTGCTCTTTTTGTTTATCTCCTTAATATCACCAACTTTACACCGCTGATAATCAATATTTATATCATAAAATCACACTAAGTAAAAGAGACTTTCGGGTGCAATTTTTCACCCTGACATCATCATATACTATTGCATTTCATTAATTAAAATCACAATTATATGGAATGTAAAGATCTTACTTTCGATAAGTTGCCCGAAGCGGTTGCTTATCTTATCGAAGCGGTTGCAGAGATTAAATCGCTTGTGAAAAACAAAACTGAACTACCCGAAAAACGGATTCCGATCGGAATCGAAGATGCTTGCCGAATTATTCAAAAAGCAAAGCCCACAATTTACGCTTTAGTAAGAAAAGGTTTATTGCCTAGCTATAAACGAGGGAAAAAGCTATTCTTCTTTGAAGACGAGCTGTTGGAGTGGATAGCGAAAGGAAAGAAGAAAACTATCTTGGATATCAGAGCCGAAATGGAAGCCGATCTATATTCTAAATCAAGAAGGCGATGAATCTATTTGATTTGCAGAAAAACTTCTGGCGACTTGATGAACAAGAAAGCTTTAGCGGAAATGAAACACGTTTATATTTCTTTCTTCTATACTTGGCCAATCGTTCATACTGGTCTGGATGGATTGAATATGGAGATAAAAAGATGGTTGCAAATGCAAATATTTCTCTCCAAGTTTTAAAATCAGCCAGAGAGAAATTGAAAAATGCTCAGCTAATTGGCTTTGTCACCGGAGGTGGATTTAGGGTTAAAACTAAGTATCAGATTCTAGAACCTAACTCTACACCTAAACTCTCATCCTATAATATAAATACTAAAGAGAAAAATAATAATACCAATACTTATGGAAAAAAGAAAGGCTTTATCCATTCGGGAAGTGACTTCGACTAATGTTACATTGTATGACATCCTAAAGAATGATATTCAGGATATAGTAACCCGTGAAAAAGAAAAGATAGAACATCAGAGGTTACCTCTTAATCTGGACTTTTCTGAATTCCGCGACCTGTTTATTTTGTCTGGTTCTTACAATTTTAAGAGACAGAATCAGCAACATGATTTTGTTATAGATGCAAATAATGAGTTTATAATACAACAACTATACCTGTATATGAAAAATGACTCTTCTTTTGATGGGGATCTGAATAAAGGAATCATGCTTCAAGGGAAATATGGCTGTGGAAAAACTGCTATTCTGGAAACTTATACTTTGCTTCATAATCACATGATACTTCGTTTTGGAATACCTATCCCTCTATTCACATTCATCAAATCAGTCAATTTGCAAGAGCAGCTCATGAAGCAATCGATCCAATCATTTACATACAAACCTTTAGTAATTGATGAGTTTGGTAGGGAGTCGAAAACGATACAAGACTATGGAAATATTCTGAGACCTATTTCCGAGTTATTAAGTGTCAGGTTAGATATCGGAGCAACAACTCATGGTACTACATACTTCACATTAGAGACTTCAGCCTCTAATGATTTCTATGGGGGAATGATTGGTGACAGGCTTAAAATGATGTTCAATTTTATCACTCTTCATGGTGATAGTAGGCGTAAATAATTGCTCAATGAATCAGCGGACGCAGTATCCCCACCATTCGCGAAATTAAGCGGAGCAAGTTTATGTTTTGGTATGCCCAAAACAACTTGCTTTCCGCTTCCGATGGTCGCAGAAAGGGATCATCCCGTTGGTCTGATGTATAACATTTAAGAATTAAAAAGATGATAGAATATCGTAAAAAAGGAGGTCGTCCGAAAAAAGATTTTGGGCAAAAAAAGACCTATCGAATCAACATAAAATTGATAACAGAAGAGTATTATTCTTTAATCGCAAAAGTGAAAAATACAAAGACGACAATTAGTGACTTTGTTAGAGATTGCCTAAAAAAAGGATATGTAAAAGAACGAATCACGATTGAGCAACTAGACTATGTCCGAAAACTTTGTGGAATGGCGAATAATCTGAATCAGATTGCCCGACAAGCGAATACACAAGGATATAGTAATGTCGCGATTGAGTTTCAATCTATGGCTGAAAGAATAGATAATGTAATAAAGCGACTAGAACAATGATGGCAAAGATTATAAAAGGAAAAGGTTTTAAAGGCTGTGTCAATTATATTTTGGATAGCAAGAAAGGAACAACCCTTCTGGAAGCAAAGGACGTTAGACTAAAAAGCAAAGTTTCTATCATCCAAAGTTTTGTTTCACAGGCAAAGTTGAACCCAAATCTAAGTAGATCAGTTGGGCATATCTCATTAAATTTTTCAGCACAAGACAAGGATAAAATTACTAATGAAATGATGGTGACAGTGGCTCGTGATTACATGCAGAAAATGAGAATTAAAGACACCCAATACATCATTGCTAGACATTTTGACAAAGAGCATCCACATATCCATCTATGCTTTAATCGGATTGATAATAAAGGAAAAACAATATCTGATAAAAACGACAGATATAGAAGTGAAAAGATCTGTAAGGAGCTGACAGCTAAATATGGCCTGTACCTATCTTCTGGCAAAGAGAAAGTGAAGACAAATCGATTAAAAGACCCTGATAAAACTAAGTATGAGATATATAATCTACTTAGTCAACTTGTTCCTAAAAGTAAAAGTTGGAAACAATTATTATATAATCTAAACAGATATGGTGTTGATTCCCAATTTAAATATAAAGGACAAACAGATGAGATACAAGGCATCACTTTTATCAAGAATGGATATTCATTTACAGGCTCTAAGGTTGATCGGATGTTTAGCTATTCGAAAATAGACTATCAGTTGAAACAAAATGAATTTTCACAGAATCAAAGCCTCAGAAAGAGCCAACAGCAAAGTCAAACAAAAGATATTGTTGAATCGACTTTAGATGCTTTATCCGGAATTGGTGGTCTGCAAGTTCACGGTGATGATTATGAAGAAGAATCATTCAAAGACAGGATGGAATATGAAGAAGAGAAACGTAAGAAGAAACGACAATTCAGACCAAAATTTTAAACTTAATAAATTAAAAAATCATGAGTGATTTATCCACTATAAGTATCATGTTTGAAGAGTTAAAACAGATACTAAAACGAGTAGAATCTAATTCTACAAAACCAGAGAGTTCTGTAAAGCAAAATATAATCAGTACATCCGATTTGGCAAATATTACAAATCAAGTCAGCCAATCAGAAGAATTGATTATACAAAAATTAGAGCATATTGAACAAACACAAACAGCTCCAAAGAAAATACATCATCGTATTTCTATAGATATTACCTCTTCGTGGGTATTTATTACAATTATGGTAATTGGGCTTATGCTGCTTGTCTCCTTGTTCTTTCATTATAGGAAAAGGGAAGTTATCAATAATCTATCAGATAATGACTTGAAATATCGCTATATCAAAGCCTTTAATAAAGCTGATTCCGTCAGTGTTTACAAGCTTGAAGACATATTTGAATACAATCGAGATTCGAAGGTTATTAACGAGATTCGTCAATCTGTTGAAAAATATGAGAAAGAAGTCATAGATAGAGCCAAACGTATGGAGCAGGCTAAATTGAAAGAGGAAGAAGCTAAGAGGCTTCAAAATGAAGCTAGTAAATTAAAATCGAAGTAGTATCTTTCTCCATCTGCCATACAAAGATATATACCAAGAATAAATCTGCAAGACCACAGCCTGACGGTTTTCCTGAAAATCTTCCTTTTTCCAAAAGAGTATTTTTAGGAAAAGTCTTGCATTTTTTATTCTTGTTGTATGGGGGTGTATAACAGTTTTAGAAAGGGGAAGTTTATAGAGCTTGCTTTACCAGACTCATTATCTTATATTGGCATTAAGAGCTATTATTTTTTATACAGTATTTAATTTTTATCCTCTTAGTGCTAAATAGTTAGTAAATTATATATTGAATGAATAAATTTGTTAAATTTGAGAATATAATGACTTAAAGATATACTTATGAATATAAGCCAATTTTTTTCTCTAAATAAATCTCAAGCAGAGCTTGACTTTGTTGATATTAACCCGACAGAAGATACACCTCTGTTTTTGGATCCTTTCTTCCTAACCTAAGTAAAAAACAAGATAATTGGTCTATTAATGCAACTTTAACATTGAGAAGCTTCTTTCAGAAATTAATAAATTTGATTAGAGAGGGATATGACGATGAAGCCAGAGAGTTGTTCGATTATCTTCATGAGCCTAATTCCACATGCTTAGGGATGTCCATCGGCAATCCTCAAGGTCGAGGGGTCGGTAATCAAGATACAGATAAGATATATGATAGTCTTCTGAGGAGTAGAGCTATCCAAACAGGTTTAATCCAGGATATTGAAGATAATATATTATTTGTAGACAATTTTGGGAAAGATAAACTGTCTGATATGACTACCAATATTATTACAAAACATTTAATATCATATACACAAGATCAATGTAGGCTTCACAATATTCCATTAACCCCCAATACTCCTTCTCCTTATTTTTGGAATGCACATAATAATGAATGGCATTCAGAATATACTGATATGTTAATTATAAATAGAAAAAAAATACTTCTGGTTCCTAAAGGAATTGTATCTTATTCCAAAGCATATACACCAGACAAATATTATAATTATTTTGTATTAGAATTTCTCCAAAACGAACATTTGAGATTACAAACAGCATTAGTTCAAAGACGAAATAACGGAGTGAGATTTGTAACGAAAAAGAGTTTGAAAGAAGAATTACCTCTCTCTAAAGAATTTCTAAGACGGTTTACTCAGGAACATCCAGAAATATTAGAAGACTTTAAGAATCAAACTGATATAGAATCTCTTACTAACCAAGAACTTGATGATCTAAACATCCAACAAATTACTCAAAGTTTAATTAGTAGGTTACAAATAATTCCTAGTGGAACAGAAAATGCAAGCAACTTTCATAATATTATAATTGGTATATTAGAACTACTCTTTTATCCACACTTAATAAATCCGAGAAAAGAAAGAGAAATTCACGAGGGACGGAAAAGAATAGATATAACATTTGATAATGCAGCAAAGAAGGGAATATTTCACATCTTATCAGAAGTTCATCATATACCTTGCCCATATTTATATATTGAATGTAAAAATTATAGTCGAGATATAGCAAACCCAGAATTAGATCAAATAGCAGGACGTTTTTCTTTTCAGAGAGGCAAAGTTGGGTTTGTCGTCTGCCGTTCAATCGAAAACCTCAATTTATTTATGAATCGTTGCAAAGATACTTATAGAGATGATAGGGGATTGATTATCCCTCTTGTTGATGAAGATTTAATTTTGTTACTTCAAAACTATAATGAATCGAATCAAGACTTTATGGAACATTTTTTGAGTGATAGAGTTAGGGAGCTTATTATGGGGTAACAAAATTATTCCATTATTTCTAAAATAAATAAAATTAAGATATTATTAATCAGATTTTTATGAATTAATTAATAAAATAGATTATGGCTGAATTTAGTATTAACAATGTTTCAAAGTCCAAATTGACAGATGACGGAATATCTGTTGAAGAATTATTAGAGTTGCTCAATGAAGAAGATGAATTAAATAAGTCTTTGCTCGATTCTTTAAACATTGAGAACCTTAAGAAAGATTTTATAAGTATTTCTGGAGCGAAGCAACTTGTTACGCTTCAAAAAGGTATTAACAAACGGTTTCATAAAGAAGACTTTATTAGTCCCTTGAATGATATTGCTGTATATTGTGAGGACAATAAATTAACATTTTCTTTTGTAAATTTAAATGAAAGCGAGTATCTCTCACAACTTAACTTATCTTCTGTAGACGCAATTCCTAAGTATTCATCAAAGAATGATTTTTTTTCTTGGCTTTATGGCATGGATAAATATGCAAATGAATTGATTAAAAATGGATTAGATGATATTCTGTCTCATAACCTAGATTTGTTGAGACAACAAGAGATAGGAACAAAAAAACGAAGGTATAGAATTCTTCAGGATCTAAATAATAAGCAATTTTATGTTCGTGCGATAATATCATTAGACAGATATAACAATTACGATAACAATATAACAATTGTTATCGCACTATTATCGCTTCATAGAAAAATGCAAGAATTGGGTATCGTTTATTCTTTAAACAGAGTTGAATACAATGAATCTTATATAAGAATTTTTTTTGAAGAAGAAGGTAAAAAAGAATTGAAGGGATTAGGGTATGTAAAAAATATAATTGAAGTATCAAATGATGAAGTAAAGCGAGAAGCCTTAAAATTTGATGCAATAAGCAATATTGAATTTATTGATTCTGAAAATAATACTCAAGAATTAATGATTCAATCTTCTTTTTCCAATCGGCCCAAAGTTAAAACTAATATATTAGCAATTGCTCATAGCCTTAGTCCCAAGAAATTTGTAGAGAAGTTAGAGGAAATTGACAACTCAGTAAAAATACATGAAGAATTATTTAATCTGATTAACGAAATTTCTCAGATTTCCAATCCTTTGCAAATAATGTTCTTAATAAAGCAGATGGTTAAGAATGCAAGAGATGAAAGTTTCAAGAAACATAAAAATAAGGTGCAAAAAATTATAGATACTCATGTGGTTGACAATATGATCCAATTGTTATCATTGTTCAAAAAGATAGAATTAGTCACAGAAAATGATATTGAGGCTAGTGAATATGTCAGGTATATTATTTACGAAACACTTATTGAACGTAAAGCTAATAGATAGTTTCCTTTGCTGTAGACTGCTCTAACTAAGAGCGGTCTATTTCTTCTTTATTAAATGAGAAATTGAAACGGTCGATTAAATCTGACAGTTGAATAATTGTTCTTGAGATTTTTTAAGATATTAATGATATAACTATGGTTTTTTGAGTTCTAAGTTCTAATTGAATTGGTAAAGCCAATATTAATTTAAAATTCTTCTTATCCTCAGCATTCAATATTTATGTTAATCTTTATTACAGTCTAGATATCTTTTATTTATATCGATTGGATTATTAGGATAGATCTTTCTTTCAGGTTTGACTTTGCCATTCTCTGAATAATGCTTAATTCTATTTTAGGGTAGTTTTATTGGGTAGTACTACCCAATAAAATTTAAATATTTGTTTGCTTATGAAATTCCAGATAATATTTTGGAAACTTTCCAACTAATATTTCATCTTTTTGATGAAACTTGCAATATTGGTGAAAAACACGTAACTTTCTGATACAGAATAGAACGCAAACAGAACTTATAAATCAATTTGTACCGTTACAGGTTTAAAGTACTGATATAATATAAGTTATATTTGTTGTATCGGCAAGTAACTTAGTAAAACAATATAAAAGTAAAATCAAACAAATATATTGTACACTCGAACATTAAAAAAGTTTTATGTTGATATTCGTTTTTAGCAATCATACCAAAAATAAAGGAGAAAGCTCGTGCAACCAGTGTAAAACCAGAACTATAGTAGGTCGATTGGGAAGATAATTAGAAAGGAAATTATCCAATAATGACAATTACAGCGATTCATTGGATTTATTCACACCTGCATCACCAGCAAGCTATAGCAACCTCCAATAATGTACAAAGATATCGTTTTAAGTATAAAAAAAGCGACGAGATCTTATTCTGGCCGCTTTTACGATATAGAAAAGAGTCTTTATTTTATATTTATAATCGCTTCCGTTGATTTTAGCCAAGGAGATGTGAATCTTACTTTTACTTCACCTTGTTTGCCTGTAGACTGTATATAAGCCAGTATGCGACCATGATAAGTGCGATGCCTGTTATCTGTATAGTCAGACATGTCTTCATTGTTGCTTGCTTCCAATCCTAGTAATTTAGCCGGGCCTTGTATTTGGCAAGTTATTTCATTGTCGGACAGCATAACAGGTGTACCATTCTCGTCCACTACTTGTATTACAATCTGTGCCAAGCCATCTTTACTGATTTCTCTATCTGCTGCTTGTATGTTCAATGCATATGGTTGTCTTGAAGACTGTATTGCATAGCGAGCTGTTTCATTTCCGTTTTTATCCATTCCTATCACTTCAAGCTTTCCATCATGATAAGGAATATCCCAAAAGATAATCCCTGTATTGTCATTATAATCTTTTACTTGTCCTACTTCTTTTCCGTTTAGCAGCAATCGGGCTTTTTGTGTGTTTGTATAACATACTACCCGTATGGACTGCCCTTCTTGGTAATTCCAGATAGACCATGCATCCATAGATGGTATTTTTTCTTCATAGTTACTACCTTCGTTTTCTGCATCCAGTTGTGACCAAACATCCTTTACTTGACTTTTGCTACCTCTGCCAGGAGTAGGATAGGTTCCCAAATAAGCCATCGGCTTGTCAGACCAGAGCGATTGACGGAAATAGCCTCTCGGCTTGATGAAGCCTCCGAAGTCTAGTAGTCCCGAATAAAACCCTCTGGAAGGCCATCTGCCCGATTCTCCTAGATAGTCTATCCCTGTCCAAAGAAACTGACCGAATATATGTTCATTGTCTTTTACGGCTTTCCATGCTCCAAGTTCATGGCGGTTTTCACTGCCAAATATAACACGATTAGGATATTTTTTATGATCAAGCTCATATCTATTTTCGGTATAATTATATCCCGCAATATCCAATGCTCCCGGATATGCTGTTTCATTTGACATGGCAACACCTGCTAAGCCTGCTGTTGTAGGTCGTGATTCGTCGTATTTCTTAACAACGCCAACCAGACGTTTTGCTATATCTCCCAAACGCATTGCATCGGGTGCATCTTTTTTATATCCGCCAAATGTAGCCTGAGTAAAACCTGTGTTTTTTCCTCCATCCAATATAGGGTGAGAGTATGGATCGTTCGGATAGTCTACTTCATTTCCAATGCTCCATGCAAATATAGAGAGGTGATTTCTGTCTCGGCGAACCAAATCGGCAAGGTCTTTCTCTCCCCATTCTTCAAAGAAAGAATAGTTGCCCTGAAATCCCGGAGTACCTACATTCCAGCCTTCGAGCCATTTTCGTTTAGGATACTCCCACTCATCATACGCTTCGTTGAGAACTAATAATCCCAGTTCATCGCATAAGCTGTATAAGTCCGGAGCTTGTGGATTATGGCTGGTGCGGATAGCATTCACTCCAATCTCTTTTAGGGTTAGCAGTCTGCGTTTCCATACATCATGAGGTACTGCAGAACCTAATACACCAGCATCATGATGGATACATACACCTTTTACTTTCATCCATTTGCCATTCAAAGCAAATCCTTTATTGGGATCGAAGGTGAATGATCTGAAACCAGTCTTGGTTATTGTTGCATCTATTTCTTTTCCGTCTTTAATTACAGATGTTTTGAGGCTATATAGATTCGGATTACTCAGGTTCCATAATGCAGGATTCTTTACTTTCAGATTTGTTGTAATTTTTCCGTTCTGATTTCCTGCAACTGATAATCTCTGAGTGTTTTTTGCGATTACTTTATTATCAGGGCTAACAAGTTCATTAACTATGGTTAGATTGGATTTGTCTGTTGTGTTGTTTTCTAGTTCTACTTCAATATTTAGTATTCCTGTATTCTTATCCATTTCGGGATATGCATATACACCCCATTGAGCTATATGTATCGGATTTGCATAAATGAGCCATACATCACGGTAGATACCTGAGCCTGTATACCATCTGGAGTCTGCCGATTGGCTATGATCTACACGAACAGCTATTGTATTATCTTTTCCGTATTCGATATACGGAGTAATGTCATACATAAAAGAGATATAGCCATTCGGACGCTTTCCTAACAGATGCCCATTAATGAACACTTCACTATAGTTATACACACCTTCGAAATAAATATATGTTTTTTCGTCTTGCTTTTCTTTTGGGATATTTATTGTTTTTCTGTACCATCCTATGCCCCCGGGTAGATAACCTGTTGCACTGGCCAAAGTTGGGCTTAGTTGTTCTTTTACACTCCAGTCATGTGGAATCTCTACTGACTTCCACTTCGAGTCGTCATAAGCTTTCGACTTCGCTTCAGGGATATCCGATAGATAGAACTTCCAAGAAGAATTAATTTTTTCGGACTGACCGAAAGAAACCTGTCCCATTATAGAAATGGAAGTTATGGATATTATCGCAGTCAGAAATAGCGTAGTAATTTTCATGATATAATAATTTGCATTTATTTAATGACAAAAATAGACTATGTGTCAGAATATGCAGGGGCTTGTTTCATGCAAGTTTGATTAGTAAACTCGTCATTTCACCATTTAGTCATTTCTTATTCATTATTTGCTTTATATATTCTGATGGTACCATACCAAACTCTTCTTTAAAACACTGCCTGAAATACGTGATACTGTTTATTCCTACCATGTAGGATATTTCAGATATTGTATATTTGCCTGTTAAAAGTAATTGTTCCGCGTTACGTATTCTTACTTTTCTTATAAACTCATTGGCAGATATGCCGGAAAGAGCTTTAATTTTTCGGTAAAGTGTAGAATGGCTCATATTCATTTTGTCTGCAATAAAAGTCACATCCACTTTATCTGAATCCAAGTTGTCTTCGATAATCGTGGTTACTTTTTCGATAAATTCGTTATCTATTTTACTTAAAGATTCTGTTATAATGATGTTTTTATTTATCGTATTATTGTTTATCAGTTCGGCAATTTTCTTTCTGGCTTCCAGTAAATTTACAATACGGCTTTGCAATAGTGTGGCACTGAAAGGTTTGGTGATATAAGATTCGACACCGATGTTATAACCTTCGGTACGGTCTTGTATTGAATCTTTAGCTGTAAGAAGTACAATAGGAATATGGCTGGTTCTTACATCTTCTTTTAAAATCTTGCTTAATTCAAAACCATCCATTTCAGGCATCATGATATCACTTATGATAATGTCAGGAATGTGTTTATAAGCTGCTTTTAGTCCTTGTTTTCCATTATTAGCCGTGTATACTTTGTATTGTTCCGATAAGGAGCTGTAAATGTAGTCCCTGATATCTTCATTATCTTCTATAATGAGTATGATTTGTTTGGAGTCCGAATTTTCAGTGTCTTTGGCTTCAATACCGTTTTCAATAATATCATTGTTAGTATCATTGATATGTAACGCGTCGGGATAAGTATTGTCAGACAGTATTCTGAAACGAAATTTAGAGCCTTCTCCGGGTTTGCTCTCTACTGATATGCTCCCTTGATGTATTGATACCAGATTTTGTACAAGAGCTAATCCGATACCCGTTCCTGATAGTTGTTGATCTCTTTCAGCCTGATAGTATCTGTCAAATATTTTGGATATCGATTCTGTAGGAATACCCTTTCCTGTATCGCTTACTTCTATTTCCATATAATTTATATTGTTTTCAGTTACATCTCTTAGGGTGAGTGTTATATTTCCTTTTTGTGTGTATTTGAATGCATTGGATAATAGATTCTCTAGGATTGTAATTACTGCATCGGGGTCAAAATATAGATTAATATTTTGAGTATCTATTATAGTATTACCAGAAATGCGCTTGTTGGTGTTGAGCTCTCTGTATCTTAATCCTATTTCTTGAACTAATTGGGATATATCACTTTTGTATACACAAAGTTTCTTGTTCTGTGTCTCAGTTTTTCTGAATTCCAATATCTGATTGATGAGGTTCAATAGGCGTGTTGCGCTTCTGTATATGACCGATATTTTAGACGCATGTTTTTCATGTAGATTTGTGTCTGCTTGTAAATCTTCTAATGGGCCAAGTATCAGCGTTAAGGGAGTGCGTAGCTCGTGAGTTATATTCGTAAAGAACCGAAGTCTCTCATTATTCAATTCTTGTTCCTGTATATGGTTCTTCTTTTCTAAAGTGAGAGTATTTTCCAAATCCAGCTTTCGTTTATAAAAGCGAAGTATAAGAAAAACAATGCCTAAGACAGTCAGTATATACAGTGTCTTTGCCCACCAAGTAAGCCATATCGGCGGATTTACGATAATTTTTAATGATGTTATAGAGTCTGACCATTCCTGATTTTTTACTCTCGATTTTATCTGCAACTCGTATGTTCCGGGAGGAACATTGCGGAAAGTAATTGCATTTTCATCCTGTGTGTTATACCATAAATCTTCTAACCCCTTTAACATGTATGCATAGTCTACTAAATGATTGAGTGAATAATCAAGGACATTGAATGACACATTAAAGGTGTTTTGGTTGTATTTTAATTCGATAATGGATGTTATGGGTTTATAGATCTCATTTTCAAATGTATTTGTCTGGTTTCCATAAATTCTGAATCCGGTGATAATAGTCTCAGGTAGTTCTATTGTTGTTGGGATTGATTCAGGGTTGAAGTAGCATAATCCATTTTGAGACCCGAAATAGATTGTACCTTTAGAATCTTTTGTGACAGACCCACTCATAAAGTCACCCAAAGGGATTCCATTATAATGATTGTAATTATAAACTTTATTTAGAGATGGAATAAATCTGTTTATGCCTCTATTGGTGCTAAACCATATATTTCCCTGCTTGTCTTCTGTTATAGCTCTGATGTGGCTGTTTGTAATTCCATTCTGTGTATTGAGGACAATATATTCATCAGTTTTTCCGGGGGAGGTAAAGCATACTAAGCCTTCTCCGGTGGCAATCCACATTTGCCCTCTGTTATCTTTGTATATATTGTCTACGGTGTTGGAAGGGAATCCTTTGTCTGTTTTGAATGTCTTTATGATTTTGAGATTCTTGTCAAAGACGGCAAGCCCCTCACCGAAAAAACCAATCCATATCTGGTCTTTGTCATCTCTTGATATAGCACGAACAAGATTATCCGATAAATCGGAATTGTCGGTAGAATAGAGTTGGCCTTGTTTTGTTATAATATTATATTTGTATAAACCGTTGTTGCACCCGATCCACATATTTTTCTCCTTATCCTCAAAGAAACACCTTATATCTCTGCTCCTGTCATCTATCAGGCATTTTTGTATGCCATTTCTTTTTTGATCATAAATGTTTACTCCACCGTTGAATGTTCCAAACCATAGATTATCTTCAGAATCTTTAATTGCAGCCAATATGGCGTCATCAGTAATTTTATTTGTTTTTTTATCAAATATCTGTACCCTTTCTCCATTTGCAAAAAGATTGATGCCTCCACCATCCGTACCTACCCAGATGCGATCAAATTTGTCTACACATATGCCCCATGCTGTAGGGTTATTCAATGTGTTTTTTAATCCCGGTATAGGAGAATAGATCCATGTATTAAAGTCTGTGGGATGATGACTGATAAAGTTAATTCCACCTCCATATGTGCCAATCCACATATTGTTGAAAGAATCTTGGTATATACTGCGTATTGTAGGATTAGAAAGGCCCCTGTAACCATCATCGTATGAGATATTCTCAAAGGGAATACTTTGAGGGGTAAGAAACATATTCTGTTTCAAATCCAGAACACTTATTCCTCCTTTTTCTGTCCCAACCCATAATTTACCATCGCTTACCTGATTTATTGTATATATATAATTGGATATGAGCGATTGTTTATTTTGAGGATTATGTCTGAATGTCGTAAATGATTCTTTATCACTGTTGAAGAGAGCTAAACCATTGTTTGTTCCTATCCATATATTGTCATTCTTATCTACATATATTGTTTTTACTTCATCTCCTGGCAAGCTTTCTTTATTGTTGGCATCATGCCTGAAATTCTTTATTTTCTTATCTTTTAGAGACAAGATACTCAAACCGGATGATACATGCCCTATATATACAAATCCTTTATTGTCCTCCATTACAGACCATACATTGTTACTAACCATATTCGGAATGGTAGTACGATTGTAATGGGTAAATGTTTCGGTTTTCTTATCAAAATAATCCACCCCTCTATGGTATGTAGAAAGCCATAAATTGCCATCTTTAGATGAGGTAATGTCAGTTATGTCGTTCGTTATAATGCCTGTTTTACTTTCCGTTGAGTGTTTGTAGTGTTTGAATGTTTCAGTTTTGCAATCAAACATATTTAATCCTTCTCGCTGGGTTGCGATCCATATTTTATCTTCAAATTTGTCAGCATATACTTTATTCAGTTCATTTCCGCTAATATTGTTTGATTCTGATGTCCCATTTTTTTTATAAACCTTGAACTTATTACCATCAAATCTGTTTAACCCTGATTCGGTGGCAAACCATAAAAAACCTCTTTTATCTTGAGTGATGCTTATAACATAATTACTAGAAAGACCTTGTTCCAAGCCTAGCTGTTTTATGTTATACTGTTGAGCCTGAATTGGCATAAAAGCTATTAGGGCAAAGAGAAAGAAAAGCTTTATTTTCATGGGATCTGTATTAGTATATCAAAAGTAATTATATTTTGAGAATATAGACCCTCAAACTAGCTATTGACTGATTTGAATCCTATTAATGATTGTTTTATATCCCTGCCTGTTGTTAAGCAATACATATATTTGTTCTGGTTATTTAACTCGAAGCATATCTCTCGTAAAGTATATCTTAATATGTGTTTCTGAGTTATATATATGATAAACTAAAATCTAATTTCATGAAAACAAGAAAGTATTTAAGCTTTTTGATGGTTCTTTTATTTTTCTTCACCGCATGTAGTGATGATTATAAGTATTCGGATGTAGACGGATTGCCTCCTACTATTGTTCTCAGTACATCTAATATCAAGACTGAACCCGGGCGCGAATTTGTAATTAAAGCTAAGGTAGAAGATAAAGATGGTCTTCGGTCAATCAATCTGAAAAACACAAGTTTCAATTTGGATAAAACAATAGATCTTACCTTAGATAGTATTGTTTATTCTTTCGATTTGGACTATAAATACAAAACGATAAAAGGTCTTGAAGGAGATAGCTTTTCGGTGGAAGTAACAGTTACAGACTTAGGAGGTCGTACAGTAAATGAAACTGTATTGGTAACAATGGATGGTGATTTTACCAATCCTGTATTCACTGTCTCTCCTGATGAAGCCATTACTGTTCTTCTTAAAAACCAGACCAGACTGAATGTTAAGTTTACTGTAGAAGACGATAAAGCATTAGGTCTTGTTGTAATTAATATCCCTGAACTCAATTATTCAAAAGAAATAACAGAATTTACAAACTCAAGTAAGACTCTGGTATTTAATGATCCTGTAACATTGCCTTCTACTGTTGCAACATATAATTTGATATTGCGTGCGATAGACAAATCCGGCTTAGAAACATCCAAGACTAGTGTGATAACTGTTTCTGAAATGCCTGATTTCCCTAAAATGTATCTGGCGGATGTCGCAACGGTAAACGAGCTGAACAGTGATGTGTTTGGCGTGCCTATGCGTATAGAACGTACCGGAGCTTATCAATATAAAGCTAATTACTATTGTCGGAAGGCAGGTACAGAGATATTCTTCCTCCCTCAAAAAAGTGACTTCACTCCAATCTGTTTCGGTATTGATCCCGTAGATAATACAAAATTGACAGATGACCCAGATGTTGCAAAACCAATTGTGTTGAATCAAGCCAATGTATATTACGAAATTACATTTAATGTGAAAACTGGGGTTTATGATATTAAGACTTATTCTATCGCTGAGGCAATTGACCCTATTCCTCATAAATTTGGTTCTGTGAGTCTGGATACTTGGGGAGATGGAGGTAGCTGGCTTCAGGAGTTCTATTTCGGTTATATGACTTCTAATCCAAAAGAAGTAACACGGTTTGTACAAGATGCGACCAATCCTCACCTTTTTTATTTAGATAAAGCTCTAACATTAGAAGCGGGTGAAAATATGAATTTCGTCATTCATAATTGGCATTCTGATGGTTGGTGGAATTATTGTACTTGGCGTGTAGATGATTCTCAGGAGCCGGAAATATTTGGTTACTACGGTAATTATAAAAATCCCGCTTGGACCAAGCCTAATACAACTCTTGATAATTGGGCAAAACCGCTTGTTAAGCAGACTGGTAGCTACAAATTATACTTTGATGCTCACTTAGGTAGAGGAAAACTAGTTCGTGAGTAGAATAAATTTGAGTAATAATATAACATATATCTAACATGAAAAAATATCTAATATTCCTATTGTTAACCTTGCCTCTCTATCTTTTTGCTCAGAATAAGGTGGCTGTAACAGGAAAGGTTACATCAGCAATTGATAATGAACCGCTTATCGGAGTTACAGTTGTAGAGAAAGGTTCGTCGAATGGTGTTCTGACCGATTTAGATGGTAATTATAGTTTGCCGAATGTTTCGCAAGGCGGTACTGTCGTTTTCTCAATGATAGGTTTTGTTTCGCAAGAGATAAAAGTCGGTCAGGGGGGAGTAAGGAATATATCTATGGCAGATGATGCAAAGATACTGGATGATGTTGTAGTCATTGGCTATGGTGTAGTAAAGAAAAGTGACCTTACAAGTTCCATTACTACAGTAAAAGGCGATGATCTGAAAAGTATAACATCAGGAAATGCGCTATACTCGCTCCAAGGTAAGGCTAATGGAGTACAGATTACGGGAGAAGGTGGTCCGGGTAGTTCACCTCAGGTTATTATACGTGGGGTTACTACTATAAATGGTTCTAGTCCGCTTTATGTTGTAGATGGCGTACCGATTGGGACTAACATTAATTTTCTCAATCAGGATGATATAGAAAGTATAGAAGTGTTGAAAGATGCATCAGCGTCAGCAATCTACGGTACAAGAGGTTCAAATGGTGTCATTATGGTGACTACTAAAAAGGGTAGTGCAGGTAAAACCAGATTTCAGGCAAATGCATCTTTTGGCTTTCAGACATTGAATAAGCCTAAAATGGCAAATGCTACAACTTACGAAAAAGTATTTAAAGAAAGATATACCAATGATGGTAGCGTCCCTGTGTGGAATACGCCTGAAGGTTCGGGAAATACAGATTGGTGGGATCAGACAATAAACGATTTTGCATATACACAAAACTATAATATCAGTTTTCAGGGAGGTGTAGACAAATTTACATATAGTGGTAGCCTTGGTTATTTTCGTCAGAACTCACAATATGATGTCGGTTACTGGGAGCGTATAACAGGACGTTTCAATACTGAATATAAATTTTCAGAAAAAGTAAAAGCCGGGATTGATTTTGCCCCTCGTTACGAAAGTTGGGATGATACTCCTAATTTGTTTGGAGCAGCAATGAAAATGGATCCCACTACACCTGTATATAGAGCTAAAGAAGATTGGACTTCCAATTCGTTAAATAACTATGCGCGTTCCTATAACAATCAGGAATGGAATCCGGTAGCTACTCTTGCCCGTCAGAACAAGCATAGCAATGAGTACGGTTTAATGGTGAATCCATATGTGAGTGTAGAGCCAATAAAAGGATTGACTTTTCGTACTCAGTTCAGTGTAAATGCGCGTTTCAGAATGACAGATGAATTTACGCCAAAATTCTTTATCGACAATCTGGAACAGAATGCAGAGTCTAAAGCTGAACGTAAATCATATAACTGGGTAGACTGGAACTGGACAAATACCCTTAACTATATGAAAACTATTGAAGAGAAGCATAACTTCAATTTCATGGCTGGTTATACAATGGAACGATTCGCTGAATATAATCTGGTAGGTTCTCGTGAAGGTATTCCGAGCAACATCTCCGATCTGCAATATGTGAATGCCGGAACAATAAATCCGAAAGCAGAAGGAACTAATATTTACAGTTCATTGCTATCTTATCTTGGACGTGTAATGTATAATTATGATAACCGCTATTATGTGACAGGATCTGTTCGTGTAGATGGTTCATCTAAATTCCCGTCAGGAAGTAAATATGCTACATTTCCGGCGGTGTCAGTTGCTTGGAGAATTTCAGAAGAAGCATTTATGAAGAACCAGAGCGTTGTTTCTAATCTTAAGTTGAGAGCCGGATGGGGGCGTGTCGGAAATCAAAGTATTGATCCCAATGCTTACCTGAATCTGATAGGAGCAGGAGATTATGTTTTCGGAGCTAACGGAGATCGTTATGTAGGAACTGCAATCAGTTCAGTTGGAAATAATAAATTGAAATGGGAAACAGTTGAGGATTATAATCTGGGGATTGATGCCAGCTTTTTAGATAGCCGTCTTGAAATCACTGCAGATCTCTTTTCTAAGAAGTCAAAAGATATGCTTATGAAAAGACAAAATCTTCTAATCTTGGGTTATCCGATGTGGAATGGTGAGATGTGGACAAACATAGGTAGTATGGAAGCTAAAGGTTGGGAGTTATCCATTAACTGGAGAGATAAGATAAGTGATTTTACCTATGAAGCGGGAATCAATCTTTCAGGAGTGAAGAATAAGGCTAAGACACTGGTAGATAATACACCTGTGCTTAGAGGGGGCTTTTTTAATGACTATATTATCCGAAATGAAGAGGGTGGCGAAATCAGCCGTTTCTATGGCTATATTGCTGATGGAATATTCCAGAATCAGACAGAAATAAATAGTCATACAAGTAATAATGGAACACTTCTTCAGCCCAATGCACAACCGGGAGACATTCGTTTCAAAGATTTAAATAATGACGGAGTATTGGACGAAAGCGATAAAACCTATATTGGTAAAGCTTTTCCGGATGTTATGATCGGATTAAATATCCGTTTGGGTTATAAAGATTTCGATTTAGTGTCTAACTTCTATGGAACAATCGGGAATGATATATACAATAGCGCAATGGGAGGTCTGTATGCAGGAACCGATGGGCAAAACGTTTTTGCAGATGCATACGACAAAGCTTGGAGAGGTGAAGGCACAAGCAATTTTTATCCACGTCTTTCTGTTAATGATAAGAACTTAAATTATCGCCGTGTTTCTTCTTTCTTTGTTGAGGATGGTTCATATTTCCGTTGCAAACTATTACAGTTGGGATATACATTGCCAAGGAAGATGACAAAAGGTATCGGAGTTCGTATTTCTGCTTCGGCTCAGAATCTATTCACAATTACTAGCTACTCGGGTATGGATCCGGAAAGAGCGTCAATGGGAGCAAACGTGAATGGTACTTACAGTGTGTTGGAAGCCGGAATCGATAATCTCGGTTACCCTAATCCTCGTACATTCCTTCTAGGTGTTAACATTAACTTTTAATCAGAAATAAAATGAAAAATATATTCAAAATATTCATATTTGGAGCATTTGCGCTATTGTCGAGTAGTTGCTCCTCCTTCTTGGATGAACCTGTTTTAGGTCAGGAAAATCTCGATACATATTTTCAAAGTGAAGAGGAGTGTTTAAAGCAGCTGGCAGGATGTTACCAAGGTATATTCTGGGATGGCTGGTGGCAGATAGCAGCACCAAATGTAGGCTTTGATATGGCTACAGATGACTTATGGATGGGCAATACAACTCAGTCCCAGAGTGACTGGCTAAGGATGGCTCATTATGGAAACCCGAAGCAAGATGGGCCTTTAAGCAATTATTGGCAATATCGCTATAAGTCAATATTGAGATGTAATATTGTTATTGAAAAAGTAGCTACAGCCCCTATTTCAAATGAGGATTTACGGAAGAGAATTATAGCAGAGGCTAAGTTTTTACGTGCATTTAATTATTTTGAGTTGGTTAAGAATTACGGAGGGGTTCCTGTTATTACCGGAATGAAGTTACCAAGTGAAATTCAGGGTATACAGAGAGAAACAGTCGAGGGTACATACGCTGTAATAGAACAAGACCTGAAAGATGCAATTACCGATTTACCTCTTAAAAGCGAGTATTCTTCCGCTGATTTGGGACGTGCGACACAAGGTGCAGCAATGGGATATTTAGGAAAAGCTTATCTGTATCAGGGAAAATACAAAGAGGCATTTAAAATACTGGGAGACTTGATTAATACTCAGGAGTACGACTTGTGTACCAATTTTAAAGATGTATGGTCTATTGCGAATAACAATAGTATAGAATCTTTATTCGAAGTACAATATAGTTCTGATATAAGCTATAGTCTTGGAGGTCGATTGCCTGTATTTACCGGCTCTCGTGACGATTCGGGATGGTCGTGGGGATTACCTACCAGCAATCTGGAGAAGGCTTTTATTGATGCAGGTGACACAGAACGTCTTCGCTGGACAATCGTGAAAAATGGAGACGACGTTCCCGGAGACGATACCGATGAGGGTAAGGATTATGTTATATCTCCGGATAAACACAAATCAGCTCGTATCAACAGAAAATTTTATGTACCACATGATTTGCGTCCCACCCCTTATGATTCGGATCATAATAATTTGAATCATCGCTTACTTCGTTATGCGGATGTACTGCTTATGTATGCAGAGGCTGCGAATGAAGAAGGAAATGACAGCGAGGCTCGTAAAGCTTTGAAGAGAGTGAGAGACAGGGTAAGTCTGCCGGAAGTAACGGCATCCGGGAAAACACTGCGTGATGCGATCAGGTTGGAGAGAAGGCTNNTGAGTTAGCACTTGAATTTCAACGTTTATATGATATTCGCAGATGGACAGATGACAACGGAAAGAAAGCGATATGCAATATTATGGGTGAAAATGGGACATTTGTCAGGTATAATATGATTGAATCGACAGATGAATATGAAATAACAAACCAGAAAGAGAATAGTAATAAAGGTATAACATTTCAGGAAAATAGAGACTTGTTATTCCCTATACCTAACACTGAAGTTCTTCTTTCGGGTGGAAGCATTGCTCAAAATCCTAATTTTTAATTGGGATAAGAGGTATTTAGGCTCGGATAGTGTACTCAGAGGTGGGTACACTATCTATATATTAATTAAACATAATACTTATGAAGAAAATACGATGTATATTATCCGCATGGCTGCTTTTGGTTGCTTTTTCCTGTAATGATGGACCTGATCCGACAATAGCCCCTGATAAAGGTTCCGGCAATGAAACTCCGGAAGGTTCAGAGAACGTGGTTATCAATCTCAGTCAGACATATCAGACAATAGAAAGTTTTTCGGCATCCGATTGCTGGGCACCTAACTATATTGGTACCTATTGGGCTGACGAAGAGAAAGAAGCGATTGCTAAGCTTTTATTTTCAGCCAAGGTTGCTGATGGACAACCCGAAGGTATAGGTTTATCGGGATGGCGTTTTAATCTAGGTGGTGGTACAGCTCAGCAAGGCGCTGCCAGCGGAATAGAAGATCCAGCCAGACGTGCCGAATCATTTATGAGCCCTGTTGATGGGACATTAGACTGGACAAAGCAAGCCGGGCAACAATACTTCCTGGAAAAGGCTAAGCAATATGGATGTGAACAGTTCGTCATGTTTAGTAACACTCCTCCTGTATATCTAACCCGTAATGGTAAGGGATATTCGGATATGGGAGCTTATTCAAATCTGAAGGATGATAGTTACGATGACTTTGCTGAATATATAGCAACTGTTTTAGACTACTTCAAATCGAATAAAGCAATAAACTTTACCTATATCAGCCCGGTTAACGAACCTCAGTACAATTGGGAAAGCGGACAGGAAGGTTCGGGTTGGCAGAATAGTGAAATAAAAAGGCTTACCGTAGAAATAGATAAGGCGATAGAGGCAAAAGGATTAAATACTAAGATATTGTTAGGTGAATCCGGTGCATGGAATTATCTATATGAAACGGATGGCGATGCCGGAAGGAAAAATGTTATCTATAACTTGTTTGATAATGCTTCGTCTAACTATGTGGGAGATCTGACTCATGTGGCTCCAGTTATTGCCGGTCATAGCTATTGGACAGACGGAAGCTGGCAAACAATGGTAGATGTAAGGTCACAAGTGGCATCGAAGGCATCAGCAGCAGGATTGAAGGTTTATCAAACCGAATGGAGTATGCTTGGCGATGGCTATGGGAATGAATTTGTTGGCTTCAACAATGCCTCGTATATGGACATTGCTTTATATATGTCGAAAGTAATACATTGCGATTTGGTGTATGCCAATGTTTCATCATGGTCTTACTGGACAAGTCTTGATCTGGAGCGTTGGAGTCATAAAAACAGATTCTTGCTGATAAAAGTAACTCCTGCAGGAGGTGATTACGGAGATATTACACAAAGTGGTACACACGAAGCGACTAAGACTTTGTGGGTTTTAGGTAATTATAGTTTGTTTGTTCGTCCTGACTATAAACGAGTGGAACTTAAAATGGAAAACACATCCAAAAACCTCTTTGGTAGCGCATATCTATCACCCGATGGTAAAAAACTTGTTGCTGTTTACACCAACTTATCTTCAACCCGCTATGATGTGAGGGCTGATATTGGTAGTGCGGAGGTGAATTCAATAAAAACATATACAACAAGTCAGACTCAAGATTTGGCAGAGGCGGTTATTCAGAATTTAGGGAACTCTATATTTGTTAATCCGGCTTCTGTATTGACGGTTGTATATGATTTAAAATAAGAAATATAGTGTGCTTTTATAGAATAAATAAAATCCCGGAAATTTATCTATTTATAGAATTATAAACATGAAATAAGAAACAAAAGTGACATGAATAAACTCTGTGAAAACTGTCACTTTTGTTACTTTTTTCTGATAGATGTGCTGATAACTAATTTATTATGAAAATTGTGAGATTTATATTATTTGTTACTTTTTTGTCTGTTATACCTCATGTGATTTTTTCTCAGGAATATCGGACGGGTATTGAAGAAAAAGACTACGTGGCTTATCTGTTTACCTATTTTACCGGGAATCAGGTAGAGGAAGAAGCTATTCATTATGCAATCAGTTCAGACGGTTATAACTATTTTTCTTTGAATAACAATAAGCCTGTTGTTGATTCCAAGATTATAAGTTCGACCGGAGGTGTCCGTGATCCTCATTTGTTGAGATCAGAAGATGGTAAATGCTTCTATATGGTAGTTACCGATATGACTTCGTCTGAGGGATGGGATTCAAATAGGGCGATGATCTTGATGAAATCTGATGATTTAATAAATTGGACATCAAGTATAATTAATATTCAGAAAAAATACTCTGGTCAGGATGATCTGAAAAGAGTATGGGCTCCACAAACAATTTATGATTCGGAGGTCGGTAAATATATGGTATACTGGTCTATGAAACATGGGGAAGGAGAGGATGTTATATATTATGCATATGCAAATAATGATTTCTCTGACTTGGTAGGTGAGCCAAAGCAATTGTTTTTTCCATCCAATGGTAAATCGTGTATAGATGCGGATATTGTTTTGAAAGGTGGCGTCTTCTATATGTTTTATAAAACAGAAGGACATGGAAATGGTATCAAGCTGGCAACAACGACTTCTCTTACGTCTGGACGATGGACAGAACATGAAGGGTATAAACAGCAAACATCTGATGCTGTTGAGGGATCTAGTGTGTTCAGAATGATAAATACCGATACGTATATTTTGATGTACGATGTATATATGAAAGGGAAATATCAGTTTTGTGAGAGTGCCGATTTGGAGAGTTTTAAAGTTATAGATCATGAAATATCAATGGATTTTCATCCTCGTCATGGTTCTGTTATTCCTATTACAAAAAAAGAATTGGAGTCACTTATTGATAAATGGGGAAACCCCGAGAGCTATCCTCTGATACCAAATAATCCAGTATTAGCAGGTTATTATGCCGATCCCGATGTTCTTTATTCCAATAAGACTCAGAAATATTATATTTATCCTACCAGCGATGGATTTGACGGATGGGGTGGCTATTACTTTAAAACTTTTTCTTCTGATAACCTGAAAGATTGGAATGATGAGGGTGTTATTCTAAACTTGAAAAACAATGTTTCGTGGGCAAATGGAAATGCATGGGCTCCTTGTATTATTGAAAAGAAAGTTGGGAATGACTATAAGTATTATTATTACTTTAGTGGAGGTAAAGATGGAGGTTCTAAGAAAATTGGAGTTGCAGTAGCCGATGATCCTTCAGGGCCGTTTTTAGATTCGGGAAATCCGCTTATTGATTTCAAGCCTAAAGGTGTAGATGGAGGGCAAGAGATTGATCCTGATGTGTTTTGTGACCCAAAGACCGGAAAGAACTATATCTATTGGGGTAATGGCTATATGGCTGGAGCAGAGCTAAATGCTGATATGATCTCTCTAAAAAAGAAAACTATTAAGGTAATGACTCCTGATAATACTTTTAGAGAGGCTGTTTATGTATTCTATCGCAAGGGTTTGTATTATTTTTTGTGGTCAGAGGATGATACCGGTAGTGCCAACTATAAAGTACGCTATGCTACAGCGAAATCACCGTTAGGTCAATTGACAATTCCTTCGGATAATATAGTGATAACGAAAGATGATTCCAAAGCAATTTTTGGAACAGGGCATAACTCTGTTTTACAGATTCCGGGCAAAGATGAGTGGTATATTGTTTATCACCGTATATCTCGTCCTGATGGCATTAAGAAAGTTTACCCGGGAACTTCACGTGAAGTGTGTATGGATCGACTTGAATTTGAAAAAGATGGAAGTATAAGGAGAGTGATACCTTCGTTATAGATTATAATCCAGATTAATATAGATAAGAAAATCCAGTGAATTTTCACTGGATTTTTTCTTTATTATCATTTGTCTGATTAGATCCAAAATAGGTATGTCTCCATATCCTTCTCGGGGGAAAAATACTCCGCGAAAACCTTTAATGTTTGGAAATACACTCTAAGGAAAATAGCATTCAGGTATTTCGTCATACAAGGCTAATGAGGTCGATCCCATATGATGATGCTTTGACAATGAGTTCTTTCTTTAGATTTGCTCCTGCACGATTTCCTGCCATTTGGTTACCAGCCTTTTACAGGCCTCCTTTAAATACTTCGGTAGCCACTTTATCTACTTCGTCTGACTGATATGCCTGAACGAATTTTTTTACTTTCTCCTCATCCTTATTTTCTTCTCTTGTAACAATAAGATTGACATAAGGAGAGTCTTTACCTTCGGCAAACACACCATCTTTGAGGAGTAGTCCAGCTTGCCCTGCAAAGTTATTGTTGATAATAGACAAAGCTACTTTTGCATCATCTAAGACTCTAGGTAATTGAGGGGCTTCGAGTTCCAGTATCTCCAGATTTTTAGGATTTTCTACTATATCAACCAGCCTTGGGGCTGTTACTCCTTCTTTAAGTTTTAGCAATCCTACTTTTTGTAATAGCAATAAGGCTCTGCTATTATTAGCCGCATCGTTGGGAATGACTACTGTACTTCCGTCTTTTAATTCATCCAAACTCTTTATTTTCTTTGAATATGCTGCCATAGGATATATAAATGTATTTCCAACAATAGCAAATTTATATCCGCGACGTGCGATCTGTTCGTCTAAGAACGGCTTCGTCTGAAAAACATTAGCATCAATGTCTCCCTGATCTAATGCTGTATTTGGCATTATGTAATCATTAAATTGAACGAGTTCTACATCAAGTCCGTATTTCTCTTTTGCTACTTTTTTTGCTGCTTCAGCTATTACATATTCAGGTCCCGAGGCTACACCGACTTTAATATAGTTAGGGTCGTTGTTCTTTTTACCTCCGCAAGAAGTGAGTAGCATTATAAGCGCAGATACAATAATAAATCCGTTTATAATTTTCATATTGATTTTCTGTTATATTAATTAGTAAATAATTGGAGAGGCCATTAATAATCGTTGTCCCCAATAATTAATTAATAGCCTCAACTTTTTATCTTTACAAAAGCAACTAATCTAACTATAATTTAAAAAACTTAAGGTCTGTATCGTCCCGGAGAAGAAAGATTGCTTCCAAAAAAGATAGCGTTAGTCAATATTCGTCCGCTACTTAACCAATACCCTCTAAAAGTAGGCGATTCCGCAAATAGAACAACAGTTCCTTTACCTTTGTTTTCGAAGACTACTAACGGTGCATTTTTTAGTTCCTGTTGATTTTTCTTTGTCAAAAATCCGCTTATTTGAGGTTTATCTGTCAATTGTAGAACTGTAGCGTAATTACTTTTAGGTCTTGGTAATTTGTAATTACTGGTTTTGATTGCGTATGTTTCTCTCGATACTATTCCGAAGGCTAGAGGATTGGTTATATCCAAATCTGCATTGAATATAGCGCCGCCAATTCGCTGTGGACCTTCGTTTTCTCGTTGTGAAATATAGTCTAATCGTTTATATTCATTTTTGCTTCGCGGAATGCTATCAGGAACGAAACCTGTTACTATTTTATTCTCAATAGCCCATTTAGAAGCACCTTCTGATGTGATAAGCGTTCCTCCGTTAGCGACCCATTGTTGCAGCTTTCCGATAAAGTTAGGAGACAACGAGTTGTAATTGCCATCTGATAAGATTATTGATGTATAACGATTGAGGTCTGCCCAATCAGCTGAAGCTACATTGATTTTGGTTAGAGGTATGTTTAATCTGTTGCCTAACAAAAACCAGGTTTCACCGACATCTGTCCAATTTATTCCACTTCCCACTAATGTCGCTACAACAGGTTTTTCTACTCTTCTGATATTATTGCTACCTAAGTCTATACCAGTGGTGCTGAAACCAGTTGTTACTCCTAATATTTTTATATCTGTCAGCTCGGCCGCCTCTTTTACTATATTATACAATTGGTCGGAAGATATGTTTTGATATTCAACAGGGATGACTATTGCTCCTTTGTTAAACTTATACTCTATTCCTGCTACAGAAGCAGAAAAGTCTTTGTATGCGGCTTTTACAACAACACCTTTGTCTAGTAGATAGTACAGAGACTTAGATGCTAGATAGTCAGTATAATTAAATATGTAGGCATAGTCAGATTTTTGACTAACTCCTCCTTTCTTTACCTGAGGGATATCTGTTACTTTTTGTCCTTGTCTTACTGCTCCTTTTACTTTCACAAATGGTATTCCATATCCATGTACAGTGCTCCATGCTGTAATGTCCATAAATATACTATCTACAAATGTTGTATTTTCTTCGAACACAGCATTTAAAATACGATATTGAGGTTGAGAGAATGGCACAACATAAGCATTCCCCGGTTCAAAATCTTTTCCATTTTGAGAAAACTTGTCAGGGAGTTCATAAACATCTATTTTATGGCTAAGTAAATGATCGAGAAATAATTTTGTCAGATTGTTATCATTTTTGTCTCCGAATACAATATACTTGTCAGCTCTTTTATTCGCTAAAGAAAGTGCACTGGAGAAGAAATCTTTCTGATGTTTGAATAATACGTCTTTCTCTGCTACTGCGGCTTTTATTGCTGCTATGCTGGTAACAACATTGTCTTTGATGTTTCGGGAGAATTTTCTTACCCCCACTTCCGTTTCTATTTCTATTCCGGCTGAGCTTCCTACTTCGAGGGTAGTACCTACACCTCCTTGAAAATCGGGATAAGTAGATCCATAAATTGGTGAAATATTGTCAAAATCTTCTTTTGTATAGTAAAGAGATCCTATTTTATCCAAAGATTCCGAATAGTATTTCGCTAATATAGGATTCAACACGTTGTATGTTTCTTCGGGGATTGTTGGGTTCCATGTGCTGCGTGGTGGCGACGGCTCGAAGTAATAGGCACTGTTGCTTCCCATTTCGTGATAGTCGGCATATATATTAGGATACCATTTGTGATAAAAATCAACTCTTGCTTTACTTTCAACGTGTACCAGTGGAAACCAGTCACGATTAAGGTCTGTCCAAAAGTGATTTCCTCTATGTGGGGTAAATCCTCCGGCATGCTCTATATCATTCGGATCGGATACAGGAGGAAAGGATTTGAATGTGTTAAAATATGAGGCAGCTCTATCTCTTCCATCAGGATTTAATGCCGGATCTATCAAAACAACTGTTTGTTCCAGATTTTTGATTGTTTCATTGTTTGTAGAAGCTACAAAGTAATATGCGGCAAGTATTGCAGCTTCTGTTCCTGCTATTTCTCCTCCATGAACATTATAACCTAAGTGCACTATGACTTTTTGATCATTATTTGAAGAGGAGCTCTTAGGATCTATAAGTTTCAAGTGATTTTGACGTATAGATTCCAGATTCTTTTGGTTGTCAGGGCTTGTGACAATAAGTACAACCTGTTCTCTATTTTCGTAAGTTTTTCCGATAACTTCGAGTTGTGCTCTATCGGATAAATTATCCAGCAACTTGTAATATTCAACAACTTTGTCATATCTGGCTAATGACGAACCAATGGGAAATCCAAAAAACTGTTCGGGGGTAGGTATCTTCGGATCGAACTGATTATCCCTCCCGAAATAATAGTCGTTTTGAGCAAAGGAATATAGCCCTGCTATAAATAGCAGGATAATAATAGCAAGTTTTTTCATATTCTATTTTGATTAAAAACCTCCAATACCAATTTGCCGTCGGAGAAAGAGGTGAGTTATTTGTCTGAGATGTTTTAGCTGTTTTTTTACTATTTATTGAGCGTAAGATACTTAGATTCTATTTGCCGGATTTGGGCTAATTGAATATCCCGGCTTAGACGAAGAAATCCATAGTCGTGATTATACTGCTGTCCTTCAGTTAAAACCCATTTTATAAAATCTTTAACTTCGGGTTTGGGTGTTGCGGAGCTGTTAATTACAAAACCTATTTTTTGTATTGGGATCAAGTCTAGATCTTCATTCTCAACCAGGGTTAACACATCGTCTATTGTTGACGATTCCAATACTTCTCGATATTCCTTTTTTATATCCAATGGTAATAGCTTTATATCTGATTTTAGTTGACGGGTAGACAGATCATATAAATAAGATAAGCTATTGAATGTTACGCCTGTATTATCTTTATTTATCGCGTTTAGTAAAAATATATCATCTCCTGCTATTTTTGTGCCTCTTAAGGTGTTTGCCGGATAACCAAAATGTGCCGCAAAAACACTGGCTACAGATTCTTTTTTATTGCCTGAATATACTGTAAAGCGTTCAGCCAGTTTTGATGGTTTACTATCGTCTTCATCCAAAAGATCTTTTTCGAAAAATATTTCTCTTAATTTTTTCTTATTATACTTTTCTTTTTCGAGACTCTCTGTATAGATATAATTTTTGGAGACAATCGGTAGTAATGCATATTTCACTACATAAAAAACATCTTTGCCATATAGTAAACTATCGGGTTGATCAGTTATAATTAATTCTATATCTGCGTTTGAATCATTTTTATGAGCATCTTCTATTTTTAGACCTGAATTAACATTCTTATATTCAGATACCCACTTACTCACTAATGGAGAAACCAGTTTTTGGCTTTTGATGGATATTGTATTTTGGGCATTAAGCGATAATGCTAAAATGGATAATATTATTGTTGTAAGAACCTGCTTTATAGCTTTCATAATTTTGAAATTTTATATATAAAATGAGCCAATATTACTAGAGGCACAATATCAAATGAAAATAAATAATAAAATATTGAGTGGGGGAGTTGGAATCAAAAGCAATGCATTCGCATTGATAAAAAGAGGAAGGAAGGTAATAGCAAAGAACGAGCAGGAACAGAGATAATTCCTGCAACATAATCATCACTTTTTTCGTGTTGTGATGCTTGTTGGTTTGGCTTTTTTAACTTAGCAATGCTGTTTCGAATGATTTTCATTTTTTTCAATATTCTATAAGATATATTTATAAAACTATCTGATACAAAAATAAAAATATGAATGGCTTTATAAAATACCACAATTGTGGTATTTTATAAGCTCTGGGTTTCAATTTTCTCTCTCATTCGGCAATGGTTATCATCGATAATCCTATATGGTCTTTTATTGAGCCCTCCGGATTTTGGTTTTCGAGCTTGACAAACAATCTACATTTGCCTGTATTTATTTTTGTAATTTCTATCATGGGCGTGTTGCCCAGCATATCTAATACACTATTTGTAACATTATACTCTTTCATCGTTATAATATTTACTTGTTGATATAATAACTTTGGCTGATATCACAAACCTGTAATATCAGCCAAAGGCAAAATATTTATCAATAGCCCGGATTTTGTTCAATGTCAGGATCTGATAATATATCGGAAGCGGGGAATGGAAACAACCAATAGTCGGTATTTGTCAGACCGAGGACTGAACCTGTCCTTTTTGTTCTAACCAGATCAAACCAACGATGAGGTTCGAAAGCAAATTCTATACTGTTTTCATCTTCAATAGCTTGAATTATTACATCCTTATCAGAGCTGTCAAAATCGGGTATATCTGCCCTGCCACGAACCTTATTTAAGTCTGATAAAGCACCTAATATATCCGGAGTTGCTTTTTTTATTCTTGCCTCAGCCCGTATTAAGTATAACTCAGCAATGCGAATAACATAAGCCGGGTCGGTACTTGTTGATACGGTATTATACAATACTCCGTATACTGAGTTTCCGCTACCTTTTATAATTTCTTTTCTTGTTCCCCCTACATCCGAATCGTTTAGTTTGGCAACTAATGCATCCGACGGCTTTAAGGTATATTGCCCTCCTACAGTGCTTGGATACCAAAGATTCCAGTAACTATTTTTGTCGTTTGATGTAAAAGTTAATTCAAATACAGATTCCGGAGACAGAAATGGTGAAGTAAAAAAGGTTTTAAAAGGTTTCACTAGAGAGTATTTAGTACTGTTGATTACCGATGTGGCATATGTTTCTGCTTCGCCCCATTCTTCCCGATAGAGGTGGAGCCTGGCTCTTAAGGCTCTTGCCGCATTTTTTTGAGCTCTGTTACGTGTTGTCGAATCGTCCTCAGGGAGTAGCTCTTCGGCTTTTATCAGATCGGCAAGTACCTGATCGTAAGTCTGAGCGAGAGTACTTCTTTTTATACCTGATAATGCTCCCAAATCTGTTGTTGGGTTCAATTGAAGTTGTACTCCACCCCATCCACGAGCAAGGTCGAAATAGCCTAGGGCTCTTATAAAGTATGCTTCGCCTAGAATCTTATTCTTTTCAGCTTCAGTAAATAACGGATCGCTGACATTCCCGATAGCTGCAATTATTGAATTGGCAGAGTTTATTCCCGCATAAATGGTTTGATAAGCATAAACAGTACCTGCATTATCAGGAGAGACCGAATTCTGATCGAGTTGTAAGTATTGGCTCAATGTCCCATTGTAGGAAACATTGTCTGCAGTTATTGTTCCCAATGTTATGTAATAATTGGAGTAGTAATTCTGAACCGAATTATAAGCTCCGATAATAGCCGCATTTGCCGTTCCTTTATTTGTTATTGCAATTGTAGAAGGTATAGAATTTGTCGGCGACAAATCTAGAAAATCTTCACAAGCAGTGAACAGTAAGAGAGGTGAGAGTGCTGCTATAATAATTAAGTTTTTATATAACTTTTTCATTGTCTTCATTTTTGAGGAAATTAAATATTAATTCTTTTCTTAGAATGTAGCGTTCAGAGTAAGCTGAATAGTACGAGGTTGTGGCACTGTTGCCCAATCATATCCATAAGTATTCTGGCTAGTACTTTGTGCATTTACTTCCGGGTCGAGCCCTTTATACTTTGTAATGGTAAACAGATTGGTAACCGAAACAGTCGCCCTGAGTCTGCTTAGCTGTAAGCTTTTTATTATAGATTTAGGTAGATTGTAGCTTAGAGCCACATTCTTGAGCCTGATAAACGAGCCATCACTCAAATATCGGCTACTCATATTTGCAACATTTCCTCCATAATTGTTAGCTGAGCCTCCGTTAATAGTAGGGTCTCCACTATATGTGGTCAGACGTGGAATATCGGTAATATCTCCGGCTTTTTGCCACCTTTCTAGTTGTCGCGGAATAAAACCTATATTGTTCTGAGTTCCACCATGCACTAAGAAAAAATCGTGCATACTAAGGATTTTGTTTCCTTGTTGGAAATATAAGAATAGGTTCAATGAAAAATCCTTATATGTAATTTCATTTGTGAGACCTCCTGTATAATTTGGCAATGCATTACCTACAATTTGTCTATCCGCTGAGGTAATAAATCCATCTTTATTTACGTCTTCATAAACAGCATTTCCGGTTTCGGGGTCAACATACAATTGTTTATACAAATAAAAAGAGTTTACTGAATAACCTTCACGTAATATAGATGCATTGCGTCCTGATGCTCCCAATGTAATATCTGAAGCTAGTTTTTCTATTTTATTTTTGTTCCACGATATATTGAAATCAGTAGTCCATTTGAAGTCTTTTTTATTGATATTAGTCGATTGTATTCCTAATTCCACTCCACTGTTTCTTACAGCACCATAGTTTTGAAGAAAAGATGTAAACCCTGAACGATAAGGAACAGGAACATTCAATAATAAATCGTATGTGTATTTATTATAATAGTCGAAACTAAAGCTTATTGCATTTTTCAGGATTGCAAAATCAAAGCCGAGGTCTAACTGACGTGTGGTTTCCCATGTCAAATCTGGATTTGCCAATTGAGAAGGGGCAGTGCCCGCAGTCTCTAAATAATTCGATCCTGCTGACCATAAACCCAAAGCAGCGTATGACCCTATTCCATTTTGATTTCCTGAATATCCAAAACTGCCCCTGAATTTGAGCGCATCAAAGAAATTTATGTTTTTTATAAAACTCTCCTGACTTGCATCCCATGTAAGCCCAACAGACGGAAAGTAGCCCCAACGCTTGTTCTTCCCGAACTTAGATGAGGCATCAGCCCTTATGCTTCCATCTATTGTATATTTGTTGTTAAATGTATAACTGGCTTTTCCAAAGAATGATAGCAGTCTGCTTTCAGACTTGGAGGCTGAGCCCGATTTCGTTGCCGCGACTGAAATGTCTTTCAAGTCGTTGGTAGCAAAACCTTGTCCCGAAGCACTGGTATACTCCTCTTGTACAGCATTGACTGTATTTCCAAGTAAAACATTAAGTGCATGTTTATCTTTAAAGACCTTATTGTAGGTGAGTAATTGTTCTGCTGTATAAACAATGTTTTTAGCTTTGTATGAGGTAGCAGAACCATTCGTTGCTATCCCGGCACTGATAAATGTGTCAGCATAATTGTTTTCAGTCAGATCAGTATTATCTAAGCTCCAGCTTGAACGAAATTTAAGTTCTTTGAGAATATTATATTCCAAGAACAAGTTTCCGATAGTTCGCCATGTAGTAGCATTGTTATCAAGATGCTCTATCAGCGCCAGATGGTTATCAAAACTTCCATATCTGGCATAACTTCCATCTTCATTGTAAATAGGTAAATATGAACGAACGAATATTGCCGAATTGATTACTCCTTTTGGATTGTTGTCATTGCTACTCACATTACGATATATTTTACTTAGGTTAATGCTTGTACCTATTTTCAATTTGCTTGTTAAATTATTGTCATAGTTGAGTCGTCCCGAATAGCGCTCGAAATCGGAAGGCTTAACAACAGATTCTTGCTTGGTGTATCCTAAGCCGACATAATAGGTACTGTTAGAGTTTCCTCCCTGCGCTGAGATTTCATAATTTGATAAAGCAGCCGTTCTAAATAAATCACTATTGCGATCGTATGTGGGCATACTGGAGGGATCAGCAAAAGGTAACTTTATGTCAGATGGAGACAATCCTCTATCGATACCAGTATTGTAGGCTGCTTCGTTAGCGAGTATAGCCGTTTCAGGGCCTGTTATGGATCGGAATTTTTTAATAGCATTTGCCCATCCATGAGACAGGGATACCGATATTTTCGCTTTTGTATCTTGTTTACCTCTCTTAGTTGTTATTATAACTACTCCATTTGCACCTAATGATCCGTATATTGCGGTCGCATTAGCGTCTTTAAGTACAGTAATGTTCTCGATGTCTGATGGATTAATATCCGATAGTGGATTTGACTGGGTTTGTCCTCCCATACCGGTAGAAATGAGATTACTGTTACTAATAAATACACCATCAATAATGTATAATGGGTCTACTCCTGCATTAATAGAGTTACTACCTCTTACCCGAAAGATAACACCACCTCCGGGAACTCCGGTATTTGATGAGATCTGTACGCCGGGAGCTTTTCCTTGTAATAGCTGGTCAAATCCGGAAGCCGCAGTTTCTTTTATTCCATCTGAAAGATTAATGGAAGTTATAGCTCCACTGACTGATCTTCGTTGTTGTGATGTATAACCTGTTACAACAACTTCGTCAAGAAAATTAAAGTCTTCTTTTAATGATAGGATGATGGGTTCTTCTGCATCGTAAACATCAATATCTTGTGATTTATATCCTACCAGACTTATAGATAAAGTAGCGGGTAGAGCTTTTGTTACTTGTAACGAAAATCCACCATGAGCATCAGTAAGAGTCCCATTTGTCGTTGCTTTTAAGGCGACCGAAGCTCCGATAATAGGCTCTTTGGTTTTCTCGTCTATTACGTTCCCTCTTATAATGGTTTGGGAATAAAGTCCAAACGTAGATAGCATCAATAATACTAAAAATACATAAATATGCTTTTTAACACATGAGGGTTGATGTTTTTTTTTCCAAAAAATAAATATATTTGTCATATTCTATTTTAGATTGAACACTTCCAATACCAATTGCCGTCGGAGGAGGAAGTGTTTATTTTTATAATTAAAACTTCTCTTTTTTATATACGATTGTAGCACATCTTGCTTATTTGTATAACTCAAGAATATTATAAAAATTCTTGATGCAAATTCAATCAGTTAACTTTTGTTTACTAATGAACTTATAATAAGTCAAAATAAAGAATGTAAGGGGAAAGTATTATCTATAGCAACACATTCGTGCTGAAAAAGAAAGGGCTGTATTAGGTAGGCTAGGAGATAGAAGGTAGTTGATGTTACAAAAGCGAAAGAGTAAATTCAGCTTTTTGTATTTGATTGATGAATGGTGTATTCGCCGGGATGGTGAATCAACTTCTAATAGTTTTTCCATAATCATTTTCATATTTTTTGTTTAACTTATATAACAATTGCAAAAATATAAGACTTTCGTTTAATCATAAATACCATAAATGAGGTATTTATTGTNNACAGATTTCGCTGATGGTACAACAAAACTTTATAGCCAACAACGATACCTATCTGCACTTAAAGTGAAACACTCACCTATGGCTTATAGATTATATCTATTAAATATTCGTTTATATCAGTAAATCATATTATACATTTGTACTCTTATCGAAACTTATAATCTGTTCAACTATTTTAATTAATATATAAAATGCAATTATATAATACATTAAGTAACGAAGAAAGAGAAAAATTAATAGACCAAGCCGGTGTTAACAGGCTTACTTTATCATTCTACGCTTATGCCCAGATTGACAACCCGCAACAGTTCAGAGACGAACTCTTTGTCAGATGGAGCGAGCTCGATGTGCTGGGGCGTATATATGTAGCCAAAGAAGGGATTAATGCCCAGTTATCATTACCCGCTCATAATATGAGTGCCTTTAAAGACTTTTTGGACACTTATACCTTTCTGAAAGACATCAGGTTGAACATAGCAGTAGAACATGACAATAAATCTTTCCTCAAATTGAAGATAAAGGTAAGAGACAAAATTGTAGCCGATGGGCTTAACGACAACACCTTTGACGTTACAAACATAGGTATTCATCTCAAAGCACAAGACTTTAATAATATGATGGACGATCCTGATACCATCGTTATTGATATGCGTAACCATTACGAAAGTGAGATTGGGCATTTTGACGGGGCTATCACTCCCGATGTTACTACATTCAGAGAATCGCTTCCGATTATAAATGAGCAATTGAAGGACTACAAAGAGTCTAAAAAATTACTGATGTACTGCACCGGAGGTATCCGTTGCGAAAAGGCGAGTGCATATTTCAAACACCAAGGCTTCAAAGACGTCTATCAGTTAGAAGGAGGCATTATCGAATATACCCGTCAAATAAAGTCGGAAGGATTGAAATCGAGATTCATAGGCAAAAACTTTGTTTTCGACAATCGTCTCGGAGAACGAATCACCGATGATATTATAGCTCATTGCCATCAATGTGGAGAGCCTTGTGATACGCATACCAATTGTGCAAATGAAGGCTGCCATCTTTTGTTTATACAATGCTCGAAATGTGCCCAAAAGATGCATAATTGCTGTTCCGATGCTTGCAAAAATATAGTCATACTACCACAAGAGCAAAGGAAAATATTGCGCAAAGGCATTAAAAATGATGCGATGATTTTTAGAAAAGGGAAAGCTAAGCACCTTCTCCCAAAAAACGAATAAAGAGAACACATTTTATTCGTCACCTATCCTGTTTCTACTATTGTTCAGACCAGATCAAAGGGTACTCCTTTTTATTTATAAAAGATATAAGAGCCTGTTTAGATTTTATTTAAATAGGCTCTTACAATAATATTATCTTATTGTCAACCCCTCCTTATTACCCACAACTCTAAAAACCATCTTAAATCTTAGAGAAACTTCCCGTGGATGTATACTTGAAAAGAGAAATACTTCCATCAAATATTTTTTCATAAATATCAATATTACAGACGAATGATAGGCGAGTGATAGACTTTCGCCTAAACAAATCTTAACGTAAACGTAACAAAATAGAAAAGAGGCTGTAACAACAGTGTAATAATTTTGTTGCTGTAAAAACTAGGGAATGAAAATATCACTAAAAATAAAAAGATTATGAGAAAAACAATTTTGGTTTCTATAGCATTACTATCGTTAAGTATTGGTGTTAGTGCTCAAAAGATTAAAGGTTCGGACACAGTATTGCCTTTATCACAAAAAGAAGCAGAAAGTTTTATGAAGGCAAATCCATCCAAAACCGTTACGGTAACAGGGGGAGGAAGTGGAGTTGGTATATCTTCGCTTTTGGCAGGAACAACAGATATCGCACAAGCCTCAAGAAAAATTAAATTCTCGGAGAGACAACAGCTAAAAGATAAAGGGAAAGAGGCGAAAGAGGTAATTATCGCCTATGATGCACTTGCGGTAGTAGTACATCCTTCGAATAAAGTATCGAACTTAACTCGCGAACAACTAGAAGGTATTTTTACCGGAAAGATAACTAATTGGAAACAGGTAGGTGGAGCAGACCTGAAAATCGTTCCTTATTCACGCGAAACATCATCCGGTACTTACGAGTTTTTTAGAGAGCATGTGCTGGCAAATAAAAACTATGTAAACGGAATAATGAGTTTGCCGGCAACAGGGGCTATTATCCAGTCAGTAGGACAAACGAAGGGAGCTATAGGCTATGTAGGGCTTGCTTATCTTAATAAATCTGTAAAAGCAGTGCATGTATCGTATGATGGAGGAAAGAAATTTATAGAGCCATCAGTAGCCAATGCCAAGAATAAGACTTACCCGGTTGTACGTCCTCTATACTTCTATTACGAAGCAAAATCAGAGAAAGCAGTAAAACCTTTTGTTGACTATGTATTGTCAGCTAAAGGACAGAAAATAGTATCGGACGTTGGATTTATCCCTGTGAAATAACGATTTCAGAAACAAAAGGAATAACATGAAACAACTAAAACGAATATTAGAGCGGATAGTTGAAAGCATACTAACAGTTAGCGGTGCTGTAACAAGTATCGCTATACTCCTTATCGTAATATTCTTATTCAAGGAAGGATTCGGATTGTTTAATTCTCCTTCTGTCGAACATGGCTATACACTTGTTGTAAACTCTAAGAATGCAGTTGACAAATTAAATGTTCTTGAAATAAAAGAAATATTTGATTCAGAAATAACGAATTGGGCAGAACTGGGCGGAGCAGATGAAGAAATAAAGATTTTCAGAATAGATGATATTTTTAATATGTATTCTGAAGAAGAATTTGGAGAAGATTATGCTCTACTACCGCAAAAGCTAGGCGAAGTGATTGCCGAGAATCCGAATATCATAGCATTCTTACCCGAAAAATATGCCCCAACAAATATGCCCGGAGTGAAAGTGATTACAACAGGGAATATTAATGTTGAAGATTTTTTTGGAGGAAAGCAATGGATGCCCACAGCAACGCCTGCTCCTTTATTCGGGGTATTACCTTTGATCTTGGGAACTCTACTTGTGAGTATAGTTGCTATTCTGATAGCGCTTCCTTTAGGGCTTGGAGTCGCTATATATATATCAGAATTAGCTAATGAACGAACACGCAAGCTTATGAAACCAACAATTGAATTATTGGCGGGAATTCCGTCTGTAGTATATGGTTTCTTCGGCTTAGTTGTCTTGGTTCCCATTGTGCAGAAAACTTTTCACTTACCTGTCGGCGAAACTGCATTTACAGGTAGCCTTATCCTTGCTATTATGGCTTTACCTACCATCATAACTGTTGCCGAAGATGCAATGCGTAATACGCCTCGGGCTATGCGCGAAGCAAGTCTGGCATTGGGTGCTACCCATTGGCAAACTGTTTACAAAGTGGTTATTCCATATTCGATATCGGGTATATCAGCCGCCGTTGTATTAGGCATAGGCAGGGCTATAGGTGAGACTATGGCAGTGTTGATGGTTACGGGGAATGCAGCTATAATACCACACTCTGTCTTTCAATCGGTGCGGACAATTCCTGCAACTATAGCAGCCGAACTAGGTGAAGCTCCGGCAGGAGGAGCTCATTATCAGGCTTTGTTTTTGCTCGGATGTATTCTGTTTGTGATAACTATGATTATCAGCATTACAGCTGAGGCGATTTCTAAAAAGCAATATAATAAAGGATTATAGTTATGGATAAGAAATTAAGTCAGCGTATTGCATTTATTATATTTCGTATACTCGGTATAGCAGTAGTAGGTATCCTTTTCTGGATATTAGGATTTATCATATACAACGGTGTAGGGGTTATCAATTGGGAGTTTTTAACTTCAGCTCCAACAGAAGGTATGACTTCGGGCGGAATATTTCCGGCTATCGTAGGAACTATGTATCTGATTATAGGCAGTATGATATTTGCTTTCCCATTGGGAGTAATGTCTGCTATTTATACAAATGAATATGCCGGAAACAGCTGGATTGTGAAATTCATACGCATTATGACCAATAATCTGGGGAGTATTCCTTCCATTGTTTTTGGACTTTTTGGTATGGCTTTATTTGTAAATACGCTCGGTTTTGGCGATTCTATTATTGCCGGTTCATTAACACTTGGCTTGCTTGTTCTTCCTCTTATTATTCGTACTACCGAAGAAGCACTCAAAGCTGTACCCGATTCGTACCGTACAGGAAGTCTGGCACTGGGAGCAACTAAATTGCAAACCATTCGTAGGGTTGTTTTGCCTGCTGCTCTTCCCAATATAACTACCGGTTTAATTTTGTCTATAGGGCGTGTATCAGGAGAAACTGCTCCGATTCTATTTACGGTTGCAGCCTATTTCTTGCCTAAGTTGCCCGAAAGTATGTATGATCAGGTGATGGCATTACCATACCATCTTTATGTAATAGCAACTAGTGGTACCGATATAGAAGCCTCTCGTCCTATTGCTTACGGAACGGCATTGGTTTTGATTGTCATTGTGTTATTTATGAATATTTTAGCTACTGTTTTAAGACGTTACTTCGGCAAAAAAGTAAAGACTAATTAATTAGAATAAGAAAATGATTGAAGCAAAAAATATAGATTTTTATTACGGAGACTTTCATGCATTGAAGGGTATAAATATGAAAATGGAGGCCAACACTATTACGGCTTTCATCGGACCTTCAGGATGCGGAAAGTCTACATTCCTACGCCTTTTTAATAGGATGAATGACCTTATCGACGGAACAAGACTTACCGGAGAGTGTTTAATTGAAAATGAAAATATATACGATAAGACAGTTCAGGTAGATGAATTGAGAAAAAGAGTAGGGATGGTTTTTCAGAAACCTAATCCTTTTCCCAAATCGATATTTGAAAATGTAGCCTATGGCTTGCGCGTAAATGACATGGCTAGTAAAAAAGATTTGGAGCAGCGAGTTGAAGAGTCTCTCAAGGCAGCAGCCTTATGGGATGAGGTGAAAGATAAACTAAAGAAATCGGCATTCGAATTATCGGGAGGACAGCAGCAACGTCTTTGTATTGCAAGGGCATTAGCCGTGTCTCCCTCTATCTTGTTGATGGACGAGCCGGCATCGGCTCTCGACCCGATCTCTACTTCAAAAATAGAGGAACTGATCCATAATCTTAAGAAAGACTATACAATTGTTATTGTTACTCACAATATGCAACAAGCGGCGCGGGTAAGTGATAAAACCGGATTCTTTATGTTAGGAGAATTGGTTGAATTCAGTGAGACAAAAAAGATGTTCTTAAATCCGCAAAAGCAAGAAACTCAAAATTATATAACCGGAAGATTCGGTTAAGAAGGAGTTTAAATTAAAATTAGTTTCTTAAAATTACAATTAAAAGAAGGAAGAGATGAATATGATGAAACATACAGAACGGGAAATGTTAGCTCTGAGAGAAGAGGTAAATCAGATGTGGAAGTTGGTTATATCTCAGTTAGAAAAAGCAAAACAATCTTTTCTTAATGGAGATGTAGAGCTTGCCCGTGAGATTGTAAGCCGTGAGAAGCGCGTGAATGCATTCGAGTTGAAAATAGATAGCGATTGCGAAAACTATATTGCTCTCTACAGTCCTGTGGCTGTAGACTTAAGGCTGATCTTATCACTCATAAAGATTAGTAGCACGTTGGAACGTATTAGTGATTTCTGTGATGGAATAGCTCGATATGTGATCGATGATGACTGTAATAAGCCGGGCTCACAATTGTTGGAAGAGTTGCAATTAGAAAGAGTATTCGATGTACTGATAGGAATGCTTTCGGATGTATTTGTAGCTCTCGAGTCGGAAAATACAAAAATAGCCGGTAAAATATTAGCCAAAGATGAAGAGGTAGATAATATCTATCGCAATGCCATAGATGTATTGACGGTCTATCTGGAAAATAACCCTACTTTTATATATTGCGGTTTGAAGCTTTTACTGCTTATTCGCAAGTTGGAACGCATTGGAGACCATTGTAGCAATATCGTAGAAGAGATTGTCTTTTATGTTGATGCCAAAGTTCTTAAACACTCGGGTAAAATAGGAAAAATTGAAAAAAAAGATGAGTAATTTCTTGAATAGCTTATCTTTGTAAAGAGTAAATACAGAATGTATGGGAAATAAGATCCTGATCGTTGATGACGAGAAAGACATTTGCGAGATATTAGAATTCAATTTAAGCAACGAAGGCTTTGACGTTGAATTAGCTTATTCGGCAGAAGAAGCTCTTAAGAAATTGAACCCCGATTTTTCTCTTATCCTCCTAGATGTAATGATGGGAGGAATGTCCGGCTACAAAATGGCGGAAAAGCTGAGGAAAGAAGGCAATAATATTCCTATTGTTTTCTTAACGGCCAAAGATACCGAGAATGATATGCTTACTGGTTTCTCGGTGGGAGGAGATGATTATATTTCGAAGCCATTCTCTATAAAGGAAGTTATTGCCCGTATCAAAGCAGTGGTAAAAAGACTGGAAGTCAAAAAAAATACAAAGGAGTCAACTACTGAGTTAACCTTTGCCGGTATTGTGATCAATATGGACAAAAAAGAATTAACTGTTGATGGAGAAAAAGTAGCACTTACAAAAACCGAGTTTGAGATACTTGCTTTATTGGCAACAAATGTAGATAAGGTGTTTTCTCGTGAAGATATTATCCAGACTGTATGGCGTGAAACCCCTTATATTACAGAGCGGACTGTGGATGTGCATATTGCCCGCCTGAGGAAAAAAATGGGAGAATACTCTTCACTTATCGCCAATCGTTCGGGTTATGGTTATAGATTTAATATAGGAGAATAATGAAGCTGACTTATAAGCAACGATTGTTTTTATACTTTGCTATTATTTTCACTCTATTTACTGCCGGAATCTTTGTTTTCGAGCAGTCGAGAGAGCGGAGGTTAAGAACTGAAGCATTGGAGGAAAAATTGGATGCTTATGCCGAAATCATTAACTCTAGTCATGGCTTCTTGTCTCTGGATAGCCTCGAACAGCTTCTTCCTTCAAATATACGCCTTACCTTAATCGATAATGACGGGAATGTATTGTACGACAACTCTGTAAAAGATGTGCATACTCTCGAAAATCATACAATGCGCCCCGAAGTACAAGCAGCAATAGCAAAAGGACGAGGTAGTAATATAAGAATGTCTGCTTCTCTCAACAAGGAATATCTATATTATGCAAAAAAGATAGGCAACGGTTATGTTCGGGTAGCCCTTCCATATGATATCCAAACACGGCGTTTTTTAGAGCCTGATAATTTATTTTTGTATTTTATATTAGCATTTTTCTTTATTATACTCATTCTGCTGAATGCCATAACAAACCGTTTTGGAAAATCGATCAGGCAGCTTCGAGATTTTGTAATGACTTCAGATAGTGATAAGCTTCCGAAGCTTGATTTTCCGAATGATGAATTGGGGCAAATAAGTACCAAGCTTGTAGAAAATTACAAACAGCTAAGAAGAAGCCAAAAGCGAATAGCTCTCGAACGAGAGAAGTTATTGCAACACGTTCATTCATCCGAAGAAGGAATTTGTTTCTTTTCGGCAGATAGAAATGTTGAATTTTATAATGGGCTATTTATTCAATATCTCAACACAATTTCGAGTGAACCGAATAGCAACCCCAAAGAAATATTCTCAGATAGTGCTTTTGATGAACTCAATGATTTTCTGTCGCGCGAAGATAAGGAAGAAAATTATTTTGAGATACATATAAGAAAGCATGGAAGACTCTTTATTCTGCGGTTGAATATATTCGAAGACCGTAGTTTTGAGATCGTACTGAATGACATGACAGAGGAAGAGAAAACCCGACTGCTGAAACAGGAAATGACAAGCAATATAGCACACGAACTGCGCACACCTGTAACAAGTATACGGGGATATCTCGAAACAGTACTTGTACAATTGGCTTTAGACGAAAGTAAGAAGCAGCACTTTATAAGTAAGGCTTACAATCAGACAATCATCCTTTCGGAATTGATAGGAGATATGAGTTTGATAACTAAAATAGAGGAAGCACCAACTTCTTTCCGAAAAGAAGAAGTAAACATTTATCAGTTGCTTAATGAATTGAATGACGATCTTGCGACAGCTTTACAAAGCAAAAATATAGTAATGACAACCAATAATATTCCCGAAAGTCTGACGATAAATGGGAATAGGAGTTTGTTATATTCTATCTTTCGTAATTTGGTGGATAATACTATTCGCTATGCAGGAGAAGATGTAACAATATGTGTAAGTGTATACAACGAAGACAAAGACTATTATTACTTCTCATTCTACGATACAGGAGTAGGAATCTCTGATGAAAAGCACTTGAAACGCTTATTCGAACGCTTCTATAGAGTTAATGAAGGGCGCACTCGTGATACAGGAGGTTCGGGCTTAGGGCTCTCTATCGTTAAGAATGCCATCGCATTTCACAATGGTTCTATTATTGCTAAAAATAGAAAAGAGGGTGGTTTGGAATTCTTATTCAAGCTAAAGAAGTAGAATCCTGATTTTATATTAAACCATCGCTTACAATCTCTTTGTCATCCTGAGGGAAACGAAGCATCTTTAGAGCCAGACTCAAAATAAATTCTTCACTTCACTCAGAACAACGAAAGATATTTCAGATTTATCCGTTTACTTTTTTATAATCGGCAAGGAATGTAACTAATCCACTATCTGTAAGAGGATGCTTAAGTAATCCTTTGATTGCAGACAATGGGCAAGTAGCAACATCAGCCCCTACTTCGATACACTGTATAATATGTTGAGTACTGCGGATAGATGCAGCCAACACCTGAGTAGACATATCATAAGTAGTATACATATCTACGATCTTACTTACTAGCTCGATGCCATCACTTGAAATATCATCAAGACGTCCAACAAATGGAGAGACATAGGTAGCCCCTGCTTTTGCTGCTAATAAAGCCTGACCAACAGAAAACACCAATGTGCAATTCGTGCGGATTCCTTTCTTCGTGAAATATTTAATCGCCTTGATTCCATCCTCTATACAAGGGACTTTCACAACAATGTTTTTGTGTAAAGCCGCAAGCTCTTCACCCTCGCGTATCATCCCTTCATAATCTGTAGAGATCACTTCTGCGCTGACATCTCCATCTACAATTTTGCAGATTTCCAAATAATGATTCCGTTGATTTTCTACTCCTTTTATTCCTTCCTTTGCCATAAGGGACGGATTGGTGGTTACTCCGTCTAATACTCCTAAATTGTTAGCTTCGCGGATTTGATCCAAATTCGCTGTGTCGATAAAGAATTTCATGATATGTTATTATATTTATGAATACTATCCTCTAATATCCGAATATATTTTAATTAAAACAAATCAGAAAGGCTGTTTGTTTCCGTTCTGGATATGCTTTATACTATCTTAATATATAGACAGATATAATTCTTTTGAACTCTGTTGAAAAGATTGTTTAGCAGATCGTTGCCATATGAGATAATACCTATTACTTTTGCAATCTCATTCTGGTTTATCTCAACAAAACGCTATGGCTATATCTAAACACTACTGGTATCATACTATTGCTATTCTCACTGTGATTGTTTGGGGTACTACCTTTGTTTCTACAAAGGTTCTTATAGGGTATGGATTATCTCCTTCCGAAATTCTGATCTATCGCTTCCTGTTGGCATATATAGGTATTTGGTTTGTCTGCCCGAAAAGGCTTTTTGCTAAATCTGTTAAAGATGAGCTCCTGTTTGTTGCCGCCGGACTATGCGGGGGTTCCCTCTATTTTGTATTCGAAAATACCGCACTGCAAATAACTCTGGCGTCCAATGTCTCTCTTATTATATGTACTTCTCCCATATTTACCGCCTTCCTTTCTTATTTAATGTACAGAAAGGAAAAATTGAAAGCATCCCTTATATTTGGCTCGCTCACTGCTCTGCTTGGGGTTGGCTTGGTTGTTTTCAACGGTAGCTTTATATTGCAGATCAATCCTCTAGGTGATATTCTGACAATATTGTCTGCCCTGTCGTGGGCTTTTTATGGGATTGTATTGCGCAAAGTCAACGGGCGTTATTCAACACTTTTTATTACCCGTAAGGTATTTATTTATGGTATAATTACCATGCTGCCTTTTCTTGCTTTTAGCCCTTCATCCCTTCATCCCGAATTGCTTGTGCAGCCTGTTATTATTGCTAACCTGTTGTTCTTAGGCCTGATTGCTTCATTGCTTTGTTTTATAGCATGGAACACAGCTGTAAAAGAACTTGGTATTGTGCAGACATCCAACTATATCTACTTCGTACCGCTGGTAACACTGCTTACTTCTGCCATTGTAATAGATGAACATATTACATTGGTTGCTCTTCTAGGGTCTGTGTTTATTCTATTCGGTGTATATGTTGCCGAGAAAGGATTCAGATTTGGGTTGAAGAAAAAGGTTGTATAAGAAAATATATTTTCAGCCTTTGAGTATTCTCTTTAAATAGGATATATCTAACAGGTTCACAGTCTCAAAAGTTCCTTTATAAAATACTCCCCAGTTGTTGAAAACGCAAGGCAGCTCTTTTGCCTTTTGCAGCGTATCCACTTGAATGAATGACACCGGGACGTTGTTCGTTTCGCAATACTCTTTTGTCATCTCAATACTCTGATAGACATAGGGACATTGCATATCATAATAAATTGTAAGCTCTTTGTTTGCTATTTTCAGGCTCTTGGCATTTTGTGTAAACTGAGGTGTTGTTCCGTCAAGAGAAAGTGCTAGTAATTCATATCCATTGTCGGTCGTATCAACAACCTCGAATCCAAACCTTTTTGCAAATGATTGATCAGAGAGCCACGATTTTTGTTTTTGTGCTCCCAGCATGCAGATGCCCGATTTGCCCTTTTTCTTTGCATCAGCCAGGCAATACTCCATTAGCGATCTTCCATACCCTTTTCCTTTATAATTGCCCAAAACCCACAAGCAATATACATAGTAATAGTTGTCGCCGATTATGGGAACCCAAGCCCTTTCCAAAGGGGCATATTCGATAAAAACGGTAGCCTTTGCATTTAGTTTTCTAAAGACATGGCCCTCATTCAGTCTGTCTGAGAGCCATTGTCTTTTTGCTTCAATACCTTGATGGGTCTTTTTACTACGGATAATGCAGCATAAGTGCTCATCGGTAAGGTTTTCTATTGTTAAGTTTACAAAATCATCAATCATCTGCTTTTGTTTCAAACTAACATATATCTCGTCTTATTTCAGTCCGCCTTTCTTAGCTTTCATTGATGAATAGCCCAGATAGAATATGATTACGGCATACATCAACAACGCGAGCCATTGTGAGCCTGCAGAGTCTAACCATTCTTTATTTACCAGATCAACTCCTCCGAAACGTAAGGTTGCGCTAACAACACCCATCAAAGCACCTCCGGCAATGAATCCTGATGCCAATAATGTTCCTTTGTCCAATCGTGCCGAATTCAATGCTTTATCTTTGCTACGACTGCCTACATACCAGTTTACTGCACCACCAACCAATAGCGGCACATTCAGTTGAAGTGGGATAAACATTCCTAAGGCAAATGCAAGAGCCGGTACTCTGAAAAATGTAAGCAATAGGGCGATCAATGCTCCAATGCCATATAGTATCCATGGTGCACCAGTACCCGACATCAGAGGGTCTATAACGGCAGCCATTGCGTTAGCCTGTGGAGCTACAAGAGCACCCTCTCCGGTAAAGCCGTACGTATCGTTCAATATGATCATTACTCCTCCTACTGTTGCAGCAGAAACGAGTGTTCCTAGAAACTTCCACGATTGTTGTTTAGCCGGAGTTGTTCCCAGCCAATAACCGATCTTTAGGTCGGTTATAAATCCACCTGCCATAGACAGGGCCGTACATACTACCCCTCCCATAATCAGGGCTGCTACCATACCCGAAGTACCTTTTAGTCCTACTGCCACCATGATAACAGAGGCAAGGATAAGGGTCATCAGTGTCATTCCCGAAACAGGGTTTGTACCCACTATGGCAATCGCATTGGCAGCTACAGTGGTGAATAAGAAAGCAATTATGGCTACAACAAGAATAGCAATAACAGCATAGAACAGATTATGCATTACTCCCAGATAGAAGAAAATGAATGTTGCAAGCAACGCTACTATTACTCCGATAGAAATTATTTTCATTGGGAGATCAAGCTGGGTACGCTTATCTATCTTCGATGCATCTTTATTCCCTCCTTTAAATTCTTTAGAAGCAAGTCCTACAGCACTTTTGATAATAGGCCATGACCGAATGATACCGATTATCCCCGCCATTGCGATACCTCCGATACCAATATGGCGTGCCATAGATGAGAATATCACTTCAGGGCTGGCTGATGATATTCCATCAATAAGCCCTCCTCCGGGCAAATAAGCTGCGGGATTTAACATTTGCAATGTCGTATCTCCTAATAATGGCATAAGAGGAACAAGCACGAACCAAACTAATGCCGAACCGGCACAGATGATAGCGGCATATCTTAATCCTACTATATATCCCAAGCCGAGAACCGCTGCTCCAACGTTGACACTGAATAGCATCTTCGCTTTATTGGCTAAGGCTTCACCGTAGGGGATTACACGCGATGTAAAGGTTTCGCCCCATGCGCCGAATGTAGCTATAACAAAGTCATAAAGTCCACCTATCAGCCCCGCCATAATAAGGGGCTTGGCCTGATCTCCTCCTTTTTCGCCCGATACCAGTACTTGTGTAGTGGCGGTAGCTTCGGGGAAAGGATATTTTCCGTGCATATCGGAAACAAAATATTTGCGGAAAGGAATAAGAAACAAGATTCCTAATATACCTCCGAGCAGTGAACTAAGAAATACCTGAAAGAAATCGACCGAAATATCGGGATATTTAGCTTGCAGGATGTAAAGTGCAGGCAGGGTGAATATAGCGCCGGCTACAATAACCCCGCTACTTGCCCCAATGGATTGTATTATAACATTTTCTCCAAGTGCGTTTTTACGCTTGGTGGCGCTTGATAGCCCTACGGCAATAATAGCGATAGGGATAGCGGCTTCGAATACCTGTCCTACTTTCAGACCCAGATAGGCTGCTGCAGCACTAAACAAAACGGCCATCAGCAGTCCCCACATAACCGACCATGGCGTAACTTCTTTGTATTGCTTATTGGGAGACATTATGGGGTTGTACTCTTCTCCCTCTTTGAGCTCATGAAAAGCGTTTTCAGGTAATCCGCTTATCTTGTCTTCATTTTCTGTTTTCACGGGCTAACTATTTTTTTGTTACAAATTTCTACTGAAAGTATTACAGATACAAATCTACATTATTTTTTACAGTTATGAAAAAGAACTTATTCCAACATCTTTTTTATTTCCAACATCATAAAGTTTTAAAAGTGACAAAATGCGATTTTTATACGATAATCCCAAATTCTTATTAAGTGTCACATTGTAAGTTTATTACTGGATGTTTTGAGAATAAAAGGTGACAAAAGTGACACTTTTTAGCCTGTCTTTATCTGTCACCTTTTTGTTCTGATCAGTAACTGATATAAGATAAATTATGGATTATAAAACGCAGCCTGTTTTGTATCTCATTTTATTTAATATTTTTGTTTTCTCAAGTAGAAATAAAACTATATCTATTATACTATGAACATACAGTTATCTGATAATTTCAGGAAGAAAACACTTGGTGCTATTTTTTCTATAGTCGTTTTCATTATTGTTTATATAATGTTGCTTATCCTCGCTATAATGCTTACTGCATTATGTGCCTATGGGGGTATTATGCTTATAGTAAACTTTCCTAAATTTATAACTATTTTATTAGGAATAGGGTTGGCCAGTATTGGAATTATAATTCTGTTTTTCTTATTTAAATTTTTATTTAAAGAACACTCCGTAGATAGGAGTCATTTAGAAGAAATTACCTCTAAAGACTATCCTCGGTTGTTTGGTATGATAGAAGAAATAGTAGTAGAGGTGGGAACAAAGTTTCCTAAGAAAGTATATATGTCGAGTGATGTAAATGCTGCCGTATTTTATGATTCCAGTTTCTGGAGTATGTTTTTCCCTATTTCTAAAAATCTGCAAATAGGCATGGGGCTTGTAAATACAGTTACAGAACAAGAACTGAAAGCAATACTAGCCCATGAGTTCGGGCACTTTTCTCAACGCAGTATGAGTGTAGGCAGCTATGTATACAACGTGAATCAGGTAATCTATAACATGCTGTACGAAAATGAGTCGTTCGACAAGATGATAAGTGGCTGGGCGAGTATCACAGGCTATTTTTCTATTTTTGTGATTATAGCCGTCAAAGTGATTCAGGGAATTCAGTGGGTATTGAGAAAATTATATGATTATGTTAACCTGAAACATTTAGCACTATCAAGAGAAATGGAATTTCACGCCGATCAGGTAGCTGCTAATGTAGCAGGTAGCCTAGCACTTCAGGAATCATTGGTGAGGCTCGATCTTGCGCAACATGCTTATAATCTTGCGATCAACTTTTATGAAAAGAAGAGCGATGATAAGATAATAAGTGAGAATCTATATCAAGATCAATTGTTTGTTTTAGATATTCTTGTAAAGGAAAATAATACGCCACTCAAAAATAACTTACCACTGGTTGCATTAGAAGACCCCAGGAAATACAATAAGTCTAAGCTAAATGTAGATGATCAATGGGCTTCGCATCCAACTACAGAGGAAAGAGTAAATGCCTTGATAGAGCTTAATATCACGAAGGATAGTGTAAAGAATAATCTGGCAATAGATTTGTTTTCGAATGATGGTACAATCGAGAAAAAAATGACTGTAAAAGTCTTTTATTATTCTACGTTCGACAAAGATGTCAGACGGTTGACTATAGACGAATTTAAGAAAGAGTTTATAGACGATTATAATAAAAATACTTTTCCAAAACAGTATAATGGTTATTATGATGAAAAGAATATTATTCCATTTGACCTATCGGAGATAACAGATTTTTCACAAATAGAGGCAATGGATAGATTATTTGCGAAAGAAAAGGTTGATATGGTCTATAGTTATATTTCGATAGAAGCAGATAGAAACACGTTGAATAATATTTACACAAAGAAAGTTCCTATCAAAAGGTTTGAATATGATGGAAAGAAATATATGAGAAAGGAAGCCGGAGCGTTGGAGGTAAAACTAGATGCCCAAATGCAAGCTCTTAAGGCAGAAATAAAAAAGAACGATATAGCTATTTATCGCTTTTTCTATAATCAGGCGAAAATAAGAGGGATCGAAAGTGAATTGAAGACTAAATATATTACTCTTTTTGATGAGGATATGGGTTACGAAAAAAAGTTCCAGCTTTTCTCGAAGTTTACAGAACAAGCCGATTCCTTGGGGCGGGCAACATCAGATGAACAGGTGGAAGATATATTTAGAGAGTTTTCCGAATTGGAAATAATATTGAAGCAAGAGCTAAAACAATTTTTGAAAAAAAATCTTTTGGCACAGGAAATTACAAAAACGATGAATGATAACCTGAGTAATTACTTCGGAGGAAATTGGTCTTATTCAAAAAATCCGGACTCTGATCAGGAGTATTTAGATACAATGTTTCAAGCAGTAAATTATTATTATTACTTTATATCGAGGAGTTACTTTTTATCCAAGCGAGATTTATTGGACTTTCAGATAGCTTTGTTAGCAGAAAGGTAATTGTAAATAAGCTTATTCCTTATTCGGGTTGTAAATCAAAATCCCATACCAAGCTCAAACATTAGCCTGTTGGCATCGCTCGAACCAAAATAAGAGAATTTACCTGTGAATTTGCGCAGTAATGTTAGCCAGAATCCTCCTCCATAAGAGGAATGCCACTTTTGTGAAACATCTTCAGGATACCATACACGTCCATGATCTACCCCAACAAATATTCCATAGTTAAGCGGAGTGAGGGGATTGTTGAGCCGTCCCATATCGAGCCGTATATCCGAATATTGATAGAATGAATGACGACCGATGAAGCGGTTGCTCCGATATCCTCTCAGCTCGGTTGTTGCTGCCTGAAAGAAATCATATTTGTCAGAGAACAGGCTTTTTCCTTTAAGTAGAGTAGCAAAAGTAATTCTGTCTGTTAGTTTAAGATTGAACCCGAATTCTCCTGTTGTATAAGCAAAATTGTTCTGAGGTTTGGTTACGTTTACAGTCCAACCCGACGAAACGGAGAACTTGACAGACGAAACAAAAGATTGCATTTTCTTATTGAACTCATACGCCGCCCCAAGATCAACAAAGTATTTGGTAGAGAATATGGAGTTATCATCATCGTAGAATGTATTGATGAAGCGATCACGATTTTTAGGGTTCTTCACTTTATACGATTCTATGGAAGTGTAGATGTTGAATGTCTGGTCTTTGTTTATATTGTAATACAAAGACGGCTTTAACATGTACTTTTTGATATTAACACGATTGTAATTCTTGTTCTCATTTTTATAACCATCCGTGTTGTTGCCGAACCCGAAGAAGTTGCTAAAATAAGAAGGGCTACCTACCAGAGCCAATACGTGCAGGCTCTTTTTCTCATCATAGCTTGGAAAAATTCCCTGATATATAAACCCATTGTTTAAATCGTAGCTTATCTGATGTCTTCGAGTGTAAGGAGCTCGCCTAAAACCGTATACGGTGTACGAAAAGGATGTCCCGAGATTCAAACCCAAATCGGAGTCATAGATTCCTATCGGAGTGACAGAAAGTGATGTGTGTCTCAATCGCTGATAGTCATACTCCAATGCACTTTCGTCGTTAGGGATAATTACTTTTGCGTTCTTGGTGGCTTTTAGCTGTTCTTTCTCCGACTTCGACTCGTAAATAAATACGTTATTACCTTGTTTTACCTCATAGTCGTTATTATCGTTACCTCCAATAAGTAAGATCGCAATATTTCTTCTCCGTTTATTTACTTCGAAGCTGTCTTCACCTCCTAGTCCGTATAGCCATATTTCTTTTGTCCGTTTTGGTGAATATTTCTTATAAAAAGTTAGCTTATTGGTGTTTTTATCAAAGATGCGTATGTGCAATTCCTTTCCATTCTGATCTATTACAAACTTCTCGCTTCTATCTGTACCCGTTATAACCGGATTCTTTTGTAAAGTAGTATAATATTTCAAAGCGATATCCTCCAGATTTTTTCTTCTGGCTTTAAGTCTTTCTTTTAGTTTGTTGATATCCTCATTTTGCATTTCCTTCGGTAGTGCCGAAAACGCATTGTCTATATCCCTATCTGTTAAGTCTAATTTTAATATTCGTGCTTGCTCTTGCCAGTCTTCGGCTGTGCTTCTTTGCGTAATTGCAATATCGAGAGGCTGAGCCAGTGTGTTTATTTTCTTGATATTTTTTATAGGAGCTTCATAGTTGGTAATAAAGCCGACACCCAGCATTCCTAATAGTCCTTTGAAGAGAAAACCGTCTACTTTGGAGAAAGCATGGCTTCTGTCTATCACCTGGGGTTGATATATAACGGAATCACCTTTCTGAGTTGATATCCAGTACCAGTTTTCCGATACTTTGTTCCAATCGCCGATAAGCATATCAAACAATCGCATCTTGATATATAAGTCCTGATCTACTGATGTAGGACTCGTGCTGTGGAGGCTATCTATTAATGTCTCTACATTGGTGAGAATCTTTTTATTCTTCAAAGCAGGCAGCTCTGATATACTCACGAGCTTATTCTTTAGTTGATTATCGTCTATAATCGTGTCCGTCTGGTCGTCAAGCATGTAGTAAATACGGGTATTCATCGAACAAATATTTGCCGACCTTGCCAACTTTTCCGACACAAGAAACATATATGGATGAACGATTGTATACGCTTCAGTAATAAAATCATCCAGATATGTATCTTTAAAATCTTCATGATGATATACATCCCTGAAAAATTTGGACTCCAAAAAGCTTGATGAGCCGCCAAGTGGCTTTAGCATAAATAGCTGGTCTCGTTTGTTCTTCAGAATAAACGCATGAAGCATCGGGCGTTCGCTGATAATGGATAGCCCTCCATAGGATGAATCTAAAGATACTGCTTTGGCTGTGATGGGTTTGTAGTATACGTCTCTGTAATGTTTTCCCCACGCCCAGGTATAAAACGAACTGTGCTTTTTCTTTTCGTTAGAATAGATAGGCTTTTCTATATTTTGCCCAATGCGCACAGGTATAGAATCATCCGCATTATCTTGTGCCAATACATTTAGCGAAGTAAAGTGTAAGCAGATAAAGCTGAATATTGTGATGTAATATTTGAGGAGTGGTTTAAGCAATATTTTACAGTTTATTTCTGGTGTAATAATGTTTTGTTGTAGAGTATCGGTGTAAATGTAATTAAAAAAACGAAAAGCAAACTCAATTTACTTTAATTCTCTTATTACTTTACATGGATTGCCTGCTGCAAGACAATTTGCTGGAATCGATTTTGTGACCACACTCCCTGCTCCGATAGTAGTATTGTCGCCGATAGTTACACCGGCAAGTATAATAGATCCCCCGCATATCCATACATTAGAACCGATAGTTACCGGTGCCGAATCTATTTTCCAGAACGAAGGTGCTGCATTCTCATCGGTATTGTAAGATAAGCGTTCATTCGGGTTTACGGGATGCGAAACAGCGTATATCTGTACATTGGGACCTATACCTGTATTATTCCCGATTGTTATTTTGTTGCAATCAAGAAACACACAATTCATATTGATTTCGCAATTGTCTCCAATATGGATATTTTCACCATAATCGACATAAAAAGGTGCAGTAATCCAAACGTTTTCTCCTTTCGATCCAAGGATCTGACCGAGCAATTTATCTAGCGTTTCCTTATCGTCGCTCGCTGTTTGGTTGTATTGCTGTGTTAGTTTTTTTGCCAAATGCCAGCGTGTAATCAATTCGGTATCTCCCGGATCATAATATTCGCCTGCCAGCATTTTTTCTTTCTCTGTTTTCATTTTGTATATTTTATAAACCTGTTAAAGTAATGATTAATAACCCTACGCACACAGCGGTGATCGTAGCCACTAGCCCCGGAAGCATAAACGAGTGATTGAGTACCCATCGTCCGATGCGGGTTGTTCCTGTACGGTCAAAGTTGATAGCAGCCACTACTGTTGGGTAGTTGGGTAAGAAAAAGTACCCGTTGACTGTAGGGAACAATGCGATAAGCATCCAGGGCGATATACCCAGAGCAATACCTAATGGCATCAATGCCCGTACGGTTGCAGCTTGACTGTATAATAGAATAGACATAACAAATAAGGCGACACCAAATATCCAGGGCATGGAGGTAACAACCCCTTCTATAGAAGTACGAAGTTGCTCCATGTTGCCGTTGATAAAAGTATCTCCCNNCTTGCATTCCTGCAACAAATACAGACCCCTGAGCCGCTTTTATACCATCGGTACGTGTTAAGAGCAGAATCAGTGCAGCAGCCGAAAGCATCAGTATTTCTATAATGATGGGCATATTCAGCGTTTTACCTCCTATCTGTCTTAAGCCGTCTACAGATCCGAAAAGAATAATGAGAACGGTAGCCAATATAAAGATAAGGACAGATAACCCTGCTTTACTTTTTAGACTATATTTTTTTTTGTCGGAGACTTTATCTTGGCTGAACATTCCTGCACGGAGGCGTTTAAGATATTCGGTATCTTCGTGTAATTCCTTCCCCATACGCATACTCACTAATGCACCAAGCAATACACCTATCAGGGTTGAAGGTATGCTTATCATTAGGATGTTTAGTGAGGATATATTGTATCCGGCAAGCATGCTCAATAGCGCAACCGTTGCCGCAGAGATTGGGCTGGCGGTTATGGCTTGTTGTGAAGCAATTACGGCAATTGACAGAGGTCGCTCGGGGCGTATTTTCGTTTCTCGTGCTACTTCGGCTATCACCGGTAATACGGAGTAGGCTACATGTCCCGTTCCGGCGACGAATGTGAATAGATATGTGACGATTGGGCTGAACAGTGTGATCCGTTGCGGGTGTTTACGCAGGAATTTTTCGGCAAGGGATACCATAAGGTCGAGCCCGCCTGCAGCCTGCATACAGCCCGCTGCTGCTATTACAGCGACTATCATCAGCATCACGTCGATAGGAGGGGAGGTTGGCTCCAGGCCAAACCCGAAGACCAGAATAGCTAATCCGAGACCACCCATCACTCCAAGTCCAATACCTTGCAAACGCGCGCCTACAATAATTGCGGCAAGTATAAAAAGAAACTGAATCAGCATATATTGCGATCAAAATGTTTAAAATATAACGACAAAAATAGATGATTGTTTTTGTCTGTCATAATTTTAAGCGCATGGATGTATATGAAGGCTCAACAAAACCTAATTTTTTATATAGTTCCTTACCGTCATCTGTTGCGTTCAGATCGATAGAAGAAACCCCTTTCTGCTTCGCTTCACTTATTATCTCCCCAATAACCTGTGAAGCAATGCCCTTGCGCCTAAATTCAGGATAAGTAACGACATTTAGCAATGTACCTGTCAATCCCGTTATAAAAGAAGGGTTTGCAGGCCTTTCTTGTATGATAAGGAATGCGGCAGATACTATTTTGCCTGTTGGGTGTTTAGCTATCACAGCTATGAAATCTTCCAACGGGATATGTTTTGCCAAATAAACTTTTAGTTGAGACTGGATATCCTTTTCGTTTTGATCTGATAAACGTCCCTGATCCATTGTCAAGAAATCAATCCGAAGTTGGATCAGATCGTCAATATCATCCAAAGTTGCTTTGTAAATATTCATTATTGTTGTTGCTAAAAAAATTATACCCCGATTTACCTTTCTAACTTTTTAAAGATGAAGATTCTCTTTTACAAAACCATATATACTTTGCTTATCCCCGATAATCCATAAAATATCCCCTGTAGAGAAGGTTGTATTTGCCGGAGGGTTGATTTTAACTGTTCCTTTACTTTCAAATCCCACGACAAAGCATTTCTTTTCTTTGCCCATTTCCGATTCGTATAGGCTTTTGTTGTTCAGAACAGAATTTTCTTCCACGATGAGCGATATACATTTGATGTTGGAATGCGGATCATTGTCTTGCTGCTTAGAGAATTCGTGTATTGTACGCAAGGTGCTCTTAAACATTGTTATGCAATTCTTCATAGTCATCAGGCGGTCGATATTCATAATGTTTCCGGCCACTAAGAGCAGGTCGCCGGACTCTAGCACAAAGTTTCCGTTCGGAAAATATAGATCTTCTTCGCCTCTGCGTACTGTAATAATGATCAGATCGTATCGTTGTCTGAAGTCGGTATCTTTAAGCATTTTATGTTCATATTCAGAACCGGGTTCCAGTTTGAATTTCCCTACATACAGGTTGCTTTCTATCCAGTTTGTATTGTCGAGATCGTAAACGACTACTCCATCGTTCTGCTTTAGGGAATTTCTTCGTCTTTCTTCCAATATCCTCTGGTTGAAGTTTACTACAAACCTGTATTCTATTTTCCAATATAGCTTGAGCAGGTGCTTCGACTGTATCACAAGGAAGATAAGCACGCCTGCAATCAGTACCGATACCCAAACAGGGATAGCTAGAAACAGCCATAAAAGAACATAGATAAAAGCAAAAGCAATGATAAACCGAAGGAGTATTAACGAAGATAGTATAATCCGGTTTTTTACACTTCGTTGCCAAAGTTTCAATATCAGGTAAGGCTGTTGCCCTCCTCTATAGACAAGCCCTTTGAGAATTGGAGAGATAGCTAGAAAAGTGATTACAAGGCAAATAATATTTCCCCAAGGTTCTGCCATATGTTCGTTGATAAATGGAGCGATGAAGCTCGATGTAACGATAATAGCACCAATACATAATGATATGAAAACAATGACATTCGATATGTAATTAGTTAAAAATACACTCCAGTCACTTTGATTTTTAGGATTTTCAAGCCTTTCGTCTTTTTCAAGTATTTTCTGCCTCCATGAGTCGGGTATGGTTTTCATCATCCAATTATAGAAAGGAATGCTTGCAGCCATAAGGTATGGAGTAGTAAAGGTAGTAAGTATAGAAACGGCAATAATGATAGGATAAATAAAATTGTCGGCCAACTGATAGGCTATCGCCGAACTTGCCACGATAAAAGCAAACTCACCCACCTGAGCCATACTGAACCCCGACTGAATGGATACTAACATCGATTCGCCCGATAAGCGTGCTCCTATAGCAGTGAATATTATTTTTCCTAATAAAACAGCCAATGTAATAATGATTACACTCACGAGGTTCTCTTGTATTACGGTAGGATTCATCATCATACCCACCGAAACAAAAAAGACGGCTCCGAAAAAGTCTTTTATCGGTTTGGTGAGGGTTTCTATTTTCTCAAGCTTTATTGTTTCTGCTAAAATAGATCCCATGATAAATGCGCCCAATGCCGAAGAAAGTTCAACCTCTGTAGCAAATACTACCATACCCAAACATAAGCCTAAGGAAATGATAAGCAGTGTTTCATCATTGAGCCATTTTTTTGCTTTTTTGAGAAAGGTAGGTATAAGGAAGATACCACATACAACCCATACGACCATAAAGAAGATCAATTTTCCTAAGCTGAGCAACATTTCGGTGCCTTCAAAGTGGCGGCTTACGGCAATCGTTCCCATAAATACCATGACGAGGATGGCAAAAAGGTCGTCAAATATAAGTATGCCGAAAACTACTTCTGTAAAACGTTTGCCTCTATATTTCGGATCTTCGAATCCTTTTACGATAATAGTAGTGGACGACAAACAGAGCATACAGCCCAATATAAGACTGTTCCACGTACCCCATCCGAGCCATAACCCTATAAAGTAACCGGATACACCGAGCCCTATGGCAATCATGATGAGTGTTATAAATCCTGTCTTTCCGTTGCTTATAAGTTTCTTGAAGCTAAATTCAAGCCCCATACCAAATAAGAGGAATATAACGCCAATCTCTGCCCAGATACTTATATTTTCTGAATCGGTAACTGTAGGGAAAAAACTGGAGTGCGGCCCTGTCAAGAATCCTGCAACTATATATCCTAATACTAAAGGTTGGTTTAACCATTTGAATATGATGGTTATTATTCCCGCAATTATCAATATAAAAGCTAAATCGCTAATTATAGATGGTAAATGAGTCATTATGTTTATTTTATATGTGAACTAGAACTTTCTTTTTAGACAAAACTATTTCATGTGGATAGTTTATTTATCTACAAATGAATACTCTATATAATCTATTATTTGTGAATATAATTTAACCCTTCAGTAATCCTAGCAATTAGGAAATGGTTAAAAATACAGTATTTCACGCTTTTATGGGTATAAATTTAATAAAAATTGTCAGAACTTGGACATTCTTTTTTTGTTGAATGGGATTTTTAATACTGCAAACAGCTGCTATTTTGTATTCTTTTATAATTGATTAGGTTGACTCTTTGTTCTTATAATCAATTGTTTAAATGTATCTTTGGTAGTGTGTCCGGATATATTCTATTATTCTTTCATTAATTATTTAGAGAATATCTATAAATATACTACTTTTGCACCTTAAATTAAAAATGAGGTAAACGACGTTTTACCATCAGTATATGTGCCAATGCGTACGCTACAAGAGCTTGTAAACACGGAAGACCCGGGTTGGCCGATTGTAAAAAAATGGATTGATCAGGCCAAAAACAAGGTGGAAATTCTGCCTTGCGAGCGTCAACGAGCCGAAAAAAGTCTGATACACACACAAGTTACCACACGCTCTCTGATGGGAGCAATTATCTACGAAACAGGCGGGCTATTAATCGACAATGGATGGATTCGTATTCTTGGATCAGGTAGTGATCGTATGAAAAGAACTCTTCCCGACTGGAATATGGGTAAATCTTTTTCTGAATTTGGAGAACCTGCTCCATATTTATTGGTTGCAGACGATGCTATCGGTGGGTTTTATGCAATTAACGGAGGTTTTTTTGGAGAAGACACCGGAAACCTGTACTACTTTGCTCCCGATATGCTTCAATGGATTCCTTTGGAAATGGAATATAGCCAGTTTCTTTTATTCTGCTTCGAGACAGATATGGATGAATTTTATCCCGGTATGAGGTGGGATGGCTGGCAACAGGATGTAATGCATCTGCGCCCTGACTATGCATATAGTTTTTTCCCTTTTTTGTGGACTGAAGAAGCTAAAGATATCAATACTATAGAAAAAAATGCTATTCCAATTGAAGAAGTATATAGCTTCAATATGGAATCGATGAATATAAAAGGTTAATAATCAAAAAAGAAGGAGGCTCAAATGGAAATGACAGAAAATGAGGTTGATAAATTTATCCAACCGATTCGCAAAACAGATCTTATTTATCAGATAGAAGATAATCCTCCATTTAAAGAGGCTGTCTTTGCCGGTCTACAGCACCTTTTGGCTATATTTATAGCTATCATAACCCCTCCGCTGATTATTTCTCAAGCTTTAAATTTTACTGTCGAAACAACAGGATTTCTTGTTTCTATGGCTTTATTGGCATCGGGTATATCTACATTTGTGCAATGCCGTAAGTTTGGCCCTGTAGGTTGTGGACTGCTTTGTATACAAGGAACAAGTTTCTCCTTCATTGGTGCGCTTACCGCTAGTTTTGCCGCCAAAGGTGATATGGGCGAAGCTGCTATACTTGCCGCTATATTCGGAGTATGTATCGCCGCGTCACCTGTGGAAATGATAGTTAGCCGATTACTTAAATATACAAAAAAGATTATCACTCCCCTAGTTTCAGGTATAGTGGTTACAATGATAGGACTCTCTCTTATAAAAGTAGCGATTATTTCTTGTGGAGGAGGTTTCAATGCTATGAGTGTTGAGGGTGCAAGATCATTTGGCAGTATGCAGAACTTAGGTTTGGCAGCTCTTGTTCTTGTTTCTATACTTGTATTGAACAGTATAAGAAATAAATATATCCGGATGAGCTCTATTATCATCGGTATTATAATAGGCTATGTGACTGCTTATTTTATGGGCTGGGTAGATTTCTCTAAGATGGGAGCGATAGGGGCAATAACAATTCCTCAGCCGTTTAAGTACGGTTTGGGCTTTGACCTGTCGGCATTCATCGCCGTTGCTCTTATCTACTTTATAACTTCGATAGAAGCTTATGGTGATATTACAGCCAACTCGATGATTGGTGGAGAACCTATTGAAGGTCCTAAATTTATGAAACGTGTACAAGGAGGCGTATTGGCCGATGGTATAAATTCTGCTTTGGCAGGGGTGCTCAACTCTTTCCCGAATTCAATATTTGCTCAAAATAATGGTTTGATACAGTTGACAGGTGTTGCCAGTCGTCGTGTAGGTTATTATATTGCCGCATTTCTGGTTATTCTGAGTGCTTTCCCTTTTGTTGGAGGTATATTCTCTATTATGCCTGAGCCTGTATTGGGTGGGGCTACGCTTTTGATGTTCGGTACAGTAGCTGCATCAGGTGTGCGTATTATTGCTTCTCAGGATATCGACAGAAAAGCAATACTCGTACTTGCAGTAAGCTTTGCATGTGGGCTGGGAGTTGAACTAGTCCCTAATATTCTTTCGCAGATGCCTGCTACCATAAGCGGTATTTTCTCGTCCGGTATTACTACAGGAGGTGTCGTTGCTATAATCGCTAATGTTGTTATCCGTATTAAGGAATAAAAAATATTACAATGAAATTACTTAAAGATCGTATTCTAAAAGACGGAAAAAGTTTTGAAGGGGGAATCCTTAAAGTAGATAGTTTTATCAATCATCAGATGGATCCTATCCTGATGAAATCGATAGGCGTTGAATTTGTTCGTCGTTTTGGGAATATGCCTATCAACAAAGTTGTTACAATTGAAGCCAGTGGTATTGCTCCGGCTATTATGTTGGGATACTTACTCGAGCTGCCTGTTGTTTTCGTAAAGAAGGCCGTACCTAAAACAATGGTGAATATGTTGTCTACTACAGTATATTCTTTTACAAAAGACAAGGAATATACCGTATCGGTCAGTGGTGATTTTCTTACAAAGGACGATAAGGTGGTATTTATTGATGACTTTCTTGCAAACGGAAATGCTGCGGTAGGTGTATATGATATTATTAAGCAGTCGGGCGCTGAACTATACGGTATGGGCTTTATCATCGAGAAAAGCTTTCAGGACGGTGGACGACGCTTGCGCGAGCTGGGGATTCATGTAGAGTCGTTAGCTAAAATAAAAGAATTAGGAGCGAATAAAATTATTTTTGAAGAATAGAAGTAAGTGATTTAAACATTTTGGTAGTGTCCTCTTTATGAAGAAGTATGTATCTTTGTAAAGAGGATCTGATTTTTAAGAAGAATGGATAAGACAATTTTTTATACACCCGATATATTGAGTAATCCCGAATTACCTCTCGAGGAAGCGCAACATTGTATAAAGGTACTGCGTAAAAAGGAGGGGGATGAGATTCTTTTAACAGACGGGAAAGGGAGCTTTTATGATGCTGAAATCATACAGGCTAACCCTAAACATTGTCACGTAAATATCCTGAAAACAATAGTACAGCACAAAAACTGGGACTGTAATATTCATATTGCTTTTGCCCCTACAAAAAATATAGATCGCATTGAATGGCTTGCCGAGAAGGCAACAGAAATAGGTGTAGATCGATTTTCTCCGCTTCTATGTCACCATTCGGAGCGCAGAGAAATAAAGCTTCAGCGAATTGAGAAAATTCTCGTTTCGGCAATGAAGCAATCGCAGAAAGCAATCCTTCCTCAATTGGATGAAATGCAATCTTTTTCGAAGTTTGTTAAACAAGATTTTGAAGGTCAAAAATTTATCGCTCATTGCTACCCCTCTGAAAAGAAATCGTTGAAGGATGCTTATAAATTAGGGGAAAATGTTCTGATCTTGATTGGCCCTGAAGGCGATTTTTCGGAGCAGGAAGTAGAAGAGGCAATAAAAAATGGCTTTCAACCTATTACTTTAGGGGAAAGCCGCTTGCGTACCGAGACAGCCGCATTAGCAGCATGTCATTCTATCCATGTGCTAAACTGGTAGCTCTTATTCGGGCTTGAAAGAGAGCTTATCCCATGTATACCGTTTAGGATTTTCGATGAGGAAAGGCTCTATCATTTTGTAATCTTCGCCGGTAAGATAATTCTCTATATCGTAACTTATTTCTAACGATGTGCTGTCGGGCGAAAGATCAATTGTTATCGGATTCATATCCAGTGCAGCATAAGCGTTGCGAAACTCCTGGCTATTCTTGTCTGTATTTGCTATAATGAAAGTATCCTTGTTTATCTTCGGAAACAGATCATTTTGAGGTATTGGAAACCATTGTGTAGTATAAAATTGTATTTGGCTATCGCACGCTTTTCCACAAACAGTCTTTACAACGCAAATTATTTTCGACTCGTTTATCAAAGGCAAAAGCTTTATCTGAACTGTTCCGGCCTCGGAAGTTTGCAGAGATATGTAATCAGAAGAAATACTAATTCTTTCTACTTCTCCAAAAGAACCCCTTGGAGCTGTAATGCCTGTAGTATCATTCGGATTGGAAAGTAGTTTTTCTTTTCCGGCTGCATCTAGTCCTGTAATCATGTTTTCGGGCATAGCAAGAAAAATTGTTTTCAGATCCTGAGCCGAAACTCGGGAAACAATACTGAATATGATAATAATTGCAAGTATAAACTTTCTCATTTTGTATCGAATTATTTTGTCCCCAAATATAGGAAAAACATTGCTATGATTATTAAAACAAGGTCTATCGCTTTTCCTTTTAAGTTTTTTTCATGGAATAAGAGTACTCCTCCGGCAAAAGAAACAAGCACGCTGCTGCGCCTTACCATAGATACGATTGAGATCATTGCATCCGGGTCTGTAAGGGCATAGAAGTACACAAAGTCCGCTATTGTAAGGAAAACAGAAACCAGAATAATACTCCATTTCCATCTGAAGGGAGTATTATTCTTCCTTTTAGGATACCATAGTACAACCATCACGATCAGCATCAGTAGACATTGGTACGAGTTGAACCAGAACTGAACTGCGGTAGAACTGAATTTCTGCATCAGAAATTTATCGTATAGTCCGCTTGCTGCACCGGCTATAGCAGCCAGAATCATAAAGAGTATCCATTTGTTTTTGTGAAAGCTAATTCCCTCTTTTTTGCCCGAAAGGGATAACAGGAAGAATGAAATAATAGTGATAATCACTCCTATCCATTGATATAAATTGAGCCTCTCACCAAATATCAGCAATGCTCCCACCAGAGTCATAACGGGGCGTGTAGCGTTTATGGGTCCTGTAATTGTCAGTGGAAGGTGTTTTATAGCGAAATAGCCGAATATCCATGATGTAAGTACAATAATTGATTTTACAAAAATATATCCGTGAGTTTCTATCGAAACAGAGGGCACATATCCGATTGTCCCGTACAGAGAATCGGGTGATATCTTTGATATAACCACCAATGGAAGTAACAGTAAGGAACAAAAAAGAGTATTAAGAAATAATACGGGGATTACAGCATTTCCATCTACTGATTTTTTTTTACAAATATCATAGCATCCAAGAAAGAACGCTGAAACAAAGGCGAGAGCTAGCCACATTTATTTAAATCTTATTATCTACGAAATTCGTTCTCTTTCTTTTTTCATCACGAAGTTTAGCCATGTATAGCCGATAATACCTGAAGCCAACGACGCCAGCAGTATCATCAATTTTGATTCGTTGATATAATGTATATCATCGAAGGCAAGCAGGGTAATGAAAATGGACATTGTAAATCCGATTCCTCCAAGCATGCCGGCACCCAATAGCCCCTTCCAATTGATTCCTCTTGGCAAGGCACAAATACCTGTTTTCACAAAGATAAAACTAAAGAGAGTGATTCCGATTGGTTTTCCTACAATGAGCCCTAGCAGGATACCCTGTGCGAAAGGTTCACCTATCGACTGATCCCAGTTTCCTTCTATTATCATTGCTGTATTGGCCAAAGCAAACAAAGGTAATACTCCGAAAGCTATAGGGTAGTGCAAAAAGTGTTGCCAACGATTCGACATGCATTTCTTTTCCCTTTTCTTGAAAGGGATCGTGATCGCTAATAATACACCGGCGATAGTGGCATGTACTCCCGAGTTGAGCATAAAATACCACATGATGATCCCCCCGACAATGTAAGGGATCATATTATTGACATGGAATTTTTTATTCAGCAATAATAAAAGAACAAATATTCCTAAAGCCATCAGCAAGCTAACCCACGACAGCGAGGATGTATAAAATATGGCAATTACGATAATTGCTCCCAGATCGTCAATTACAGCCAGAGCCGTAAGGAACACTTTCAAGGAAGTAGGCACACGATTACCCAACAGGGATAAAATACCCAATGCAAAAGCAATGTCCGTAGCCATAGGAATACCAAAACCCGATAGGGTAGGTGTCCCGTGGTTGAGAAACATATAAATACCTGCCGGTACTAACATGCCGCCTAATGCGCCGGATATCGGAAGCATCGCACGTTTTATATTAGACAGTTCTCCTTCATATATTTCCTGTATAAGTTCAAGTCCTACCAATAGGAAGAATACCGCCATCAAACCATCGTTTATCCATTCGGCAACGCTATGGCTTCCTACTCCAAATTCCCAGATGCCTCTGTATTGTTCTCCAATCCATGATGAGTTTGCCAAAAGTATGGAGACGATTGTGCAAACGATAAGCACAAGTCCTCCTGACTTTTCACTTTCCATGAACCCTCTTAATGTCCTGCCGCTAAGAATATTTATTCTCATTGTATAAAAATGTCATTATTGTATTCTATTTCTTCTAAAAAAAGAGCATGCCCCGGAACGGATATTCCGGCTTCACATCTGTTTTTAGCTTCTATAATCCTTCGCATTTCTCCCGAACCGATCTTCCCTTTTCCTGCTTCCAGCAATGTGCCTACTATGGAGCGTACCATATTGCGCAGGAAGCGATTTGCCTTGATGGTGAAGATGTAATCATTGCCTTTTTTCTCCCATTGTGCAGCTAGAATGGTACAATTATTCGTCTTTACATCGGTATGCAACTTGCTAAAACTCGTAAAATCCTCATATTCGAATAAGATATCAGCACATGCATTCATCTTATCTATATCAAGATTTCCATGTACTTTATATTTCAAATGATGCAAGAAAGGATCTTTTTCTGTAGTGATATAATACCTGTATAGTCTGCTTGTTGCATCAAAACGTGCGTGAGCATCGGGTTTTACTTCTACAATATTATATATCGAAATATCTTTAGGGAGTATGCTATTTAGTTTTTTTGCAAGAAGGGGCAAATCAAGATTTGCAGTCTCATAGTCAAAATGTGCTGCCATCATTCGCGCATGTACACCCGCATCGGTACGCCCTGCACCCACTATTGTTGTCGGAGTACGCAGTAACGTTGTGAGAGCCTTCTCTATGGTTTCTTGTACCGATACACCATTCGGCTGTATCTGCCAACCACAGTAATTCTCTCCATTGTATGCAAGGTATATAAAGTAGCGTCTCATATTTTTAGCAGTCGGCTAATTGCTTATTTAAAAATTATCTTACCGTGATATGAAAGCAAGATTGCTTTCTCTCATGTTTGATATAACACCTGTCGCGTTCATGCAGATCGTGCAAAACCTGACCCAATATGGCTTTTAGTCTGCCGTCGTCCAAAACCCGACTGTCTGTTGGGTTCACTTTGTCAAATCGTGTCCACGCTATATCTATTGTTGTTCCATAACGGTGTGCAGAATTATCACTTGCATTTCTATTTCTTCTACTTAGCCCTTTTACATCATCATTGGTGCGTGTTATGCTCGTAATGATCGGCTTATAAAGCGGCATTTTTTTACTAATTAATGAGTCTCTGAAGTTGATACAGATTTCGGATAGTAAATTTGCTGCTTTAGGAACTAGAAAAGGCATTGAGTGTGTAAGCTTATCAACACGGTAGATATCCAGTTCTATCGGGATACGTACAAGCTTGTCTTGATATAATGCCGTATCTGCTCTTGTCTCCAAAGGCCCAACGCCGTTTGCTTCGGCAGCCTCTATGTGTAAGTCGGGTAAATCGTTGAATGTGAGATTGTAATTCCCGTTGAAACGAGTATATTTCTTTGGCTCGGTTGGAACCTCTTCTTTATTTTTTCCTTTTGTGCTGCAACTTATTAAGAATAGAATACCAACGGAAAGCATCCAGATATATCTCATAAAATAATTATCGTTTAGAGTTGTATATATAAATTGATTGTCTAATAAAGCTTACAAAGGTATAAAATAACAGGATTTTGTCGGTAATTAATTCTTATTTTTGCATTATGATAACAATTAGGATATAATGGAAAAAATTGTCAGCCTGCAAAATTCGAGGATAAAAAATATTGTAAAACTTTCGAAAGCAAAAGAACGAAGAGAGCAAAATTTATTTATAATAGAAGGAGCTAGAGAATTAAATCTTGCTCTGATGGCGGGCTATGAGGTAGACTCGGTGTTTGTATGTCCCGAATTGTTTGTGAAAACAGATTATCCCGATGTTCTTGAATCTATATCTGACAATAAAAAATTTGAAGTTTCGGAAGCCGTTTTCGAAAAAATTGCCTATCGTGAAGGTTCTGACGGGCTGTTAACTTTGGCTAAACCCAAAGGACATACGTTGGCAGACCTTAAAATTTCAGATAACCCATTTCTTATTATACTCGAATCTGTAGAAAAACCTGGTAATTTAGGAGCTGTTTTACGTACGGCCGATGCAGCGCAAGCCGATGCAGTAATTGTTTGCGATCCAGCTACTGATATCTATAATCCGAATGCAATACGCTCTAGCGTAGGATGTGTTTTTACTGTGCAGACAGCCGTTTGTACATCTCAGGAAGCATTGAGCTATTTGAAAAACAGAAATATAAAAGCGTATGCTGCTGAACTAAACGCTTCGCAATGGTATCAGGATACTGATTTTACTAAACCCTCCGCTGTCGTCATGGGTACAGAAGCCGATGGTCTGACTCACTTTTGGCTCGATAATGCCGACCATCGTGTAAAAATTCCGATGAGGGGCAAGATCGATTCGCTCAATGTATCTGTTTCTACTGCCATCCTAACGTTCGAGGCGATGAGACAGAGAGGTTTTTAACCCTCCGGAACCTCCCATAATGACTTGTTTATTTTGATTATATTAAGCATTTGCTATTGATATATACGTAGTTGACAGGATAAAAAGCATGAGTGGCCTTATATTTATTCTGTATGTATAAAATTCCTAAAAGTGATAAAACCAAAGGAAAATCTTATGTATTCAATATTTTTATGCTAAATTTGCACACTTGTAATATTTGTGTGCAAATTTAGTTTATGGCCATAAACAAAACCCGAAATATCCTGATAGATGTAGCTCGTCAGCTATTTGCAAGGTTGGGGGTGGAAAATACCACCATGAATGATATTGCAGTAGCTTCGCACAAAGGGCGGAGGACACTATATACATATTTCAATAATAAGAATGAGGTGTATCAGGCGGTTCTGGAGACGGAGCTCGATCAGATGTTCCATGCTTTGCAGACTGTAGCAAATAAGAATCTTCCTGCAGACGAGAAACTTCTTTTGTTTTTTTATACGCGATTTGATGCAGTGAAAAATGTTGTGGCAAGGAATGGTACATTGAAAGCTGATTTCTTCCGTGATATCTGGCGTGTCCAAAATGTCAGGAAATCGTTTGATAGAAAAGAAATTCAGGTACTGAAAGATATTCTGAACAAAGGAGTAGAAGAGGGTACTTTCGAGATGCCCGACACTCAAGCTACAGCGGAAATACTTCACCATGCGCTCAAAGGATTGGAAGTGCCTTACATCAGAGGGCAGATTAGAGCAGAGAGCCTGCAAACCGAATCGCAAAGAGAAAATATTGCTTACCTTATATTTGAGGGAATAAAAAAGAAGAAAAAGTAGATTGTAAACTATATAAATTTAATTTATACTTTAAATTATGAAATTACTAGAAGGTAAAACCGCTATTATTACAGGTGCAGCTCGTGGTATAGGTAAAGCCATCGCACTTAAATTTGCAGAGCAGGGAGCAAATATTGCATTTACTGACTTAGCTATAGATGACAACGCAAAAGCGACTGAAGCAGAAATTGCCAAGTTTGGAGTGAAAGCAAAAGGATATGCATCTAATGCTGCAAATTTTGAAGACACTCATAAAGTGGTAGAAGAAATTGCAAAAGACTTCGGACAGATAGATATTCTTGTAAATAATGCAGGGATTACCCGTGACGGACTGATGATGCGTATGACTGAACAGCAATGGGACATGGTAATCAATATAAATTTAAAGTCTGCGTTCAACTTTATCCATGCACTTACTCCGATCTTTATGAAGCAAAAGAGCGGAAATGTCATAAATATGAGTTCCGTAGTTGGTCTTAACGGTAATGCCGGACAAGCTAACTATTCTGCATCTAAAGCAGGGATGATTGGTTTGGCTAAATCTGTAGCAAAAGAACTGGGTTCGAGAAATGTTCGTGCGAACTGTATTTGTCCCGGATTCATCATTACAGAAATGACCGGAGTATTGTCTGAAGATGTAAAGAAAAAATGGGCAGAACAAATTCCGTTACGTCGTGGAGGAACACCTGAGGATGTAGCTAATGTTGCTGTATTCCTTGCATCGGATTTGTCTGCTTATGTTACAGGAGAAGTTATTCCTGTTACAGGAGGTATGTAAAAACATATTGTATCAAAATAGAAACGGCTTCAAATTATATTGAAGCCGTTTTTTATTATTATGTTGTCGAATGATTCGTTTTTATTTTATTTCTTCAACGACAGAGCTACTTTCCATATTTCTAAAAAATACACCGGTCCATTTTCCATGTATGTCTTTGTAATCAAAAGAATTATCCTCTGCCACTAGACGAATACGATATGTGGCTGTTATTTTATTCTGATATATCGTCACATTAGTAGTTAACTTGCTATGTGGTGGTAATGTTGTAGATTCTTTAACCTTCGTGGAAGGTTCTAGCTCTACTTTTTCTCCAATGCGTAGCGGAGCTTCTTTACCTGAATAATAAACATAATCAGAAGATAAGAGACTGATCTCAGATGGTATAGAGACAGTATAATCTTCACCCATTAATTGGGTTAATAGTTCTGCATCCTCTGAGTTATGAAAATGGGAATAGTCCTTAATATAATCTTCTGATTTATTTGTTATTATAGCTGGTTCGTCTACGTTGTTATGGATAGAGATGCTTCTATGGTCTTCTATTACCTCTTGTTTATCTCCCTCCTCTAACTTCCACATAATAGAATGAAATGTGTATGTTTTATTTTCTTCTGGTAATTCTTTATCATTACTGCAGGATATAAAAAGACAGGACATAAAGACGAAAAGAAGTAATATTTGCGAGTAAGCTTTCATAGTATTAATGTTAATTTTTAATCTATTTGTTAAAGATATACATTATTAATTAATTAAACCATGCTTGAAAGATCTTTTTCTTTAATAAACCATTACCCAAAAATTGATTATACCGATTTGGAATAACGTTTCTCGTTATTTACCATCAGTTTATCCAACGAAGCAGCAACATTGCGGACAAAGGGTGCAGCCTCCGGCAATACAGTAATGTAATCTTCCGAAAATTCGATAATTCCATCTTTTTGAAAATCAAAGAGCTGCTCTTTGTTATAGTTTAGTGCATTTCTTACTTCCTTTTCAGACATATTCATTCGGTTCGCTATATCCGACCAACTTACTGTATAGTTGCACATTAGTGAAGCTATTACTTCACGGGTAATTTGCTCTTCCTTATTCAGTATATACCCTTTAGTTATGGGATACTTACCCTCATTTACGGATGATATATATGTGTTCAGATCTTTTGCATTTTGGCTGTAAGCTGTAGATAATTGACTGATCCCGGTATTTCCGAATGCATAAACCTGACCTGTGGTGTGTCGGGTACAGTATCCTTGAAAGTTGCGATGCAGTGATTTTGTTTGTAAAGCTTCGTAGAGCTCGTCATTTGCTAATACAAAGTGGTCGAGCCCTATCGTTTTATATCCAGCATCGATTAGCAATTTCTTAGCTGTTTCGTATATTTCGTTTTTTGTAGAAACTGATGGCAAGCCAATCTTTTCGAGATTTTTTTGCAACTCATTTACCCAAGGAACATGGGCGTAAGAAAAAGTGACGATCCTGTCCGGCTTCAAAGATATTGCCTTGTTAATAGTTTCAGCAAAAGATTCAGTAGTTTGTAGAGGCAGTCCGTATATAAAATCCATATTTACAGATATACCTTTGCTCCTGAGTATGTGTATTATATCCTCTATCACCATTCGTGATGGTTTACGGGCGGAAGCCTTTAAAACCTCTTCGTTAAAATCTTGAATGCCAATGCTTATTCGATTGAATCCTGCATCAATCAGATCATTCCAATAGTTTTCATCCAGATATCCGGGATGACACTCTATTGCAATTTCCGGATTTTCGATGCATTCAAACTCGGATAAGATTATCCGGTTGATTTCTTTTAGTACAGAGACAGGTTGTGACGTGGGTGTTCCTCCTCCATAGTGTATTTGTGATATTTTACGGCTATGGTCGAGTAGGGGAAGCACCATCCGTATCTCCTTTTTCAAGGCTTCTATATACTCTTTTACCACATTTTTGTCTTTGAGTAGCTGTGAATTGCAGCCGCAATAATAGCACATGTGATAGCAAAAAGGGATATGTATATAGATGGATATATGCTGAGGATTTTGTTCATTCGATTCGATAATAGCTTCCTTATATGAATCGGCAGTAAATGATTCATTAAAAAAGTTAGCCGGAGGGTAGCTTGTATATCTTGGAACAGGGATGCTATATTTATTCAGTAATTCTTGTTTCATTTTGTTCTTTCGGTGCTTTAAGTTTGAATGCAAATAAGATAAATGCCAGAGATATGGCTGCAATACACATTTCCACAACAAAGAGTCCCTTGTATGTTATCATTGCTGCTATTTTACCGGAGCTTACACCCATAATAATTCCGCTTAGGTGTGTAATCACAGTTTGTATTGTGAAGTCTGTCCCTTCGAACCCGGGACGCACACAGTCCATAGCTGTGGTATATACAACAATGACCGCCATACCATAACTTGCCCAAAGTAGAGAGATGCCCAAATGCAGAGTTGCTATATTTACTGGAAGAGCAGATACTAACAGGCAGAAGTAGATAGTAGTTATCAATGTGAAAACGGCAAACAATATTCGAGCGGAATGTCTGCCTATTTTTCGAACGATAAAACCACCTCCAAAAGAAGCAAGGCAGCCAATAGATGTGCCTACAATCCCCGACATGACGCCTATTTCTTTCATGTTGTAGCCATAGTCTACCAGCATAGGCTTCAGCATGGCTAACACACCAATAAGACCAGCATAATAGACAAATAGGAAAACAACTTGTTTCCAGATACCTTTTTGTTTGAAAAAGCCAAGAAGATCGTCCGGGGTTGGCTTTTTCTCTTGTTTTGCTTTTATGATTACTTGGTTATTTCCTCTCTTGAAAAATATTAGAGGAATTAGAGCTATAATAACAAATACAGCGAGGAATGGTAATAGATTTCCCCACCCGAATTTATGATAGAGTAACAGTAATATGCCGCCGCCAATCATAGCACCTGCAAAGTTTCCCATCGACTGCATACTGTTTGCAAGGCTTTTGTCCTTTTTACTAAAAGACAGAACAGCAAGTGAGTCGGTTGCAATATCTTGTGTGGCTGAAGCGATAAAAGATAATATTACAAGCCCAATAATAAGATAAGGTGTGGTTTGAAAATCGAGAAATGAGACAGCAAATATGATGGATGCATATATTAATTCTGAGGAGAAAATCCATCTTTTAAAATCACCTATTCTAAAAGTCGAACGGTCGACCGCAGGAGACCATAGGAATTTTAGTATCCAAGGGAGTTTTAGCAATTGGAGCATCCCTATACTCTCGAGCGAGAAGTTCTGTTGCCGCATAATTACAGGTATCACCGTAGAGAAGAAACTCATTGGTATCGATTGTGCGATGTACAGGCAAAAGAATGTAAATAGCTTTTCTCCTTTTTGAATGTTTATTCCCATATTAGAATTTAAGGTTCAGATTTAATCCACATGTGAAAGGCTTCCCTTTTTGTACAAAATTATTACCAGATGTTGCGAAGTAATATGCGATATAATCTTTAGATCCTATATTTTTAGCCCACAAATCTAGTGAAAATTGTTTTTTAACGAAAGAAACTTTCCCATTATACATTCCATAAAATGGTTGTTCTACATCGTTGGCATCATTCCAATATAATTTGCCTACTCCTGTATATTGAGCGTTAAGCACAACATTGTCGAGCCATCTCAGGTTTGTGTCTATGGTGTAATTTGCAGATATCGCCAATGTATGCTTAGGCACCATGAGCAAGTAATTATTATTATAATTTACCGTCTCACTTTCTTTATACTCTTTGTATTTAGCATGCGTATAGCCATAGGCTATCTGGAAGTTTAGACTTCTCGAAGGGTTTATCTGAGTTGTCAATTCAAAGCCTTTGCTTTCCGATTTACCTGCATTGCGAGTTAAAAAACCTTGTCCTGTAGGTTTTACCTGTGAAATCTGTTGGTTGCTCCATCTAATATAAAAGAGGCTGAAATCTACGAAGAGCAGATTATCCAGAAAGCTTGATTTTGTTCCTAATTCATAAGACCAGCTATATTCAGGATCAAACGTACGGTCTTTATCTTCATCGGCCGTATTGTTAAAACCTCCTGTTTTATATCCTTTACTTACAGATAAATATGTCAATCCATCCTGACTGTACGCATATTGGATAGATGCTTTTGGTGTAATTTGAGAAAAATCGTCCTTAGCCTTTACTTCGGGATCGACAACAGGCTCTACATTCGGATTTGCAGTGATGCGTATCAATGAAGATTTTGTTTTCTCCCAGTCGTAGCGAATTCCAAGTGTCGCTGATAATCCCGGGATGAAAATATCATTCAAAGTAGACTGATGATATAGAGCAATTCCGTCGGTCGGATTGTTTACATTTTGGATTGCATGTTTTCCCGATGTGCGATAGTCAGTATCGTTTGTTTGGAAATAATTCTGGTGGAATCCAAATACTCCAAACTGCCATTTGTATTTGCTGTCTTCTTTTATTGATTTGATATTAAACTCCTGAGAGTACATTTGCTGACGATGATAGAAGTTTACGTAGTAAAGGTCTTTGGGCGAGAAGTCCTGATCGATACCTTGTTTCCCGTCATAAAACTGAAAAGAGGATTGCGAACTCAGTTTGAAATTGTCTGTTACATATTCTATATTCAACCCATTGTTAGACATATTACGACGGTAGAAACTTCGTTCATTATAATTTATATCTTCTATTTTACCCGTTTTCTTATCATAGATACGGTAAGGGTAACCATCCTGATCGGAATATTCATAAGCAAAAATAAGGTTCATCGTCAACCGTGGCATAATACGCCAACTTAGTCGGGCACGGGTAGAAACACCATCGATCGGGTCGGCTCGTTTTCCTGTGGTTTTATTCATAAAGTAGCCTCCCGAATGGGAATAATTACCAGATAAGGAATAGCCTATTTTATTATCTACATTTCCATAATGCGAAATTCCGGTCTGATAGGCATTGTAATTACCGGCAGAGAGATTCAAGTAAGTCCCTTTTGTCTTTAATGGGGATTTTGTGAAAACATTAATGATGCCCCCCATCGTATTCCTGCCATAGATAGTGCCTTGTGGTCCTCGCAGAACTTCAATGCGGTCTACATCGCTAATGTTCATATCAAAAGTTGAGCGGTCGAAATACGGTACTCCATCTACATATAGCCCTACAGAAGGGGTGTTTTTTGCAGCTCCTATTCCTCGTATAAAGACAGGGCAATACATTTTAGAGCCATAGTCTACCATGAATAGATTGGGTACAAAAGCCGTCACCTCTTTTATGTTGGTTATATTGTTTTCTTTAATAATACTTTCAGATAGAACGGATGCTGAGACAGGTTGTATCGATAAATCACTGTTTTGCTTAAATGATTCTATTACAACCTCTTTTGCTGTATATTTCATTTTGATAGTATCATTGTCAATGACAATATCATCAGCATAAGTATTATTGATAATGGCACAGAATAAGAGGGTCAAAAAAAGAAAAGACTTTGATCTCATTATTTCTTAATGTGTTGATATTTATAGTTTTTAGTTGATGTGCAAATGTATGAAAACTTAAAGTAGTAGTCAATCACTAGATGTAGTGATATTTTTTATTATCAGCATAAGCCTAGAATATGAATATTGAACGTAAACGGGTGGTTAGATGAATGAAATTAACTAAAAGAAAACCTTGATATTATTATTGTATTTCGTCTTTCCCGATGGAGTTTTCGATCTCCATTCCCTTAATTTTCAAAAACTTTACTTACCTTTGTTTGATTTTAAGACGTTAAGAAAAAAATTTATGATTAATCCGATTACAAAGAGTATCGATTTAGGTGATGGAAGGACTATCACCATTGAAACCGGAAAATTGGCAAAACAGGCTGATGGGTCTGTAATGGTACGGATGGGTAATACGATGTTATTAGCCACTGTATGTGCCGCAAAAGATGCAAATCCGGGTGTTGATTTTATGCCTTTACAGGTAGAGTATAAAGAAAAATTTGCAGCATATGGCCGCTTCCCAGGAGGTTTTCAACGCCGAGAAGGACGTGCTTCAGATTACGAAATATTGGTTTGCCGCCTGGTAGACCGTGCCCTTCGTCCATTGTTTCCGGACGATTATCATGCGGAAGTATTTGTTAATGTGACTCTATTCTCTTCAGACGGTGAAGATATGCCTGATGCATTGGCCGGATTGGCAGCTTCGGCAGCTTTAGCTGTTTCAGATATACCGTTCAATGGTCCTATCTCAGAAGTGAGAGTAGCTCGTGTTGATGGACAATTCATTTTAAATCCAACATTTTCTCAATTAGCTAAAGCTGATATGGATATCATGGTAGGTGCTACTATTGATAACATTATGATGGTGGAAGGTGAAATGAAAGAAGTTTCGGAAGCAGAAATGCTAGAAGCTATCAAGTTTGCTCACGAAGCGATTAAAGTACAATGTCAGGCTCAGATTGAATTGATGGAGCTTGTTGGTACTACAAAAAAACGTGAATATAGCCACGAAACAAATGACGAAGACCTACGCAAAGATGTTTGGGAAAAATGTTATGATAAAGCTTTTGCTGTAGCAGCATCAGGAAATACAAACAAACATGAGCGTGTAGATAACTTCAAGGCTATAGAAGAAGAATATAAAGCGAACCTCACTGAAGAAGAGCTTGCCGAAAAAGGTGCATTGATTTCTCGTTACTACCATGATGTAGAAAAAGAAGCGATGCGTCGTTCTATCTTAGACGAAGGAAAACGTCTTGATGGTCGTACAACAACAGAGATACGTCCTATCTGGAGCGAAGTAGATTATCTTCCGGGAGCTCACGGATCGGCTGTTTTCACACGTGGTGAAACACAATCATTGACAACTGTAACATTAGGTACAAAGCTTGATGAGAAAATCATTGATGATGTATTGAACAATGGTAAGAAGAGATTCCTTCTACATTATAATTTCCCTCCGTTTTCAACAGGAGAAGCAAGACCACAACGTGGAGTAGGTCGTCGTGAAATCGGTCATGGAAATCTTGCACACCGTGCATTGAAACCGATGATCCCTTCCGATTATCCTTACGTTATACGTGTGGTATCAGATATATTAGAGTCGAACGGCTCTTCATCTATGGCTACAGTTTGTGCCGGTACATTGGCATTAATGGATGCAGGGGTGAAGATTAAAAAGCCGGTGACAGGTATAGCAATGGGACTTATCTCAGAGAAGAAAGGTACTAACTTTGCTGTACTTTCAGATATTTTGGGAGACGAAGATCATCTGGGAGACATGGACTTTAAGGTTTGTGGAACAAAAGATGGTATCACAGCTACTCAGATGGATATAAAAGTAGATGGACTTTCTTACGAAATTCTAGAGAAGGCATTGAACCAAGCTCGTGAAGGACGTTTGCATATTATGGGTAAAATCCTTGAGACATTACCTGAACCACGTGCCGACTTCAAAGAAAATGCTCCACGTATCGAAGTGCTAATTATCAGCAAAGAATTTATCGGAGCTGTAATAGGACCCGGTGGTAAAATTATTCAAGGTATTCAGGAAGAAACAGGAGCAACTGTTACTATCGAAGAAATTGATGGTTATGGACGCGTTGAAGTTTCAGCTACGAACAAGACTGCTATCGAAGCTGCAATGGCTAAGATTAGAGGAATTGTTGCTGTACCAGAAGTAGGAGAGGTATATACTGCAAAAGTACGTTCGGTAATGCCTTACGGTGCATTCTGTGAATTCCTTCCAGGAAAAGACGGATTGCTTCATATCTCTGAAATTTCGTGGGATCGTGTAGAAGACATGGAAAAAGTAGGATTGAAAGAAGGTGATAAGATTGAGGTGAAACTCATCGATATTGACCCTAAGACAGGTAAGTTTAAATTGTCTCGTAAGGTTCTTCTTCCTCGTCCTCCAAGACCAGAAAAGCCTGTACAGAAGGCAAACGGAGATGCTCCGGCAGAGGCTTAAGCGCATAAGAAATCTTATATATAATAAAAACCCCGATTGGTTACCAATCGGGGTTTTTATTTATCGATATTTTATCTTTTAATAGAAATGCAGATTCTCTTGATGATTTCTCTCCCAAGTAATATTTACTATTACAAAGTCTTTATTTCTACATCGGCAGTATCTTCATCCTCATCTTCCTCATCCGTTTCTTTCGGTGCAGGTTTTACCATAAAGCGGCTCAATTCAAAGAGCATATAAAGCGGCACAAATACAACCGAAAGGGTAAATGGATCTCCTGATGGAGTGATTATGGCTGATAATACCAATAGTCCAACAATGGCATGTCTTCTAAATTTCTTAAAGAAAGATCTATTTAAAAAGCCCAATTGAGATAAAAGCCACGATACCAAAGGAAGTTCGAATACAATTCCCATGATGAATATTAACGTAAGGAAATTATCCATATACGAATCGAGCGAAATTGTATTCTCGATCATCTCACTTAATTGGTATGTCGATAAGAATCGGAATGTCATAGGGAATACAAGAAAATATCCTACAGCACATCCGATAAAGAACATACCTGTTCCGAACAGAAATACCCATCTGATACTCTTCTTCTCATTAGAATAGAGATAAGGGCTTACAAAACGCCACACTTCAAATGCAAGGTATGGGAATGTCAATATTAGAGCAAACCAAAATGAAGTGGTCATGTGCCTGAAAAACTGCGAAGTAAGATTATAGTTTATAATCTTAATATGAAATGTATCATCGCAGAAGTCGGGCATAAAGGGCACGGATGATGTCACATAACATAGATATTTATACAATACAAAGTCGGCACGGGTAGGACCCATTATCCAGCTGTCGTATATATACGGCATGATTGCAAAACCAAGTATCGCAAAAACAAATAAGGCAATGATAGACCTGACAAGAGTCCACCGTAGTTCTTCTAAATGATCCCAAAAGGACATTCCTTCACTGTTCTCTTCCATAGAAGTATACTACATCAATCTTTTTTAGTTGTTGTATCGTTATCCCCGGTTATATCATCTTCTATACCTTTAACTCCCTCTTTGAAGTTTTTGATACCTTTCCCTAGTCCTTTCATTAGTTCAGGTATTTTGCGTCCCCCGAAAAGTAAAAGTACAACTATGGCTATGATGATGATTTCACCTGTTCCCAGATTTCCTAAAAATAATAAGGTATTCATGATTTTTGTTTTTTTAGTGCTTTATGATATTATTTCTATTAGATTGTTTTCAGTTGACAAAATAATACAAATAATATCTAACAAAGCGGATATGTTTTAATATTTATTTCTTTTTAACACAGTAAGAAAGGCATCTTATTCGTCTCCTTGAATGATCTTGTCTTCTAATGCCGGAGTGCAGTACATTTTATACTCTCCATCCTCGTCACAGATAAATATAGCCTCAATCTCAGCGTTGTTATTTATCCATTCCAACGACTTGTCTACTCCCGCAACCAGAAATGCTGTGGCATAAGCATCTGCTGTGAGGCAATCGTTTGCTATCACTGTTGTGGATAGTAGATTATGCCGTGCCGGATAGCCTGTAGCCGGATTGATTGTATGCGTTATTTTTTCTCCATTTTCGATATAAAATTGTCTGTAATTTCCGGAAGTCGCTATTCCTTTATTTGTAATTTGTAAAATAGCTTGCATGTCTTGTCCGGGAATGAGGTTGCTTTCGGATGGGCGGTCAATACCTATTCTCCAGTCTTCGCCATGAAGGTTTTCTCCTCTTACTCGAATTTCTCCTCCGATCTCTACAAGATAATTAAGGCATTTATGCTGTTCCAAGAATAAAGCTACAATATCAGCAGAATATCCTTTTGCAATAGCATTTACATTCAATACAATATTGGGATGATCTTTTACAATGCGTCTGTCCTTGATGCTTATTTTGTCCATTCCTATATACTTTCTCATCTCTTCTATCTGCTTCCTATTGGGCGGACATTTTTCTTGAGAGCTAAATCCCCAGGCCCTGAATAGCGGCTCTGCCGAGATATCGAAAGTATTTTCTGTGTGGGCACTTATTTCTTTTGCTTTGTTGAAGACTGTATAAAAATAATCATCTATTTCTACGTCTTCATTTCTGTTGACTCGCGAAATAATGGATTCATTGTCATATACCGATAATGATTTCTCAAAGTTGGCAAGCAGCTCTTCTATTTCGGGTTGAAAATCTCTATCTTCACTATCTTGATATATAATATTATAACTGGTTCCTTCGGCTCTACCTTGTATATTGTAGTAGAAGGAGCCGTTGTCGGCCATTATTGCGTTCATCTATTCGCTTATATACTTTTTTAGCTATGCGGCTTGTCATAATGAACGGAGAGAAGAATTTCTTTAAAGAAATATACATTTGCTAAATAGATCTTCAAACTACTCCGTCCAATCTGACAAAAGCATATCTAATTTTTCTTATTTGTCGTAGCTTTCTTTTACTAAAGGACAATTTAATAAATAGTCAAGGCTTTTCTTTACACTTTCCTCAGGAGTAAAGCTGTATTGCTCTACTTCTACCACAAGATGTTTAACTCCTGCAGCATCAGTGTTGTTGAAGATGGCGTCAAAGCCTACCATACCACTTTGTCCAAGTTCTCTGTTGTCTTTGATATGCAGCAAAGTGAAACGGTTTTTATATTTATTGAAATAATCTACAGGGCTTTTTCCACCTCTTACTACCCAGTATACATCCATTTCGAAGAATACATATTCAGGGTTTGTGTTTTCTAGCATGTAGTCGTACATAACCTTATCTTCGATCTTATTTTTCAGTTCGAAGTCGTGATTGTGATAGCCAAAGAGCATACCGTTTTCTTTACATCTCTTTCCTATTTCGTTATAGTACTCACAATAAGTTTGTAAGTCTTTCAATGTTTTAGGTGTATCCATCCATGGAGTTACAATGTATTTCATTCCTGCTGCTTTGTGCGCTGCAATAGTTTGATCCCACCATTTAAGTGCTTCTGTAAAATCTTTAGAAGCCAGTTCTTTTTCTGTAAGGCCTTTTCCTGTATGAGAAGAAAGCACTTTCATTCCGGCTTTTTCTATGCTTGCCTTAAATTCTTCAGGTGTTTTTCCATAGAATTTTCCGTCTGCATAATTCGCAGCCTCTACCGATGTGAATCCCATTTCTCCGGCTTTCTTGATTGTTGCATCATAGTCTTTAGCAATGTCGTCTCTCAACGAGTACAATTGTAGAGAAATATCTTTCTTTACAGGTGCAGCTTGTTGCTGAGTTGCATCTGCTTTTGGATTGCAAGAAGCTAACATAAGGAGAGTAGTAGCTATAATAATTGATACTTTCATGATAATGTAAGATTATTTAAAAGCCAAATCCAAGAAGGGGCAAGCCCTTCAAGGATTTGGAAGATATTTTAATAGAAAAAACTAGTTATTAGTCAAGGATTTTGATTCTGATATTACGGAACCAAACATCATCACCATGATCTTGAAGACCAATATAACCTTCTCTGTTAGGTCCACCGCAGTTGTTTAGCAATTCGTAAGCCAAAGGCCATTTTTCTTCGCTAAATTTGCTTGCTTGAAGCATTTCTGTCCATTGTGGAGTCCATAGATGATACTCAACTACGTTTTCGCCATTTTGTCCATGAACTACAGTTCCTTTGTAAACCATAACTTTCGCTTTGTTCCATTCACCGAATGGTTTAGCGTTTTGTGGTTTAGCAGGAATCATATCATATAATGACATTGATTGACGGTTGTTGTCTTTACCCATTTTTGCATCAGGGTGATTGGCATTGTCTAACACTTGAGCTTCAGGAGCTGAAATATAGATAGGTTCCATTTTCATCTCTCCGGTTTTCGGATCTTTTGTCTGAACTTCTTGTGCCAGATAGAAAATACCGGAGTTACTTCCTTTAGCCACTTTCCATTCTAGTTCCAATTCGAAATTTTTGAACTTGTGAGCAAAGATAATGTCGCCACCGTCTTTTTCTTGAGCTTCTCCGCCGCCGCTACCATTAAATTTGATAGCTCCTTGGTCGATAACCCACTTTCCCGGAACAGCATCTTTTCCATAACCACGCCATCCGTCGAATGTTTTGCCATCGAAGATAACGATATAACCATCTTTATCTTTTTTGAATTTAGACAGGTCTACTTGAGGTTTGTCTAATACAGTATATTCAGGTTTCATTGCTTCAGTTCGTTTTGTTGAATCAGTATCAGTCCCTTTTTTCTCAGCATTCTTAGCCCCACCGCCACAAGCAATAAATGCTCCGGCAATCATGCAACAGCTTAATGAATAGATAATTTTTTTCATCTTTATTTTGATTTTTAAATTAAAACAATATTACTTAGTTATGGCATATCAGGTAATTTCCATCCCTGACGATATGTATGCTTGATCAGTTCATTTGCAAACTCCTGAGCATTGATAGGATCAGTCCAGATCTTATTGAATTTAGGGTCGCCGTCAACAATCTTGAAGTCATCCTTGATTAATATCTTAATCTGTTCGTTAGGGTCGATATTTGTGAACTTCATGTTATCTCCATCCCAATACAATTCCTTATTCAAGGTCTGCAAACGAATCGCCAATACTCCCATTACTACCATTTCGTTGAATGGACCTGCTTCGCTGAAATCGGATTTAGTCATTACACGACTAGAGGCATCTTCCTTACAAGCGCGTACCCAATCCATTTCGTGAGATGTTTCTACACGGCGTTGTGTTTTAGGTGCTTTCGGAACGCGACCAGACAACAACCAAGGGTTCACTCCATAGCATCCGCAAATCAGCGTATCTTTTGTTCCATGGAAGATAACCAATCCACCACCTTCGCCCATTAATTGTTTTCCTTGAGGGAAACCTTTCGGACGATCTGGCATCATACCGCCATCATACCAATGTACTTCAACTTCAGGCATACCCACTTTCGGCATATTATCGCGAGCAGGGAATGTTAATTTAACGTGTTGTGCTTGTGGTGCGCAATCCTGCAACAACAAGGTGGATGAACCTTGTACTTTAGTAGGGTAGCCCAAATTCAAGCCTTTGAATACCGGGTGCATGATGTGACAAGCCATGTCGCCTAATGCACCTGTACCATAATCCCACCAGCCACGCCAGTTCCAAGGAGTATATAATGCATTGTAAGGGCGTACCTTTGCAGGGCCTGAAAATAAGTCCCAATTTAGGGTGCTTGGTATTTTATCTACTTTTTCAGGAGCATTTAGTCCCTGTGGCCAAATAGGGCGGTCGGTAGCACATTCAACTTTTGTTACTTCACCTATCTCGCCATTGGCAATCCATTCGCAAACGAGGTTAACGCCTTCTCCCGATGAGCCTTGGTTACCCATTTGAGTAGCGACTTTATGTTTTTTAGCCAACTTAGTTAGCAAGCGTGATTCATAAACTGTATGAGTAAGCGGTTTTTGACAGTACACATGTTTGCCCATTGTCATTGCATCGGCAGAAACGATGGCATGTGTATGGTCTGCTGTTGCTACTATTACCGCATCAATGGATTTGCCCATTTCGTCGTACATCTTACGGAAGTCCCAATATTTTTTTGCATTTGGGAATCTTTCAAATACGCCTTTAGCATATTTCCAGTCTACGTCACATAGTCCGACTATGTTTTCTGTAGCTTCCACAGCTTTGATATTAGCATGTCCCATGCCGCCAATACCTACAGCTGCAATATTCAATTTGTCACTCGGAGCTATATGCCCAAAGTTTTTCCCCAATACAGAGCTTGGGATGATCGTCAGTCCAATAGCGGCTTTTGCTCCTGTTGAGAGGAACTTTCTTCTCGAAATGTCTGATGCCATAATTTTTTTTGTTTTTTGGTTAATATTGTTTTTAGATTTAATGGTATATTTTAGTTTTCACTTTTCACTGCTAAATTGTAAATATATTAATTTATTTCGCCTCTTACTATTTCCTCTTTGTCTTTATCCCAATACATTGTACGACCTTCCAGATATGCACGAGTTCCCATGTGTGCTGTAATGGCTTCGTCGAAAGCAGCATCGATACCACAAGAAGTTTTCTTACTGTTGTCGCGGATACACTCCAGCCATTCTCTGATATGAAGGAATGTTGTATCATACCGCTTTCCTCCCAGATACGAATATAGCAGACCACGTTGAGCAAAATACAGCTCGGTGGCAGAAGTTACTGCGTCTACATTGCTTTTACCCGGAACGTATGTATAGAAAGGTACATCGGGTTTGATGATTCCTTTCTCGATTTTCTCCTTGTATCTTGTCGATCCGCTATCTACTTTAACGGTTAGCGTATCTCCGACTTCCATCGATGCATCGTGCCCCATGATTACTTTTCCCCTATTGCGGTTGCTGGCTAATGTTGCACTATATAGCATTGTCATATTTTTATCAGGGAATTCGAATGTTGTTTGCAGCACATCCGGAACGGTTCTTCCATCCTTGAAGAAATAAACACCACCGGAAGAAGTTGCAGAATGAGGAATGCCGACGCCCATCAATTGGTTTACAGCATCGTACTCGTGTGTAAGCAAGTCTCCACTTAGTCCTGTACTGTAATCCCACCAGCAACGCCAACGGAAGAAACGTTCGAGGCTAAACTTGTCTCTAGCATCCGGACCTACATATTTGGCAAGATTATGCGCTGTCATATAGTCCATATATTCTTTCACTCTTTCAGGATCACCCTCAAATTGTTTCCAGTCCACTGTCTGTGGGTTCGCTGTAGGATGGATATCATAAACCCAAGCTCCGTTAGGATCATTACGGTTTGTACAAACTTCTATAAGCGTATCAGGGCCAAGTAATCCTTTGTCTAATATCTCTTTAGCTTTATGGTAGCTGTCTACCTGTCTGCCTTGATGTCCTAGCTGAAAAACTACGCCGGTCTGTTTAATAACCTCTCTTATCATGTACGTTTCGGGTACAGTCCACGAAAGCGGTTTTTCTACATACACATGTTTTCCTGCTTTTGCTGCATCCATAGCCATTGTGCTATGCCAGTGATCGGGTGTAGCAATGATAACGGCGTCGATGTCGTCAGCTGCAAGCATTTCCTGATAGTGACGATATCGTTTTGGAGCAGGTCCCAGTTTACCGCCTACACCTTCCCTGTTTATATTTGATCCGGCTGCAATACCTTCTTCGGCAAATGTATCGAATATGTCGCACACGCCTGTTAAGACGATATTGAGGTTTTCTTGTTCTCTAAATAGTTGATATCTACTATCTTTTTTGTCTTTTTTTGAAGAGTCAATCAGCTTTTGGAGAGATTCTGGGGTTGCAAATCCAGCAGCTCTTAACAATTGTTTTCCTCTGATGCCGCAACCAATAATCCCTAATCGAATCTGTTTTCCGTTTGGCTGTAGTTCGGGGATAGTTGCTGTTTCTTTACTTAATTTAAAGACGTCGCTCACATCGTGCATCGTCTTATCATATTTTTGCTTCTTATAAACACCATAGGCTAAAGCTCCCAATACAGGAACTGTAGCTAATGCCTTCAATGCTTCTCGTCTGCCTTGTGATTCGGGCAGTTGACTGTCGTTAGACTGAGCGTTGTTGTCTTTATTTGGCTCTGGAACTATCTTATCTTCGGATGTCATGTTTGTTAAGCTGTTTTGCGTTTTAATAATCTTGAAATGTATCGGTCAAATCCGATAATGTGCGAGGTAGGGAAATATATTAATACCATCAATGCTCCTATCTCTATCAGGTTCTTGTCTATCCATAGATAAGAGCCTTCGGTTGGCATCATAGAATTTGCGCCTATATAAGGTATGTGAGACAAATAGTATAGGCTAAGAAAAACGATACCTCCGATAGATGCATAACGCGAAAAGCAACCAAGTATAAGTCCGAGTCCGACAAGTGTTAATCCGTAGATATTAACATAATTCGAAAAGGCTAGAAATTCTGCGTTTTCGGCAATACTGTGGAAGAAGTCTGCCATAAATCCTCGTGAATCCATAAGGTAAGGATAAGCAGTCCAACTTGAACTAAAGAGTTTTACAAGACCTTCGTATAAAAAATGCCAGCCAATCAGTAATCTGAGTATTACCAGCCAGAGGGTCTGAGGGCGCGAATAAGATGTTAGTTTATTCATGGGTTAGTAAATAATAAGTTCTGTCTTTTTCAAGAAAGTTAAAATATAGATTGTTTAATTGTTCATATAATTTATAAAAAGCTGAGCATTTTTCTTGTTGTCTTGAGCCTATTTTGTCAATGACAAACAAGACGGCTTTAAGTTTTTGTTAATGAGTGCTATAATGTGCAATCACGGTAGCATTTATTCAATCCTAAAAAGTAAATGAAAATGCGGAATAAAGCTAGGAATATTTTAAATAAGTAAATCTCTCATTACTGTTAAAAANNTTGTATAACAATAGTAAATCTCTTAGAGCAAAAATCTTTTTTTATTCAAAATAATGTAATAAAACAAACGCGTATTTGTGACAATTTAATATTATATGCTATCTGCAGGATAAATTATCCCCAATTGTTTCCTTATTTCATCAATAATTTCTATTGTAATTAATGAATTCTCAAGGCTATTAATTGTAGATTCTCTTCTATTTTTTTGAATTAGATCAATGAATTCTGCAACTTCAAAATAATACTCATGTGTAGGATTGGGAATACTTATTATAGTTTCCTCTCCTCCTCGTTTTTTTAGTGTTACTTTGTTTATGATATTTATCCGGTCGGCAGTTATTGTACCCTCTTCTCCCTGTATCTCTGTTGGTAGGCTCGAGTCTGCTATTTTGGAATACATGACTGTTGCATCCATGTCTTCATATTCAAAATTAACACTTCCTTGTCCATCGGCTCCTGTAAACAGTTTAAGGCCTGTAGCGCTAATTTTTTTAGGTCGCCCGAATAAGACCACCATCGGATATATGGTATATACGCCCAAATCCATTACTGCTCCGTTAGATAACGACGGGTCGAAAGCATTTAATATAACGCCTTCTTTTAGTTTGTCGTACCGAGAGGAGTATTGGCAATAACAAGAGAAATATTTACGTATTGTTCCTATTTCTTTTAGATTGTCTTTTATTGTAGAGAAGTTTGGGGTCATTGTCGGCTTCATTGCTTCCATTAGCCTTACATTATACTTCTCGGCTGCCGCTATCATGGCTTTTACTTCATTCGCATTCGATGCAAATGGTTTTTCACAAAATACGTGTTTGCCATGTTGCATACACAAAATGCTTTGTGAAGCATGTAGCGAATTCGGCGATGCAATATATACCGCATCTATCAAATTGCTCGAAACCATATCCTCAAGAGAAGTGAACGTATGGGGAACGTTGTGCTTCTTCGCAAATTCATCTGCACGTTCTTGTGTACGGGAATAGATTGCTGCAAGTTCGAAACGATGGTCAAGTCTCGCCGCTTCCAGAACTTTGTCTACTATAAAATTTGTGCCTATAACTCCGAAGCGGACTTTAAATGAGCCATTTTCCAACGATTCCATATATAATGTATTTATAGAAAGACAAAGGTAAATATTTATTATTTAAGGAACTAGATAAAAATATTTCATTTGTTCTTAAACTGTTGCTTAATTAAAGATTTTTAGAGACTTTGAGGGCATTTAGTTGTCATTTTATCGATTAAAATCTCTGTAGTGCAAACAGAGAGGAATGCACTACAGAGATTTTTAATTTTTAATATCCGGGATTTTGCTTCAATAAATTGTTTGCTCCTATCAGACTATAGTGAATAGGGAATCTATTCAGGTCTGTATTGTTAGTTGCTTTATGATCCCACCAATTTTCTGTTACATAGGCATCCCAACGTACTAAATCGGTGCGTCTTCTGCCTTCTGCCAAAAATTCTAATTGCCATTCATCCAGCATGCGATATTTATCCAGCTTAGAGCCCGTTACAGGATCAGGGTCGTTGCCATTTGCAAAATAGCGTTTACGTACAGTATTGATCAATTCGGCTGCGCCATCTTTGTCTCCAGCCCGCATTTTGCATTCTGCCAATGTATAATAAATTTCTGCAAGACGAATAACAGGAACGTCCGGATCGAATTTGCGGTTTTTCTCACTCTGATTAGGACGTGGGCTACGTTTAGTAACACGCACACAAGAAGCTTCTTCTGCTGTGGCAATTGTAGATGGAAGTGACTCCAATGTCGGATATTCCGCCGATCCAACTTTTGCAAAATAAGCAACCTGATCTCTTACTACAAGTGTTTTTCCGCTGTATTCGCGGCTCCCTGTACATGTCCAGCTTGGATTTGTAGGATTTACAAGTTCTCCTACAATAAACATTCCACGATACTTGCCGGCTCCTTCGTATACATATAGTTGTTTGCGAATGTCGTTATCGTTGAACTTGGCATAAGCACCACCCAATTTGTGAGAATATTTTTTACCTGTCGGATCGAGGCTTGGTATTAGTCCAATACCGTTATTAGAACCTGAGCCTTCTAGTCCTCCCAAATAATTCTTGTAGTTGTAAGGTACCATATAGCTCCAGTACATACCGTCAGTTTCGAGCTTGGCATTCTCGCTTGGTACAGACCAAATAATTTCGGGACTAGTTTCGTTATCGAATCCGAATATATTTGTCCAGTCTGTATCCAATTTGTATTTGCCGTATTTTCCGTCAATGATATCCTGGCAGATTGTTGCTGCTTCTGAATACTTTTCTTCGCCGATATATGATTTGGCGTTAAAATAAAGGCGAGCCAGTAAAGCCGCTCCGGCAGCCCGATTGATACTTCCGTTTTCCAATCCGCCAAGCTCTTCTTTTACAGGAAGATTAGGAATAGCTTCTTTGAGTAATTTCTCTATAAAATCGAAAGTCTCTTTATCTGTAGAACGTCCTTTTACTTCACTCTGTGTAGTAGTATATAGAGGTACTCCTCCAAAGAAATCCAGACCATCCAGATAGAAAGAGGCTACAAGTGCTTTTTGCTGATTTAGCATCGATTCTCGTGTACCTTCAGCAAATCCCAAAGCATCGAAGTTTACTTTTTCTAAATCTTCGAGAGCATCCCATGCAAGAGCCACTCCCATAGCAAAGTTAGTCCATCCTGTTTCTATAAAAGCCATGTCCTCAGTGTATTCATGGTGATGGAATTTTTGATACAAGGCTCCATTATACCAGTCGCTACCACGTGTAGGCAAGCAAAATTCATCGGTACCCAATTCTTGCAACATCCAGCGAGGTTCGTTATTGGCAATATACCAGCGCCAATGTGTAAACGGACGGTTGAAACGTTCCCAAACAGCTTCCTGAGAGGTGTAGAATGTCTCAGGAACTACCTGTGAATAAAATGTAGGTTCTACGCTACACGAAGTAATTGCGAATAGACAAATCGTAATTCCGATTAAGACGGAATTATATATTTTAAACTTTTTCATCTTTTGTGTATGTTTAGAAATTTAACTGAAGACCTAATGTATAAGTGCGGGTTGTAGGATAAAAATCATCTCTTGACCAGAATTTTTCCGTACCACCTTCCCATCCTGTGATATTCACTTGGGGGTTCATGCCGCTATAGCCGGTAATGGTGCATACATTACCTACGGTTCCGTATATGCGTAGGCGGTCTATCAGTTTCGTATATTTCTTCATAGAAAGGGTGTACCCGAGTGTGATCGCATCTATCTTTAAGAATGTACCGTCTTCGAGATAATAATCACAGATTTGTTTTTCCCCTTTAATATGGTTGAATTCGCCATATGCTGATTTTAATACATTCGTATTTCCCTGCCCCTGAATTCCGAAGTACATGTTTAGGGCATTGTATACATCAAAGTCGATCCAGCTTCGCAAACTGATTCCCATATCGAGATTTTTATACTGCAAGGTATGTCTCCATCCGAGGATGAGCTTAGGTGTATAATTTCCGATGTATTGTTTATCGTTTTCGGTTTTTTCCGATGCCGGTATTATTTTTCCTTCTTTGTTGTAGAGTAAGAATTTTCCATCATCGTCGAATCCCGCAAACTTCCAAAGATAGAATGCGCCTATTGTAGAACCTTCTTCTATGCGTGCTGCATCTCCCGGGCTACCCGGGGCAGGAAACCCATTTCCGTTGTAATATGTATTATTCCCCCAAAGAGTAAGAATCTTACCCGAGTTGTGACCTAGGTTGAGGTTACTGTTCCATGTGAAATCTTTAGTACGGATGATGTCTCCGCCAATTTCAAACTCCCATCCTTTACTCTCCATACTACCTATGTTTTGGTACTGAGAACCTTGTGTGAATGGTGGTTGAGGAACTTTAACACTGTAGATAAGGTTGTCGATCTTACGTCTGTAATAATCGAATTTACCATATAGGCGACCATCGAAAAGCGAATAATCCAAACCGAAGTTCCATTCTTTCTTTTCTTCCCATCCTAGGTTTGGATTTATATTTTGAGTTTTACCAAATGAGTATGCCCATGTTCCGTCAGGAAGCATCCAGTACGCATCGGAGCCCAGCATATCCGCCATATAAGAGGAGCTAAAGTCGTTATTACCTGTTACTCCATAGCCAACCCTAACTTTGAGGTCATCTATCCAGCTTATATTCTTCATAAACTTTTCACCAGAGATGCGCCATCCACCCGACAAAGACCAGAAATCGGCCCAGCGGTTGTCTGCTGCAAACTTCGATGAACCTTCGTGTCTGAGTGAAGCCTGTAATAGATACTTGTTTTGATACGAGTAGTTGGCACGTGCAAATACAGAAAATAAGCGTTCTGTAATACTTTTGCCTGAACTCATTCCGGCTTTACCATCACTCAGGTAGGATCCGGCACCGATGTTCCAAAATTTTATTCCATCTACATCGAAATCGTAATTGGAAACACTAAATCCTTCACCGTTTTTCTCAAAATAAGAATACCCTGCTACAGCATTTAGTACATGTCCGCCATCAAATTCTTTGATGTAAGTTGCGAAACCTTCGGAAGTAAGATTTTCTGTTTTGTCGAAAGTGAGGGTTGCGGCTCCTCTTCGTCTGTCTTCTATCTCTTCTCGGTGATAGCGCGATTTGTAGAAATGATATTCCCACTGGCGGTTTTCATATCCTATTACTTGCTGAAATGACAGGCCGGGTATAGGTTTTATATTCAATTTGAAAGTAGCTTCAGGCTTGAACCATTTGTCCAGTCCTTCGTAAGTACTCAGGTTGGCATCAGCTAAAACGTTATAGTCCAGTGTTTCGTTGGTCCATACATTGTAGCCTGTTTCGCTATCAGGGTCGTAAGGAGATCTGGTTGGGTTGTTGCGCATCGCCTGCTGGAAGTTTGGATAGTTGTTATTGCGCATCGCCTGACGATAATCTACGCTCGGTCTGATTTCGAGCCATCCATCAAGAACTTTAAAGTTGGCGTTAAATCTTCCTCCATAATCCTGACGCTCATCTTTGATTGAAATTCCCTGATTTTTTTCATAAAAAAAGGAAGAATATATTTGGGCATTCTCTGTTCCGGCTTCGAGAGAAAGATGGTGTTTTTGTGAAAAGTTATCATCGTTGATAAGCTCTTTCCACCAATTTGTATCTGTACCATAATCTGTACCGATCTTATGCTCTGCATATTCTCTTCCTGTTAGCATCTCTGGAGCTCCGTAATTTTGTTTCTTTGTCATTTCGGTCGAGTAGGTCATTTTCACCTTACCGCTTGTATTCGATCCGCTTTTGGTGGTAATGAGTATTACACCCGATGCAGCACGTGTTCCATAGATAGCTCCGGCAGAGGCATCTTTAAGGACGTCGATAGTCAAGATATCGTCTTGCGAGAGTGAGCGTATGTCCCCTCCCGGAAACCCATCAATAACGATAAGAGGCGACTTCCCTGAGTTTATAGAAGTCATCCCTCGCAGCTGGAATGTAGTTCCTGCATTTGCACTACCGATATTGTTCATAATAAGTCCGCTAACTCTACCTTGCAAAGCGGAGGATACGTCCGATCCGCCTACTCCTGTCATCAGGTCTTTTGCTGATATGGATGTTACAGAACTGGTCACTTGCTTCTTCTCTAATGTACCATATCCAATTACGACTACCTCATCCAGTGTTTTGGTGTCTTCTTGTAGCTGTACGTTAAAAGATGTTTGTCCGGCTACGGATATTTCTTTCGATATATATCCTACAAATGAAATAAGCAAGGTAGCATTTTCGGGCACGTTGTCCAATCTAGCTATTCCATCGATATCTGTGATATTTCCATTTGTAGTTCCTTTTACCGCTACATTGGCGCCAACTACAGGGCCAACATTGTCGCTTACTGTTACTGTTACTGTTTTACCTTTTTGCAAAGGTGTTGTTTCATGCACTATGGCTTTATTCGTATCGTTTCGGTCGGAGGCCTGAAGGTTGTATGGGCATAATGTGATTCCTGCTATTGTAAAAGTTAATAAGGAAAACATTTTGAATGATCTGATAGGCCGGGTATTAAATTTTTGTTGTGTCTTCATCAATTTTAAGTAAAATTGTTAATAATCGACTTTAAATTTTGGGATTTTGATTAAGGTGTGGTGTGATTTTAGTTTTAGGCTTTTGAATACTATGTTTTCATGGCGGGCATCTCCTTAAAAATGTTTAATATTTGGGCTTACTCTGTTAAATAGGATTTTCAGCATACTCCTTTTAACAAAACAATCATTAAAGATTGTTGAAATGCAAATCTAAACAATTTTCTTTAACAACAATCATTAATGATAGTTTAAATATGGATAAGGAGATCCTCAAAAGGAAAATTGGTTTGAAAATCAGGAATATAAGGGAGGGTAAAAACTTATCCATAATGGATTTGGCAGATATGCTGGATATAGAATATAATAATCTGATACGAATAGAAAAAGGGCGTACAAATCCAACAATAATAACATTGTATAAGATAGGTCAGGCATTAAATGTTAAATTGCCTGAAATAGTAGATGTAGATTAAGCAGACAAACTAAAATCTCTGGGCGATTTTATATTGTTGCTCGTTAGTGTTTTATGAAAATGTCGATTTTTTCATACGGATGGCCATTTTATCAAACTCATAAAAAGCATACCATGTTTGAGGTATAAATATACCACATCAAGGGGATTTCATACCTAATTTGCTCATTATACTTTTGTGATAGATATTATCTGTTTTTAACAAATAAATATCTAATATATCTATAAAGATTGTTTGAGTTAAATTATAAAAAGGTTATGCTAAATTTTAGAAAATTAAAGTTACTGTTATTATTTACTGTTCTTACTTTATTTGTTTCCGCACAAACAGGCGACATATACACTATAAAAGGACATGTAACAGATGCTGGAGGTACAGACCTGCCCGGGGTGACAATACAAGTGAAGGGTAATGCTCAGTCGGGAACCCTGACGGATATAGATGGTCATTACTCCATATCAGTGAAAAAAAACGAAATTCTGATATTCTCATATTTAGGATTTGAAACACATCAGGTTGAAGTATTATCGAACAAACCGATAGATGTGGTTTTGAAAGAAAATAGTACCGAATTGGATGAAGTTGTAGTGACTTCATTAAATATCCCTCGCGAAAAAAAGGCTTTGGGTTATGCCGTACAAGCCGTATCCGGGAAAGCTCTCGAGACAAGACCAACCAATGTGTTGAGTGCTCTTTCTGGAAAAATATCAGGCTTGCAAGTTATATCTAGTGGAGGAAATATGGGAGGATCTTCTCGTGTAACGCTGCGTGGTATAAATTCGATTACAGGAAATAATCAGCCATTGTATATTATCGACGGAGTACCTCTCGATAATACCGACATGAATACCTCTTCTACAATTAATGGTAGTGCAGGAAAAGATGTTGGAAGTACAATACAGGATATAAATCCGGACGACATAGCAGATATAAATGTTTTGAAAGGCCCTTCGGCTGCAGCTCTTTATGGAACACGTGCAGCAAATGGTGTGATACTCATCACAACAAAGAAAGGCAGTAGTAATACTGATCGTTTAGATATTCAGGTAAATACGGGTATCGAGCTTGAAAATGTAGTAAGGCTGCCCAAACGTCAGAAATTATATGGTGGTGGATATAGTACTTCGTTCCAAAAGGTAACCACAGACGGAAAAGAATACAATGTGGTAGATTACGCGGCTGATGAGAGCTGGGGTCCAAAGCTCGACGGGACACCTGTATTACACTGGTATAATCTCGATCCTGAGTATGCCAATGATTATTTGAATCCTGAGCCTTGGGTTTATCCAAAGAATGATGTTAACGATTTTTTTCGTACAGGAGTATCCAATACAAATAATATAGCGTTCTCAAAGAATTCATCAAGTAGTGCATTTCGTGTATCATTTACCAATAAGAATGTAAAAGGTACAGTACCCAATTCTTCCTTGAGCAGAAATGCAGTGAATATATCGGGTAGTACAAAAGGAGATCTGGTTTCATTTTTCGGAAATGTAAACTATATAAATAATAAATCTACAGGTCGTCCGTGGACAGGAGCTTCGAACCGTAATATTATCCTCGAAGCATATCAATGGGGACAAGTACAGGTAGATTATAAAAGATTAAGTGAATATAAACGTGCCGATGGTACACCTCGTGCATGGAATCGTACAAGCTGGGAAAATACAACAGCTGCCGAGAAAACAAAATATATAGATAATCCTTATTGGTCAGCCTACGAAAGTTATCTGAAAGAGAACAGAGACAGGTTGTATGGTAATATAGGTTTAGTGATTACCCCGACTAAATGGTTGAGTCTGACAGGACGTATAAATGGTGATGTGTATCAATACAATTCGCAAGATCGTATTGCATATTACTCTCGTTCGCAGTCGATGTATCAGGAATATTCCCAAAAGTTTGATGAGTTTAATTATGAATTCTTGGCAACATCAAATAACCGTTGGGGTGATCACTCTTTAATCGCTAACCTTGGGGCCAATTATATGAGACGTAACAGACGTGTAAGCGATATACAAACATCCGGCGGACTTATGATTCCGGCATATTATAGCTTGAATAATGCTTCCTCTGTCATTATAAACCCGTCTACAGGTCTTTATAAGAAAGCAATATCATCAGTATACGGAAGTGTTTCGTATGGCTGGAAAAGTATTTTGTACCTAGATGGAACTATCCGTAACGACTGGTCATCGACCTTACCTACAGATAATAATTCGTTCTTGTACCCATCCCTTACATCATCTTTTGTATTCACAGAGCTTCCGGCATTTAAAGATCAGAACTGGCTGTCATTCGGTAAAGTCCGCTTAGGCTGGGCAGAAGTTGGTAACGATACTGATCCTTATCAGTTGTATAAAACTTATGAGGCTTTGAATGCATTTGACGGAAATATATCTTATACTTTATCAGATAAATTAAATAATCCTAATCTAAAGCCTGAGATTACATCATCTTGGGAGGCAGGATTGCAATTGCAATTATTTAATAATCTGATCGGATTGGATGTTACTTATTACAATAATAATAGCCGTAATCAGATCATACAATTACCTACATCAGATGCTTTCGGATATAGTTATAAATTGATCAATGCAGGGAAGATAAACAACAAGGGTATTGAGGCTACGTTGACCGTGAATCCGATCCGTCAAAAAGATTGGGACTGGACAGCAATTGCAAACTTCTCAAAAAACAGTAATAAAATTATCAAATTGTCTGATGCAGTCAATACATTACAATTGAGTAATACTTTGGTTTCGCTTGTCGCACAAGAAGGCGAGAGTTACGGACAGATAAAAGGCTATGATTTTGTATATGCGCCTGATGGAAAGAAAGTAGTAAACAGTGATGGCGTATATATGCGTACCGATCAGTTTGCTTCGCTTGGGAGCGTATTGCCTGATTTCTTGTGGAGTTTCCAGAACCAGCTGAGATACAAAGATTTTACATTCGGATTCCTGATTGATTCGAGGGTTGGAGGTAAATTCTTCTCTCAGACTTACAAAGTGGGTATGTACTCAGGTATCTTAGAATCTACAGCAGCAAATAATATTCGTGAAGATGGTATTGTACTTGATGGCGTTACCGGTAATGTTGTATTTAATGCCGACGGAACATATACTGTTTCTAATACGGCTACAAACGACAAGCGTGTAACTGCTCAGGCATGGGCACAGAATCAGTATAACGGACCAACAGCATATACCGTTTTTGATGCTACATTTATTAAACTTCGTGAGTTAACTCTTGGATATACATTCAATCTTCCAAAATGGAAAGTTAAGACTATAAACGTAACGGCTTATGCCCGCAACTTATGGAATATTTATACCAAGAGCAAGGATATCGATCCCGAACTGACCAATAGTAGTGGTAATGTACAAGGTATAGAAGGCGGTAACCTACCTACTCCTGTGACCTACGGTATAAATCTTGGTTTCAAATTTTAAAATAAACTATCTGTATGAAAATTAATAAACTATATATATTAGGCTTATTCGCTTCAATTTTATTGTCCTCTTGTGTTGATGATATAAATGAAGATCCCAACCGCCCAACATCAGTGCCAACCACCTCTTTAATCACTTCTGTGGAGAAATTGCTGGTTGATAATCTCCGTAGCGAACAGGCATCGTTGAGAGGTTCTATGTTGTTTGTTCAGTATTTTTCTCAGAATACATATACTACCCAATCGCGATATGATATTCCTTTCAGTTATTCTGATGATTACTGGAAAGGGTTATATAAAACATTAAATAATCTGGAAGAGGTAGTAAAGTTGAATACTGATCCTTTAACAAAAGATGTGGCAACCGCTAATGGTGCAGGACGCAATGCTACTCAGATAGCGATAAGCCGTGTATTGAAATCGTACGCATTCTATGCTCTTACCGATGTGTTTGGGAATATCCCTTATCAATCTTACGGTAATAAAGATGAAGATTTTCAGGCACTACAACAAAATCCTGAGAATATAACCCCTAAGTATGCATCGCAGGAGAAAATCTATGCGGACATATTGAGCGAGTTGAAAGCAGCCGGAGATACATTGATCAAATATCAATCGGAAACAACTTTTGGCAAGGCCGATATTATTTATGCAGGTAGCAATCAGAAGTGGGCAAAGTTTGCAAACTCGCTGCGCCTACGCTTTTCTACACGTATAAAAGATAAGAATCAGGCTTTGTATCAAGAGCACTTTCAGGATGCATTGAGTAAAGGTGTGTTTACAAGTAATGCTGATAATGCAGCATTCAAGTATTCTACTACTTCTCCTAACGAAGCTCCTTTATATAGAGCTACGGTTACAGCCAACCGGAAAGACTTTGCGATATCTAATATCTTTGTGGATCTGCTTCAAGGGAAGAATGCAATTTTGCCCGTTTCAGATCCTCGTTTACCGATATATGCCTTACCGGCAACAGCTACTAATACTTATGTAGGACTTCCTTATGGCTTAGCAAACGATCAGGCGGGTAAATTCGCAGCAACAGGAGTGAGTTTGCCGGGAGCGGTTATCAATGCGGCAAACTATGCTGAGGTATTGATGGAATATGCCGAAGTAAAGTTCCTAGTCTCAGAATATAATTCTTGGTCTCAGGCTGATTATTCATCAGGTGTTCGGGCTTCTCTCGAAAAGTGGGGAGTCTCAGCCGACAATGTGAATACTTATTTGGAGTCTCTTCCTGCTGCTAGTAAAGAGAATGTTTTGACACAAAAGTATATCGCTCTTTATATGCAAGGTCTTGAGTCATGGAGTGAATATCGCCGTACAGGCTATCCTTCATTCTTGGTAAAAGAAGGAGATGTTGTATTTCAAGGGACGATAGATGGCGCAGGAGTAACATATCGTTTCGATCCGTTGTTTGGAGATGGGGGTGTTCCGGGACGTTTATACTATCCTACTAAGGAACAGAATGTGAATAAAGCCAACTATCAAGAAGCTCTCTCTGCACAGGGTAATGATAAAATAGAAACAAAATTGTGGGTGTTTAAAAAGTAGTTTGTAGCTTTACATCAAACAAAAGCATAATAAAGATATGAAGAAATATTTAATAATGATGGCTGCTGCATTTGTACTAATGTCTTCTAATAAGGCGTCGGAACATAAGCTGACAGATGGAAAATGGAGAGGTGAATTCTCTATTTCAGATCAGAAATTTCCATTCTTGTTTGACGTCGAAGGTTCTGCAACAGACTCAACAACCGTGTATCTGATAAACGGGGCAGAGCGTGTTCCACTCAAAGGTGTGGTTTACTCAAACGATACCGTAACTATTCCGATATTGGCTTATGATGCTGTATTAACAGGTAAAATAGCCAATGGTAAATTTGAAGGGAAATTCAAAAAGCTATTTATAGATAACGATGAGGGTGTATCTTTCTCGGCAGAAAAAAGTGATGCTCCGCGCTTTGAAGCTGCGGACAAAGCTACAGAGATTTCCCTTGCCGGTAAATGGGATATCCAGTTTATAGGACAAAAAGGAGATACTGCTCACAATGTAGGAATTTTCAGTCAGGATAAAAATATTCTTACCGGCTCTATTCTGACCAATGCAGGAGACCTTCGTTATCTCGAAGGAGCTTTGACAAACGATGGCTTTCAGTTTTCTGCATTTGCGGGTCTTAGCCCATATCTGATAAAAGGAAAGTTTGAAGGAAATGATAGTTTCACAGGAGAATTCTATACCACACGAGGTGTAACAAAACTTGTTGGTAAACGCAATGCCGAAGCTGCTCTTGCGGATCCATATAGTTTGGCTTATATGAAGAAAGGAGAGGATCGCCTCAATTTTACATTCCCTAATGTAGAAGGACAGAAAGTCTCTTTATCCGATCCTCGTTACAAAGACAAGGTGGTAATTGTATCTATCCTTGGTAGTTGGTGTCCGAACTGCTTGGACGAAATGGAATATCTACTCCATGGTATAAAGAAAACAGTAAGAGAGGCGTTGAAATCATCGGGTTGGCATTTGAACGTAAAGATGATCCGGAATATGTAAAGACTGTGCTCTCGCGCTTGGTGAAACGATATAATGTAGATTATGAAATCCTGTTTGCAGGCAAGCTGGGTGATGATGCTACCGCTAAGGCTCTTCCACAGGTGAGTAAAATAATGGGTTATCCTACTACTATCTTTATCGATAAGAAAGGTATTGTAAGAAAGATACACACCGGATTTAATGGTCCTGCTACCGGACTGTTTTATGAGGAGTTTAAACAAGACTTCAATAAAGTAGTAGACGATTTGCTGGCAGAGAAATAAAAAAACTATAAAAGATCGGCTAAAGGAAGATAATCTGAACTCCTTTAGCCGTTTTTTTATATATCAGCCTTATTCTTATTTTTAGGCTTCATCCCAAACAAAGGCCTTATGATAGAATAGCGTCTTATCCCAAATTCGTATATCACCCATGTGATAGTAAATGTACCTATCACCATAATCGAGAATTTAGGAAAGAAACCTATATCGACATACTTCAGATAATATCCCAGAGCAATAATAATTGTTTGATGCAGGATATAAAATGGATATACAGCTTCGTTTCCGTATGTCACTATTTTACTTGGTTTGTTGAGGTATACAGCAGCATAACCAATCAACGTTAAAATCCACGACCAGGCATTAAAAACCTTGACCAAAGCTTGCACCTCACCCTTGAGGGGAAAATCACCGATCACATACCAAAGACACATCAGCAGAGGAAACCCAATAACACCACTGATCAGAAATTTCAGCCTGTTTTTAGTTACTGCATCCCAAAAGGAATCCTTCAATGAAATCAACAGATAACCAAAGAAGAAGAATGTGCAATAATTAACAAGATTGTACCAGTCATTTATTAGCCCATTTGTCTGCGGAAAGTAAGGAGCTAAAAATAACTGCCATAAGAAGAGCGGTATGATGAATATATAGAGTCCAAAAGTTTTTGATACGACGGTTTTTAGTTTTCTTATCAGCCATGCTTCGGGATGCTTACGCAGATAAAGAAAAGCCGGAAGCATTACCATAGAGAATATCAGTAGGTAAAGTATAAACCATAGGTGGTGCCACGATATATTTCCTTCGGGATATGATCCGATGAAGGCTTCCTTAGGCCAAAAATCGAAGTAGCTGCCGCTAAACTGCTCTTTGTCTAATCGCTCGAAATAAACTTGCGGTGGAACGACAAAGATCATACCTACGATAAGTGGAATTAGGAGTCTTTTGTGACGCTCTATCGCAAACTGGATAGCACTTCGTTTTGTCAGAGCATAGTAGGTTCCCATTCCTGATATTACAAAGAGTAAAGCCAACCGCCATTGGTTGAGAAAAAGCATCGGGAAAACAGTTCCTTCATATATCACCGAGTTTTTTATGTGAAAACTCCACGGAACGAAAAACATTCCCACATGATAGAAAATCAATAGAGCAAAGGCAATTACACGTAAACTGTCAATGTCATATCTGCGCATAGTATGAGAAGATTAAGTATCAAATATTAGATTGTAATATGTTATATTTAATAAGACAATCTTTCCGATTAAAAATCACATACTAAAGAGATTTTAATGAAGTTATTTTAACTTATTGATCTTGACAGTACTGTAATGCAAATATTTACTTTACTATATTTTTTATCGGTTTTATATTAAACGACAAATTCTCAGTCCATAAACTCAAATGATATCCTATTCAGAAAAGCTACAGTCTTGTGTATTTCCTTATACATAACGATATCGTCGTTTACGAAGGCTACTTCTTTGCGATACTCTTTGAGGAAGTTTTCGAGTATAGGTGATGTTTTTGCGGGACGGCGAAAATCTATTCCCTGAGCCGCATTCATCAATTCGATGGCGAGTATATGATTTAAGTTATCCATTACTTTGAATATCTTAATCGCAGCATTGGCACCCATACTCACGTGGTCTTCTTGCCCATTGGATGAAACAATAGAGTCGCTCGATGCAGCATAACAATACATCTTATTCTGGCTAACCATCGAAGCCGAAGCATACTGAGGTATCATAAACCCTGAATTTACACCCGGATTAGCCACGAGAAATTCAGGCAGTCCGCGCAATCCCATAATCAGCTGAGCCACACGTCTCTCCGAAATGTTTCCTAATTCCGCTAAGGCAATTGCCAAAAAATCGTACGAAATAGCGAGGGGTTGTCCGTGGAAGTTTCCTCCCGATATAATTTTATCCTCATCGGGGAAGATGGTCGGGTTATCCGTTACTGAGTTTATCTCTGTCAACAACACCGAGGCTACATATCTTATAGCGTCTTTTGTTGCTCCATGTACCTGAGGGATACATCTGAAAGAGTAAGGGTCTTGTACATGATCTTTTTCCCTGGCGACAAGCTCACTTCCCTCAAGTAGTTTTCTGAAATTATCGGCGGTTTCTATTTGTCCTTTATGCGGACGCATCTGGTGGAGACAATCCAAAAACGGATCGATGCAGCCATCAAAAGCTTCGAGTGAAAGGGCAGCTATTAAGTCCGCTTTTTTAGATAGTTTGAATGCTCTCAACATGGCGAAGACACCATTGGCACTCATAAACTGCGTTCCATTTAGTAGAGCCAGCCCTTCTTTGCTCATCAGGCGGATTGGTTTCCAGCCAAACTCATCGAGAACGCTCATTGCTTCACGTTTCCGTCCCTGATAATAAACATCACCGACACCAATAAGGGGTAAGAATAGATTTGCCAGTGGAGCTAAATCGCCTGATGCTCCCAACGAACCACGATCGCAAACGATCGGGATAATATCGTTGTTGAAAAAGTCGATTATTCGCTGAACGGTAATAACCTGTACTCCGCTATACCCCAATGATAAGGCGTGAGCTTTGAGAAGCATCATCAGCTTGACAATAACAGGAGATATTTCTTCACCTACGCTGCAAGCATGCGATTTAACAAGGTTCTCCTGCAAACGTGTAAGCTCATCCGGAGATATGTTCTTGTTGCAGAGCGAACCGAAACCTGTGGTAATGCCATACATCGGTGTTTTTTGCGACTTTATTTTTTGATCCAGATAATCCCTGCACTTTTGTATACGATCTTTAGCCTCAGCGGCTAATTCTAGTTTAAGGTTCTTGTTGATTATTTGTTCAATGATCTCGAAGTCCAATTCTCCGGAACCGATATAATAGACATTCTTCATAAACTTATAGTATTTTGCTTACTCTACTCAATAACTCCTGTTCTTTCATGATGGCTTCGCTCTCCAGGTAGTTTGCCTCCTGTGTCATTAGCGCTACATATTCTATGTCTTTGATCGAGGAAAGATTTATTTTTACATTCAGTATAGCACTTATCGCAGCAGTGCGGGCTGTCATTATAGCTACACAGGCATCCGTTATAGCATTCTGATTACCTTGATCAGCTACCTGAGCTATAACATCCATTATGTCCACGGCTTTGCGGGCTACTTCCATTGGTATTTCTGCTGCAATTTTGGTTGCTTCCTGTATCTGGTTGTTGCGTTCTGTTTTTTCTTCGTCTGTTTCTTTGGGGAGTTTGAATGCGGCGAAAACATTATTATATGCTTCCGAATCGGCATCTATATCTTTCATAAAGCTTGCCCTATAGTTTTCTGTTATAGCGACAATTTTTTTCATCAATCCTTCTTTGTCTTCATACTTTTTTTTACCAATGGTAAGATTGGCTACCATTTCTGTCAATGCTGATGCTATTGCTGCATTTAATGCTGCAATGCTACCTCCTCCGGGTACAGGGTCATTTCCTGCTGTCTTTGCTAAAAAATCTTTAACTGATAGGTTTACTAGCATGGTACTACAATTTAAAAGGTTAAGAATTATGTAATTTCTTAAGAATATTATTTATGTCTGCTCGCACTCTATTCGGATAGCGTTTTTTATTATAAATGAATGGATTTTTCATTATTAATATGAGTTCTGTAAACTCTGAATCACTCAAGAAATAAATTTGTTTATGAAAATATTGTACAGCAGCATTCCGCACTCCTATTATTTTATTAGGGAATACAAATTTTGAGGCATAGTATCTCAAGCACTCTTTTTGTGATGCGTAATCTTCTGTCAAAGATGTGAGTAATATTATTTCAGATGTCTTTGTGTGTAGGGGATACCAGCTTATGGAGATCACTTTCTCACATGCACACGGGGAATCATTTTTCTCTAACGTTTTATTTAAGAGATGTTCCCAAGCGTTATTATCCAAAGCATCCGGATAGATTATATTGTATATCTCATAGAATCTATTTGGCAGCTCGGGACTATTCTTAATATCATTTATATATACACCTGTCTCCGCTTTATTTAGAATAAAGTATCCACCCAGTTTGACAAAATATAACATACCAATAATGATAGTTATCGGAAAGATAAAAATTATTAGCAATATGTTTTTCTTTCTTTTTGTCATTTCCTTTTCCATTAGTATATGGAATGTCTCTTACCGGCAGCATGATAAAATATATTAAAACAACAACCAAGATAGTTTTATAATAGATTTTATTGTTTCTGCATAGTAAAACGCTTAATTGTTAAAAAGTAACAAAAGTAACAGTTTCTTGATGTTTTAGGTTGTTACTTTTTTATCCCTCTAACTTAATATAAAATACTCTATAATAGATAAATTTAAACCTGAAAATTAATTTTTAATTGAAAATAACTCCATTTTTAATTGTTTTTTCTACAATATTCATTCCTATATGGTAAGGTAGAAACTTGTAAGAAGGATATTCTAATATCACTAAATCGCCCTGCTTGCCCACATCAATACTACCAATCTTGTCCGCTATTCCCAAAGCTGCCGCCCCGTTTATAGTGAGTGCAGTAACAGCCTCTTCGGGCGAAAGCTGCATATAAATGCATGCCAAAGCAAATAACAGAGGTATGGAATTCGTAAAACTGCTTCCCGGATTGAGGTCTGTGGCTAAAGCGACAGCACAGCCCGAGTCTATCATATATCGGCCTCGTGCATAATCTTCTTTCAGAGAAAATGCGGTGCATGGCAATAAGGTCGCAACAGTATTGCTATTTGCTAAATCTGCAATTCCTTTGTCTGATGCCTGTAGCAGATGGTCTGCCGATAATGCACCTAATTCTACAGCCAGTTCAGCCCCACCGAGTGTCACGATCTCATCTGCATGTATTTTTAGTTTAAAGCCGAGATTCTTAGCTGCTGTTAAGTATCTTCGTGATTGTTGTATGTCAAATACATTCTTTTCGCAAAATATGTCGCAGCACTCCGCCAGATTTTTGTCCTTTACTAAAGGTATCACTTCCTTTATCAGGTAGTCTAAGAAGGCATCTTCTTTGCCTTTATATTCCTGTGGTGTGGCGTGTGCTCCCATAAAAGTGCTTAAGATATCTACGGGATGTTCTTCGTCCAGAGCTTTCATCACTTCCAGTTGTTTAAGCTCTGTCTCCTTATCCATTCCATAACCGCTCTTACCTTCTACAGTGGTTACACCCATAGCGAACATTTTGTCGAGCCTTTTGCGTCCGGCCTCTTTCAGTTCTTCAAAAGAAGCATTGCGGGTTGCTGTCATTGTATTGTGTATTCCCCCGCCCCGCTCCATGATAGACATATAGCTGTCGCCACGCATACGCCATGAGAATTCTTCTTCACGATAGCCTCCGAAAACAAAATGTGTATGAGAGTCCACAAATCCGGGGAGTACAGCTTTATCTGTAGCGTCAATGACTGTATGTTCGGGAAAATCTGACAGCGGAGGGCAATTTGCACTTTTGCCAACAAATGTAATTATACCCCCTGTGACAATGACCGATCCGTTTTCGATGATCGACAGGTTAGACATTTCTCTCCCCTTCTTTGCCGAAAAGCCGGAACAAGTAACTAATTGTGCTGCGTTTTTTATAATGATGTTTCCTTTTTTCATGTGTTATCCATTATTGTCATATTGAGTGTAACGAAACATCTCGACTCTATTGAGACAAAAGATTCTTCCCTTTGGTCAGAATGACAAGGAAAGTCTACTCCATCAAATGTGTTTCCAGTACCTGCTTTGTCGAAAAATCTTCAAGCCCCAGATAGTAAGCCGCTGTATCTATCAGCGCATCCATCGGAACGAGACCGATGATTTCCGCTCCTACTACAGATACTCCGTAACGATTTGCTTCTATTCTTACTAATTCGTGAGCACGGTATATCGCTGTTTTCGTAAAATCTGTCAGGTTCATCGATACTTGTACGATTCCTCTTTCTGTCAGTTCCACGCCCATAGCCTTACAGAAGCGTAAGCCACCTCCTAAGAATCGTACTTTCTTTGCTATTGCGTCTGCTATCTCGAGCTTGTTGGTACTCAGGTTTACATTGTATGCTACCAACGGCATGCGTGCCCCTATAACAACACCTCCGGCTGTTGGGTGTGGCTGACCGGGACCAAAATCGGGTTTCCATTCGGGTAGAGTCATCTTTTCTTTCAGTCCTTCAAACTCTCCTTTTCGGATTGTAGCCAGATTTTCGCGATGAGGAGCAGATGCTGCTTTTTCGTAAAGGAATACCGGCAATCCATAGCGTTCGGCGACTTCCTGTCCTACTTCTTTCGAGAGGTTGACGGCTTCTTCCATGCTTACATTGCGGATAGGGATGAAAGGAACTACGTCGACAGCTCCCATACGGGGATGTTGTCCTTTGTGGTGGTTAAGGTCTATTACTTGTACTGCTATGCCTATAGCTTCTATCACTGCTTTTTTTAGAGCATTGGGTTCGCCTACTACAGTAACTACCATGCGGTTGTGGTCTTTGTCGGTGCTATAGTCTAACAGCTTAACTCCTTCCTTGGCACGGAAAGCATTTACGATCTTTTCTACTTTCTCAAGATCGCGTCCTTCGCTAAAATTTGGTACGCATTCAACGATTTTGTTTGAACTCATGATATTCGATTTATTAAAACAATGTTTTAAAGCAAAGACTTTCTATCTGTTTATTACTAACTATAATGCGGGTAACAATTGTGTTGACATCTCCACCTAACGGATTCTCGTATATTGCTCTTTTTTTTATTTGTATCGTATCCCAATTGTTTACTAAATGATATAGAATATCATTTTCTTCAGGTTTTTCTATAGACATTTTTATCTTCTTATCTTTTTTATGATAGGAATATATCATTTTAGCTTCTCTTTTATTCCAAAACATAGCATGATACATGTGTTGTATTGGAATAATTTCATCACTATAGTAATGCTCTTCTATTAAATATACAGTATCGTTATACATTCTTTCAATCTTCTGTATCCATAAGACTTCATTTCTATTTTTTTCAAATACTTTTAAATACTCTTTATCTCCACAAATTTCTTTTTGGACTTCATAAATTCTTTTTGATAAGCCTATCTTTTGAGATTTACACCCAATAGAAATGAAAAGCAAGCAAAGTAAAATGGTTTTCATGTATATCCTGCTTATTTCGTTTTATCATAATCTGCTCTTGTCTCCAAGGTAAGTGATTCTGTATCACAATCCCATATACTCACATAATTGTCGGAAAGTACGATATGTGTGTCCCATCCGGCATATTGTGCATAAAGCATCAACGTACAAATATCAGTAGGCGTAATAAAGTCACCTGTTTCAGGAGCATGAGAGTGAACAGAGACTACGGCATCTTTTCCTCCGTCAAAGTCGATAGGAATTAGATTTCTGTGAATTTCTTTTTTCTCTTTCACATTGTTTTGTTCGTCAAACGTTAGCAGATAATCGTTTCCGAAGAGCATTACTCCGGTAACCTTTGGAGCGGTTAATACATATACTCTCTTTTCTCCGTTGCGGATATAGGGGATAAGATTGAAGCTTGTATTGCTATATGTCTTGAATAGGACGCTGTCTTCCTGTATTTCGGCTAAAGCTTTTTGCCGTATAGTAAACAGCAGCTTTTCATCTTCCCTGAAGTCTCGTTCCTTGAAGTCTATAGTTGCTGTTTCTACTAATTTAATATCTCCGAACGAAACGACTCCGATTACTTTTGGGTTTGCGCTTCTTGAAAAGAACAAACACTTTGCAGTTCCATTATCAATATAGGAGAAATATCCACCGATCCGCTCTTTCTCTTTGAAGCTTTTTGTAAAAATATCTGTCCCATGCCATGCTGTTATTTCGAGCCGGTAAAGGTATTTTCCTTCTTCTGTAATTTGCTCGGCTATCTTTTTTAGGTCTATATTCTGACTAAAAACATTAGCTGATAAAAGCAGAAGTATAATTGTGATAAGTTTCTTCATTAATTATTTTCTATAATATTCTTTACTAATTCTTCGTCTGCAATATAGGGTATTGTGATATGATAACCATCATTGTGAGTCTCATTAAAAGACTCGCAAGTTTCGATTGCATGTTCGTTTCGTGCCCACGAACGGCGTGCTACTCCACCCATCACGTCCCACAACATAGATGAACGTATAATTTCGTCAATTCGTTCACTACCATCGCAAACTAATCCAAATCCTCCGTTAATGGCTTTGCTAATGCCAACGCCTCCACCATTGTGAAGCGCAACGAGGCTCATTCCCCTTGCTGCATTTCCGGCAAAACATTGTACAGCCATGTCTGCCATTACATTGCTGCCATCTTTTATATTTGCTGTTTCCCGAAATGGAGAATCTGTACCGCTTACATCATGATGATCGCGTCCTAACATTATCGGGCCGACTTCTCCATCTCTAACCAGTTTATTGAAACGCAAAGCAATATTCATTCTTCCTAGAGCATCTTGATATAAGATACGTGCCTGTGTACCAACTACCAGTTGATTTTTTTCAGCTTCGCGAATCCATTCGTAATTGTCTTTATCTTGTCCTCTTCGTGTAGGATCGATACATTCCATTGCTGCATGGTCTGTTTTGATGAGGTCTTCGTGCTTTCCGCTGAGGCAAACCCAACGGAAAGGTCCATATCCATAATCGAACAATTCGGGTCCCATGATGTCTTCCACATACGAAGGCCAGATAAAGCCATCTTTTTCGTCGATGCCATTTTTAGATATTTCTTTTATACCCGAGTCGTATATTGCTTTCATGAAAGAATTACCATAATCGAAGAAATATATACCTTTAGCAACTAGTTTGCGGATAACTTCAAAATGACGTTTAAGAGAATCGTTTACTCGCTTGTGAAATGTTTGCCTATCTTCTTTTAATAATCTTGTCCTCTCTTCAAATGATATCCCAACAGGGCAATAGCCGCCTTCGTATACTGCATGACAGGAGGTCTGATCTGAAAGTAGGTCTATGTGAATTTGATTTTTTTCTGCATACTCCAGCAAATCAATAATATTGCCATGATAAGCTATGGAACAAGGCTTTTTATTTTTTTGAGCTTGTTTAGCCATATCAAAAGCTTCTTTTGCTTCGGATATTATATGATGTACCCATCCTTGTCTGAAACGTGTTTCGATACGAGAGAGATCTACTTCAGCTACAATAGAAACAGCACCCGCTATATCAGCAGCCTTGGGTTGTGCTCCACTCATGCCTCCCAACCCTGATGAAACAAACAGATAGCCTCCCAGGTTCTTATCTTGAGGAATGCCTAATTTTTTGCGTCCGGCATTTAGTAATGTATTGAATGTGCCATGTACTATACCTTGTGGTCCTATGTACATCCATCCTCCGGCTGTCATTTGCCCATAGTTGGCAACACCCATCTGTGCGGCAATTTCCCAATCAGCCTGATTGTCGAACATGCCCACCATCATGGAATTTGTGATAATGACTCGCGGAGCATCAGGCTTCGATTTGAATAGACCAAGAGGATGTCCGGACTCAATAACTAAGGTCTGATCCCTTGTAAGTACTTCAAGATACTTTTTAATCAATTGATATTGCATCCAGTTTTGACAAACTTGCCCTGTTTCGCCATACGTAACCAACTCGTACGGATATAATGCGATATCGAAGCAAAGGTTGTTATCTATCATTACTTGAAAGGCTTTTCCTTCAATACAGTTTCCTTTATATTGGTCGATAGACTTCGGGAAGATGTCTCCCTGTGGACGGAAACGGTATCCATAGATGCGTCCCCGGGTTTTGAGCTCTTTGAGAAACTCAGGAGCTAAGGTTTCATGTAATTCGACGGGAATATATCGCAAAGCATTTTTAAGTGCTGTTATTGTCTTAGCAGCACTGAGCCTAAAGCCCCTATCGGGTGCACGGCGTATCCCTTCAACAAAAGACGGATATTCGGGTAATCTATTATCAAGTCTGATGTCCATGATGTTTGATTCTTGGTTACATCTCTCGAAGATAAGATTTATATTTTTATCCTAAAATATATTGAGTATATTTCTCAATATGTTTTACGACAAAATATCAATGTTTGTAAGTTAAACAGTGAAAATCGAATAGGTCTGAATATTCTCAGCGTCTTTTGGTCTACCTGTTGTTGTCAAAATGTCAGACGTATTGCTTCAAGCTTTGCAGGAAGTCTGATAAATTCACATCTCTATCCAGATCCATTTTCTTTCGTAATCTGTATCTGTTTACTTCTACACCCCGTATCGATATGTTGAGCAGTGGCGCTATTTCCTTCGAGGAAAGGTTCATATTGAGGTATGCACACAATATTTTATCATTGCGTGTCAGATTAGGGAACCGTTCGTCAAGCAGTTTGAAGAAATCCTGATGTATCAGGTCAAAGTTTGATTGGAATATTTCGAAGTCAGTGTCATGCTCAATATTGGTATTGATCTGACTGATTAGGCTCATGACTTTTTGTTTGATTGTACTTATTTGTTTTTCTTCATCAATGGCTTTGGATATATTTAATGCGTTTCGTTTCACATTTTCGAGCATTTCATTTTTACGGATCACATTCAGCATATAACCATTTAGCTCTTGCGTTTTATATTTCAATTCATTTTTCAGATTCTCGTTTTGTAGCTCATATATTGCTTCATCTTTCAGCTTTGTTTCTTCTTCATAGCGTCTGGTTTGAGCAATTAGCTCCTCGCCCTTCTGATGTATAATTTTCTTTTGTTTACTGATTGTTTTTTTATAGATGATAAGTATTAAAATCACTATAGCTAATGAATAGAGCAAATAAGCTAGTACCGACCTGTACCAAGGGGGGTGGACTGTAAAACTAAATGACGTAATGCTCGAAGAATCGGGGTTGCCATCAATAAATGCTTTTACCTCGAAAACATATTTACCCTCGTGGAGACCGGTGTATTCTTTAACAGTATTGGTCGAGGGGATACTCCAATCGTCATCTATTCCTTTCAGCCTGAAGCTATATAATATATCTGAGGAATGATCGTAGAAGGTTGCTGCAAAATTTATTTTTATAGAATTTAATGAGTATGGCAATGAAAGTCTTTTTTCGCTGCTGCCATAGCTTAAGATACTGTCGTTTTTACTACAAGTTATTTCTCGGATGTAAGTATTTATAGTTGAGAATTTACCATTTTTTCTTGACATGTCTATTCTTGCAAAGGCATTATCGACGGCTACAATTGCAGTTTCGGGATCGATCATGTTTATATTTTCATAGCTGTCTATCAGTTCGTTCGAAAGCCCCCAGTTATGTATATATTCTTGGTATTTACCTTCGCTATATGCTAAAACTTTTAGATTGCGATCGGCAACAAACCAAATATTTTTGTATTTATCTAGATAGAGAAATTCATAATACTTTGGTCCTTCCAGCATCAACTCGAGTTGAGTATAATGATCGAACGAGTCGGTTATCCGGCTATATTGGAGTATTCCGTTGCGGGTACATATAACCAGGTTGTTCTCTATCTTCCTGATAATAATATTGGAATCGAAAGCATTATTGTTTAGCGTATAGGTCTTGTATCGGATTATTTTTTCAAAATTTTTATCGAAGGTTAGTCGGCGCATGGTACCATTCGCATTTGCTACCCAAAAATTATAGGGCTCGTCATCTTCTATAAATCCTCGGAATGAGTCTCTAAATTCAGGGATTTTATGTGAAAACATCCAACGTCCATTTTCCCTCTTCAGAATACAGAATCCCGAATAGGTAGCAACCATAAGCTTATTCTTGTCTTCGCTTAGGGCATGAGTTTCCCAAGCTCCTAGAAGGTCTATTTTGTACGTCTCTGTGGGGGTTATTACCATTATACCATTATCCCCCGAACTAAAGAGCGTATTATCTATTATGTTGGTAGACCAGATTTGCCCTTCCGAGCCTTTTATTAATTGATACCGATTATCTTTATCCAGCTTATAAAGAGCCTGGTTAGTCCCAAAATATAGTTCATTATTGTACATCGCGCTACTGTATCCTGTGCCGATCGGTGATACTGTTGCAAATAATGGACTAATTGGAGAATTGAGGCTTATATAGCTTATTCCTTTATCAAGTCCGAGCCATAAGTTTTGATTACTATCAAAAAAACACCCTAAAACTGTATTATTCTTTAAGCCACTATTAATATTAAACTCTTCTTTGTAGAACGGATCTTTTAGGTCGAATATGATGACGCCGTTTTGGACTGATCCAATAGCGATTTTTGATCCTGATATGGCTGTGCTAAATAATTGATTCTTCTGTATGAAGCTATCAGCTATGGAGTTAACTTGTTGTATGTTGCTTTTATTTAACAGATATAAACCTTTCTTCGCCGATGTTACTAATATATCTTTATTGTATGATAATAGGCTTACAATTTTATGCCCACTCAATGGTTCGGATGCTTCCAGAAATGTTAGTTTGTTATTCGAGTTTAGATAAAAGATTCCATTCGGTGTTGCCAGATACAATGTTCCTTCATGTAAAAGAGAACAGTCTATTTTTGTATCGGAATCTATCATGCTGACATTTCCTACCTTCTTGTGGTATATATGGATATAACGTTCACTTATAAAGTAGATCACATCTCCCCCATCCTCTATATTCCAAACTTCTCCTCCCCAATTTTTTGATTTGTCTGATAGGGAGCGGTATGTTAGCTGACCGATTGCATTTGGTTTAAAAAGACCAAATTCGGAACTCCCGCCAATATATATATTGTTATCAATAATTTTAATAATTCGTATCACATTATTTCTTATTGGATATGATGTCCAGTTTACTCCATCGAACTCTAACAAGCCATTTGAGTTTGCCGAATATATCCATCCTTTGTCAGATTGTGTTATCATCCAGTTCTGAAATCCGGCTTTGTATTGGCTTCGTTCATAATTCGTGATTTTACGTTGCCAGATAGACGTGGAATGTGCAGGAACAACTAGTGATATTCCAATTATTACTGAAAATATAAAACATAGTATGTGTTTATTCATCTTCCCAACGATGTGTTTATCATATGATCCATCGAGTTGCGCTACTACTGGATAAATCCTCTTATATATTTGAATTTAATTTTTATTGTTATATTTTTTTATAAAATATGGTTAACTATCGAAATTTCAAATGGGCAGTTGATATCATATGAAGTTAATGTTTTGTTCTGGATCTCTACATTTATATTCCTATTGGTATCAAATATACAAATATAATTATAAAAAATGGGTGTAAAGTTTGTTTTTGTTTTAATAGTTTGATATACAGATGATATATCTTCTGTTTGTAGTAGTGAAAGTGCTATGTATTTAGCTTAAATCGATTAGGAAAAATAACCAATATAATTTTGATACTACTACTATTTTAGATTTTTAAAATTGGGCAAGGAGTTATTCTTTATATTATTTTCGGACGACTTAGATATACTTTTTTGATCTATGTGGAAATTATACAAATCTTATTAAATTTTATATATATCTTATATATAGATAATTAAATTTTATGTGTAGTATTGATGTAGTGTTTAATTTAGTTCTTTTTTGAGTTTTTGTTGTAGTGAAAATATGTAAAAACAAAAACATCAACCCTATTTTTGTGTTAACGAATAAAAACAAGAGTTACCTATTTCTCTTACATGTTAACTTAATCCTAAATCTGATCATGGTAGAATAATTTAAGAATATCTATGTGGTAAAAGGAGAGAAGAAGATTGTCCTTTATACCGTTTTCGAATTAATCTAATTACCTTATTTATAAATACCAATTCCCAGAATACATATTTTTATATGTAAAACTTTATAGAGACCTAGCAAATATGAAGAATGTTTTCTCCTGAATCGTTTTCAAATAATTTAAAATTTTCATAATCAAATGATACAGAATCGTAAATATTTAAACCTTTTGGTCTTCAAGGGAAAAGAAGCCGCCCTGTTACTGAAAGAATAAAGAGTTTATGGTTCTTTTATATTTAACTTATTGTAACTAAACCAAAAACCTTATAGACATGGCTAACGAAAATCTAGTATGAAAAACATTAACCGATTGCATAAGAGTGAGAAAAACAAACAAACTTATTTCATTATATCATAAGATAAATACAATTTACCTCATTTTACTAGAGAACTTATTTACCGATAGCATAAGTCTATATACAAGACTCTAGAAAAATACGAATCATCTCACTTCAGTCAAAGAATTTATAAACAAAACAGAATTTAGTAGCATTAATCAGCAAATTGAATTCAGCAAAATTAATTAAGCATGAGAAAAATTTTGTTATTATTATTAACATTATCCTGTTACATTCAATTGTTTTCACAAGAGATTACAGGAGTAGTTTCTGACAATACAGGAGAACCGATCATCGGAGCCACTGTTGCCCTTAAGGGTAAAGCGGTTGGGTCATTGACCGATATTGACGGAAAATATTCAATCAAAGTTGACAATAGCAACGATGTACTTGTATTTTCCTATGTAGGGTATATCCGTCAGGAAATAAAAGTAGGAAATCAGAAACAAATAAATGTTGTTCTGATAGAATCAGCAAAAGAACTTGATGAAGTTGTTGTTGTTGGATATGGTGTACAGAAAAAAGCTCTGTTAACGGGAGCTAATACGAATATAAAAGGAGATAAGATAACAGAAGTCAAGCCGACTACAGCTATGGAAGCTCTCCAAGGTGTAGCACCGGGACTTAGCATTACACGTAATAGTGGAGCACCTGGATCGGGAACAAAAGTTACGATTCGTGGTATGGGTACCATTGGTAATTCCGATCCTCTTTACATCGTAGATGGTGTAGCCGTAGGGGGGATAGATTATCTTAGCCCGTCTGATATTCAGTCTATTGATGTATTGAAGGATGGAGCTTCTACAGCTATTTATGGTTCGCGTGCGGCGAATGGTGTAATTCTAGTAACTACAAAAAGAGGGGAGAAGAACTCTTCTCCAACAATAACCTATGATGGGTATTTCGGCGTCCAAAATATTTATAAAAAATTACCCGCTCTGAATGCTCAGGAATATATGTATATTATTGATGAAGCGCGTTCTAATGAAGGGCTTCCTCTTTTCGATTGGAAGAATAAGATGATAAATGATAATACATATTTGGACAATACTAATGTTTTTGCCGGAAATGTAGGTAAGCAGTATGGCCAGTATATTTGGGACAGACTCCAATCGGGATGGAAAGGGACAGACTGGGTGGATGAAATCACTCAAAAAGATGCACCTGTTCAGAGCCATACAATCAATATTACCGGATCGGGTACAGATGTTGTTTATGCTCTTGGATTTTCATATTATGACCAGAAAAGTATTGTTGGAGGAAATGTGACGGATGCCGGCTATAGGCGTATTACCGGAAGGATGAATACCGAATTTACTTTATTGAAAAGAGGTACTAAACCAATGTTGACAGTAGGTGAAAATGTAACTTACACAAATACTATAAACAGATCTGTAGCCAATGGTAATATCTATTGGAACGACTTGCATGACGCTTTAGTTTCTACACCATTAATACCGGCATATTGGACAGAGAATGAGAATATATTGCCAAAGACTTGGGGTTATGGACCTGCTCTTGAGGGTATTTCTGCTAATCTTATAAATCCTTTAGCAAGAATGTATTTCCGTCACCAATACAATGCAGGAAGTGGTAACACAATTGTAGGAAACGTTTTCGCAGTATTTGAGCCAATGGATGGATTAAAGTTCAGGTCTTCATTTGGTGTTAATTCATGGTTTGGTAAAAGCAGGTCGTACGCTCCAATTTATATGCTAGGTAAATTTCAAGAGAATACAACGGATGGTATTGACCAAGGTATGAATATGGGAGCAGCAACAACATGGACCAACACTATATCTTATGAAACAAAAATAAATGATCATAAAATCAGTGGATTATTAGGTACAGAATGGGTCAAAAATATGACCAATACAGAACTTAATGGTCATAAGTCTAATTCAAAATATCCGGGCTCATTCGATCATGCATATTTAAATAATGCGGAAGTTCCGACGACTGTTTCTCAAATATCAACAACAGGTGCAGACTGGTGGGCTCAAGGAGGTGGACTATTCTCTTACATTGGCCGTTTAAGCTACAATTTCAAAGAACGATACATGGTTGACTTTACATTCCGTGCTGATGGTTCTTCCAATTTTGCTCGCGGTAATCGCTGGGGATACTTCCCGTCTGTTTCGGCAGGATGGAATTTTACGGAAGAAGAATTTATGCAATCAACTTCATCATGGTTGAATTACGGTAAATTAAGAGCTAGCTGGGGACAGAATGGTAATGAAAGTATACCAAACTTTGTTTATTCTTCGAATATCAGATATGTAGATAATGGTTATTATTTTGGTTCAAACAAAGAGGTGCCATCTGCAGGAGCACTTCCTGCAAATGTTCCTAATCCTGATATTAAGTGGGAAACCTCAGAACAGGTTAATGTCGGTTTAGATACTAGATTCTTGGCCTCTAGGCTTGGATTAACTTTCGACTACTATGTTAAAACTACTAAGGACTGGCTCGTTCAACCTCCGATTTTAGGTACAAATGGAGCAGATGCTCCATTTGTAAATGGTGGTGATGTCCGTAACTCTGGATATGAGATTGCTTTAAACTGGAACGACTCTTACAATGACTTCAAATATGGAGTTACTCTAAGTGGAGCTCATAATAAAAATGAAGTTATTCGTATAGCTAATGCAGAAGGAATTATTACCGGGCCTGTTGATGTTCTTTCACAAGGGACTTCGTATATCTCGCGTATAGAAGTTGGTCATCCGATGGGATTTTTCTATGGCTATAAAACTACAGGGATCTTCCAAAACCAACAAGAAGTAGATGCGTATGTAACTTCAAAAGGAGTACCAATTAAGATAGGTGGAGATGAAGAAAGTGTTGCTCGTAAGCCGGGAGACGTTCGTTTTGTTGATCAGAATGATGATGGAATAATTGACGAAAAAGATAAGGTGATGTTGGGGAAGTATCAGCCTGATTTTGAATTAGGTATACAATTGAATGCAGAATATAAAGGTTTTTATGTAAACTCTACATTAGTAGGAAAATTTGGTATGCAGGTAATGCAGTCTTATCGTTCGTTTGCTGATAGTCCATGGCAAAACTATACAACTCAAATTTTTGACCGTTGGCATGGTGAAGGAACTTCTAACAGGATACCACGATTGACTTATACTACCAGTGCAAATAATATGTTAATATCAGATATATATATGCATGATGCGGACTATTTGAGAGTAAGTAATCTAACCCTTGGATATCATTTCGACAAACTGTTGAAGAAAACCAATTTTATTAAGAGGGCTTCCGTATATGTTTCTATTAACAACTTATACACCTTTACTAAATATGATGGTATGGATCCTGAAAGAGGTTGGTCTGGAAATGATGCAAAAGATAATGGTATATATTATAATTATGGATGGGCTGGAGGCGTAGATTTAGGATTATTCCCTCTTCCTCGTACAGTAATGTTTGGTGTTAATATAACTTTATAATTATTGAATATGAAAAAAATAGTATATATAATATATGCTTTATTGCCTTTTTTTATTAGCTGCGAAGATCAGCTAGATACAAAAAATCTCTATCAAAAAGACTTGGACAGTTTTTACAGTTCACCTAAAGATATAGATGAGGCAATGAACGGAGTTTACAGTGCACTTTATGTTGATGGTGTTTTCAGTGAAGAGCATTGTGCTGCAAACTTATTAGATGACTGTATGTTGGGTGGAGGAGGCCCTGACGACGTAAATGCTAAGAATGTTGATGATTTCAAAGATCCGGTTGAAGATACCTACAAATCACTTTGGGTAGAAACATACAATGGAGTCTATAGAGCGAATGCCATTATTGAAGCAGTTCAATCCAAAGATTTCTCTTCTTATTTTAAGACTAAAGAAGAGACAGACGAATTTTTAAACAATACTTTAGGCGAAGCTTATTTCATGAGAGGGTTCTTGATGTACAGAGCTGCCAGATTCTTTGGAGGAATGCCTCTAATTCCTACAACAAAAGCTGACCGTAAAGTACCTCGTGCATCTTTTCAAGAGACATTCTCGTTTATTGCAGAAGATTTTCTTAAAGCTATAGAGCATTTGCCTCGGATTAAAGGCACTGATCTTCCGTTGGAAGACTACGGACATGCTAATCTTTGGGTAGCAAAAGCTTATCTGGCACGCACATATCTTTTTTATACAGGTTACATGACTAATATAGAAGGTACTGCAACCAACGACATCCCTCTTGCCGAAGGAAGTCTGACAAAAGATAAAGTGGTAAAAGAACTTGAAGATGTAAGAGATAATAGTGGCTATGAATTAACTCCTGATTTTAGAAACTTATGGCCGTATGCTTATGTAAATGAAAATGCAAAGAATTTTGATCCAAAATTTGATTCCCAAAACCCTCCATTACCTTGGGCTGATAAACTTGGACTGAAATGGGTTGGACAAGATGGACCAAAATCAACAATAGGTACAGGGAACAAAGAGGTAATGTTTGCTTTGCGTTATGGTTTGGCAAATTGGAGTATTGGTCAAAAATACAACAACCGTATTCCTTTATTCTTCGGTATTCGCGGAAACTCTATGGTGCCATTCGGTGAAGGATGGGGATGGGGAACCATTCATACTGCTTTCTATAATTCATGGGCAGACGGAGACTTACGCAAAGAGGCTTCTGTAATAAACCTGTCTAAGAAAAGCTCGGATGATGGAGCAGCAAATTGGCAGAGCAGTAAAGGAGATCAAGAAACAGGTCTTGTAAACAGAAAATATACTACTCTCCAGCATAATGGAAAGCGAGGTAAAGATGAAGAAAGTATCAAAGGGATGTTCTACTATTTATACAATATGGTGAATGGAGATCCAATGCAGTTGTGGGCAGCACAGGACTTCTATTATCTAAGATTTTCAGACATTTATTTAATGCACTCTGAGCTTACTGAAACAGCTGATGGTATAAACAAGGTACGTGCTCGCGTGAGTTTACCTCCTGTTGCTTATTCTCTAGATGCACTTAAAAATGAACGTAAATATGAGTTCGCATTCGAAGGGCTTCGCTGGTTCGACCTCGTTCGTTGGGGAGATGTAGCGAAAGCAGACAAAAATTATTACGGTACAGAGATTGATGTGAATAACTCGGGAAGTACAGGGAAATATAAAGTAACTTACCGTACTGAAACTAAAGGCCTTGTTACTATACCTGAATCTGAAGTACGTCTGTCAAACGGAGTTTATACACAAAATCCGGGATGGTGATTTTTAATACAATAAAAAAGAGAAAAATATGAATATAAATATTTTTAAAGGAATAAAATCAGCTTCTATACTTTTTTTGTTGATTTTCATATATGCTTGTTCTCCTATTGAAGATAGGGACGAATTAAGTAATAGTTTCTCTGCGGACAATATTGTTCTGGAGGCAACTCAATCTACTCCCGGAGGCAACAAAGTTTCTATAAAAATGGCAACCAAGGGAGTTACCGGATATTGGGATTACATACTTAATCAAAAGTATACAGATGAGATTAAGGATATTATATTCCCATTTACTGGAGAACATACCCTATCTTATTATGTAACTACGCCTTATATATCGTCAGGTATTGATAATCCGGAGTATATCAAAAAGACCATAAATATTAAGATCACACAGCTTGATACTCCTCTTCCTGAAGCCTATTATGCTTTGGTTGGAGAAGATCTGAGCGGTAAATCATGGGTTTTTGACGGAACTTTGGGAGATAATAAAGTGTGGTGGGCAATGACAAATCCTGAAAATTCAGGAGATATCTGGTGGAATGCAGGGGGCATAAATCAAGCTACTCCTGAGGGGTATACAGGACATATGACATTTGATGTTACTGGAGGGTTGAATTTTACGACTTATTTATCACCAAGCGACGTAAGCCCGAAGAAAGGTTCGTATACTTTCAATGCCGATTTTACGAAACTTTATATCAAAGGAGAAACTAATATTTTGGGATCAGATCATACTAACTCACGTAATAATAAAGAGTTCCAAATCCTCGAGCTAACTAGTACCAGATTGGTATTATGGGTACCACATGCTTTGGGAGGAACTGGCTGGATATGGGCATTTAAACCACAAGAGAAGAAGTAAGTCTCAGACTTTTAAGATAAGAATGGAATGAGAATAAGTTGATAGAAGCCTGTTTTCGGGTATAGCTTGAAAGCAGGCTTCTTATTCTTTATATATTCTAACTCTAAGATCCTCCTATTTTTTTAGAAAAAGCGAATAATAATGATAAGATATTATATTACACTACTAGCAATAATACCCATATTTCTTTTTGCTTGTGGAGATTCAGAGAAAGATCCCGCACCAGTTACTGTGTTTGATATAACATTTGAGCCGACTCAATTGACTTTTACAAGCGATGTTGGAGAGAAAGAAATAATAATAAAATCAAACAGGTACTATACAATTTCGTCGAACCAATCGTGGTGTACAATCACACCTACGGTAGGCTATGCCGATGAAACTACAACTATAAAAGTAAATGTAACGACCAATAACACGACATTAGAACGTACAGCTACCTTAACCTTTAGTAGAGGTGCTGACAAAAAAGAATACATCATCAAGCAAGAGGCAGGAAAAGAGGTCAACTATGTTCCTTCGGGATACACCCTTGTTTGGCAAGATGAATTTAATGACCCAAGAACAAATGAAGGAAAAGCAGTATTACCCAATTCAACCGAATGGTTTTATGAAACGGCTGCTCCGGGTTGGGTAAACAATGAGTTGCAAACTTATATTGCAGGTCATAGAGGAACAGATACCTGTGCCATGATATACGATGGTTCACTGAAAATAATTGCTAAAAAGATTGGAAAAGAGATATTATCTGCTCGTGTGAATACAAATAAAAGCTGGCAGTACGGCTATTTTGAAGCACGGCTGAAGCTTCCCGGAGGAAAAGGCACTTGGCCTGCTTTCTGGATGATGCCAAAAAATTTCACGGCTTGGCCCGATGATGGCGAAATTGATATTATGGAATATGTAGGTTATCAAAAAGATGTGACGCACTCTGCGATTCATACTAAATCTTACAATCATAGTATAAATACTCAAAAAGAGGCAGAAAAAGCGGTTGCGGATCTTGAGACTGAGTTTCACGTATATGCCCTTGAATGGACGGCAGATAAAATAACGACATATATAGATGGTAAAGTTGTTTTTACTTTTGAAAATGATAAAAAAGGAAACAAAGATACCTGGCCGTTTAATGCTCCGTTTTACCTCAAGCTAAACCTTGCATGGGGAGGCAACTGGGGAGGAGCTCAGGGTGTTGACGAATCAGCTTTGCCGGCTACTTATGAGATTGATTATGTAAGAGTATATCAAAAAGAATAAAATATATGATAATTAGAAAATTAGGATTGTTAGGTATATCCGTATTGTTTGGTTTGTATTCAACATGTTTGGCTCAAGACGATGTGGAGAAGCGTATTGAAAACCTCATTTCAAAAATGACCCTTGAAGAAAAAATAGGGCAAATGAATCAGGTTAGCTTCTTCGCTGTAGACGATAAGGCTATCGCTCAATATAGCGAAGATGATATGAATACCTTCCTCGAAAGGATGGGCATTGCCGGTGGTCAGGGGCAGAAAAAGCCTTCGCAAATGACCAAGGCTGAAAAGGTTGCTCTCATCCGGCAAGCTTCGGCACAGATGTTAGATAATAGCATCATTCAGCCAGTTAAGGCGGGTGGTATAGGTTCTTTGCTGAATGTTACCGATCCGGAAATGGTTAACAAGCTTCAGAAAGAAGCGATGGAAAACAGCCGGCTGGGTATTCCTCTGATTATAGGACGTGACGTAATTCACGGATTTAAAACAATATTCCCTATTCCATTAGGACAAGCAGCTTCTTTCAGCCCACAAGTAGTGGAAGAAGGAGCGCGTATTGCTGCCGTAGAAGCTCGTTCTACAGGTGTCACATGGACATTTGCTCCGATGCTTGATATATCTCGTGATGCACGTTGGGGGCGTATAGCCGAAAGTTTGGGTGAAGACCCATATCTGGCGGGTATACTAGGTGCTGCTATGGTAAAGGGTTTTCAAGGAAATGGAAATCTCAATGATCCTAATTCTATTGCTGCATGTGTAAAGCATTTTGTGGGATATGGCGCAGCCGAAGGCGGACGTGACTATAACAGTACAAATATACCTCCCATTTTATTGCACAATGTATATCTGTCTCCATTCCAACAGGCAATTAAAGCAGGTGCTGCAACACTTATGACTTCATTCAACGATAATGATGGTATTCCTGCTTCGGGGAATAGTTATATACTGAAAAAGATTTTGCGTGACGAATGGAAATTTGATGGATTTGTGGTTTCCGACTGGGCTTCAATGACCGAGATGATCGCTCACGGATTTGCTAAGGATAGTAAACAAGTAGCTGAAATATCAGCCAATGCGGGTCTGGATATGGAAATGGTTAGTGGATCATATGTTCAGTATTTGCCGCAATTGGTAAAAGAAGGAAAAGTTTCGGTAGAAACAATAGATAATGCGGTACGTAATATACTTCGTATCAAATTCCGGATGGGACTATTCGAAAATCCTTATGTAGATACCAAGAAGGAATCTGTCTTATATGCTGATGCACATCTAAAAGCTGCAAGACAGGCTGCTATAGAGTCTGCTATTTTGTTGAAGAATGATAATAATACATTACCATTGTCACGAGGCAAAAAGGTGGCTATTATAGGGCCGATGGCAGATGCGCCACACGATCAGATGGGAACATGGGTTTTTGACGGCGATAAGAATTACACGGTAACTCCTATTGCTGCGCTCAAAGGAGAATATAAAGATGTTAATTATGTATACGAGCAAGGCTTAGCATATTCCCGTGATAAGAGTACTGCTAATTTTGAAAAGGCCAAACAAGCTGCAGCCTCGGCTGATGTGGCTGTAGTTTTCTTGGGAGAAGAAGCCATCCTTTCAGGAGAAGCTCACTCTTTATCCAATATCAATCTGATAGGATTACAATCAGACTTGCTGAAGGCGGTAAAAAGTGCAGGTAAACCTGTAGTATTAGTTATTATGGCAGGTCGTCCGCTAACAATAGAGCGGGATCTTCCGTATGCTGATGCGGTATTATTTAACTTCCATCCCGGAACGATGGGGGGGGTTGCTATTCTCGATCTATTATTCGGAAAAGCCAATCCAAGTGGAAAGCTTCCAGCTACGTTTGTACGTGAGGTGGGGCAGATACCGATGTATTACAACCATAATAATACGGGGCGTCCGGCTCCTGAGAAGGTGATGGCACTCGATGATATTGCACTCGAAGCAGGGCAGACCTCTCTTGGTAATACATCCTTTTACTTAGATTCGGGTAAAGATCCGCTATTTCCTTTCGGATATGGACTTTCTTATACGACATTCGAATATTCAAATATAACGCTCTCCGCTTCAACTGTTCCTATGAATGGTACACTGACGGTAAAAGCAACTCTTAAAAATACAGGAAGTGTAGATGGAACAGAAGTTGCTCAGCTCTATGTACAGGATGTTGTAGGCTCGGTTGTACGCCCTGTGAAAGAATTGAAAGGCTTTCAACGAGTAGCACTGAAAGCAGGAGAAGCAAAGACAATTGAATTTAAACTTACAACAGATGATTTAGCATTCTACGGTCGAGATTTAGTAAAGAAGGCTGAAAAAGGTGATTTTAATGTTTGGGTAGGCGGTCATAGCAACGCTACCCTAAAGGGTACTTTCTCTGTGACAGAATAAAGTACAACAAGAGGCTGTCTTATATAAGAATAGTTACTGATTTTTAAGACAGCCTCTTCTTATGTCAAAACGCAATTATAATATAAAAACTATGAGAAAATTATTTTACTTATTGCCCTTGCTTATAATCTTTCTATCCTGTCAATCGAAGAAGGAAGAGAAACAATCTTCCGATCGCTTTATCCGTGTAGAGGGACCTAATTTGATAAAGCCCGATGGTAAAAAATTTCTTATTCAAGGAATCAATTTGGGTAACTGGCTCAATCCCGAAGGATATATGTTTCTCTTTCAGGATGCAAGTTCGTATCGCCTGATCAATGAGGCTTTTTGTGAAATGGTTGGGCCTGATTTCACAAACTGGTTTTGGAATGAGTTTAAAAAGAATTATATAACAGAAGAAGATATAAAATATATCAAACAAACCGGAATGAATTCAGTGAGGATACCGTTTCATTATAAACTCTTTACGAATGAAGATTATATGGGACAGGCTTCCGATCATAACGGTTTTGGGATGATAGATCAGGTCGTAGAGTGGTGTCGCCAAGAGGGTTTGTATGTTATACTGGATATGCATGATGCTCCGGGGGGACAAACAGGTGATAATATTGATGATAGCTACGGATATCCTTGGCTGATGGAAAGTGAGCCGAGCAAAGAATTGTTTTGTGATATATGGAAAAAAGTAGCGGAGCATTATGCGAATGACACAATTGTACTGGGTTATGATCTTCTGAATGAGCCCATAGCGCATTATTTTCTCAAAGAGTATGCTCACTTGAATGATTCGTTAGAGCCGCTATACAAAAGATGTGTAGACACGATCCGCATGGTAGATAAGAATCATATTGTGTTGCTTGGCGGAGCACAGTGGAATGGAAACTTCAAGATGTTTAAAGACTCTAAATTTGATGATAAACTGATGTATACCTGCCATCGCTATTGGTGCGACACATTGCAGTCTAATATTCAGGATTTTGTACAGTTTAGAGATAGTGTGAATTTACCAATTTATATGGGCGAAACGGGCGAAAATACAGACCAGTGGATTGCCGGATGGACACGCCTGATGGAGCGCAACAATATAGGATGGCATTACTGGCCGTATAAGAAAATGGTTCCTAATAGCTGTATGGTAACGATACCTAAACCCGAAAATTGGGATTTGATAGTTGAGTATACCAAGCAAGACAGGGGAAATTTTGCAAAAATACGAGCAGCAAGATCAAATCAAGAGGTCGTGAAAAAAGCGATGACTGATTTACTGGAAAATATGAAATTTAAACATTGCAAGAAGAACGCAGGATACATTTCCGCATTGGGTATGAAGCCCTGATGTTGGGTCTGAAAATATAATCTCCTCGCTTAGTGATTAAGCATTTATTGTAAATAGAGATTGGGAAAGGGATTACATTATAGAAATATAGTAGTCCCTTTCATTTTTTAATCCTCGTCTTTTTGCTCTTTTTTATACTCCATCGACATGGCAATGGTACCATATAAAGTAAGTATAGCGGCAATAAGTATGGTGACTACCCATCCTGTAATATTTACAAACATCAGATAGGCTGATACACACATCAGCAATGCTGCAAACACCATTATATTGAAGAGTCGCTTTCCTCGGAAGCTCTTTCCCGGATAAGGCGTCGTAAAGGTAATGGCTGTATACCCCACAGCTCCGGCTATCAGTATATATTTGGCTATTTCGGGCTGGAAATAATAAATGATTGCAGCTAAAAGAATTAGTATAGCTGATATTTGAAACAGAATGTTTTTAAGCTTAGGGTTTTGCTTCATTACAAAATTAGATATGTTATTCTACCACAAAGACATCTTCATCGTCTTTTTTAAGCAGGTAGTTTTCGCGTGCAAATTTTTCGATCTGGTCTTTATCAGATTCCAGCAACTTCAATTTTTCCTTATCTTGTTCCGTTTTCTCACGGTAATAATCTATCTGGCTATTCAACTCCATTATTTTTGCATCATATCCAAAGCGGGCAAATATATTGCTATCGCTGATGAAGAATGCAAAAAATATGATTACCAATATAATAAGTAACTGTACTTTTGTATATCTGGTAATAAGATAGTTGAATATAGATTTGAAAATCTTCATAAAAACTAAAAACAATTAAGATAATCCGGATGTACTATACTCCGTCTACAAAGATATATATTTGTAGTTATAAATAAATGAAATAAGGTTAAAAGATATTCTTTATGGATATCGGCTTATCAATATAGCAGGATGGCAAAAGAAGATAATATAGTCAGAAAATACAGGAATTATCTATTGTTGGAGAAATCATTATCGCCCAACTCCATTGATGCATATATGACTGATTTGGCTAAACTATCGGGGTTTCTGCAAAATGAGAATCTGAAAGTAGAAGATGTTACGCTCGATAATCTGCAACAGTTTGTAGCCCAATTGTATGATATAGGGATAAATGCACGTTCTGTAGCAAGGATCATCTCAGGGATAAAGTCGTTTTATGATTTCTTAGTGTTGGATGGCTATATGCAAAACGACCCGACCGAATTACTCGATAGTCCGAAGATCGGATTGAAGTTACCAACCGTACTTGCTCTTGACGAAATAGAAAAATTAATGTCGGTGATCGATCTGTCAACGAAAGAAGGGCAACGCAATCGTGCAATCTTAGAAACCCTTTATAGTTGTGGCTTGCGTATCTCAGAACTTACTACACTCAAATTCTCCGATCTGTTTTTTGATGAAGGTTTTATCAAGGTACAAGGTAAGGGGAGTAAGCAGCGTCTTGTCCCTATATCGCACACGGCAATCAAGGAAATAGAAAAATATTTGATATACCGCAAGGAAATAAATGTAAAGAAAGGTTCGGAGGATGCCCTCTTTCTAAGTAACAGAGGCACTGCGATATCCCGTATTATGGTCTTTCATTTTATTAAAGAATACGCTATACAGGCTGGTATAAAGAAAACGATCAGTCCACATACCTTCCGCCATTCGTTTGCGACACACTTGCTTGAAGGTGGTGCAAATATCAGAGCTATTCAATTGATGCTCGGACATGAAAAGATCACCACTACCGAGATCTACACGCATATGGACAGGGAGTATCTGCGTCAGGAAATCATAGAACATCACCCACGTAATAGACGATAGTGACTTATATAAAACAGGCTGCCCTAAACGTAATTTCTACTTTTAGGACAGCCTGTTTTATTCTTTCTATTCTTTTAATCGTGCTGTGTAATTCCTTTCCAATTATCAGTTCTGAAAGGTGCGGCAGGCAATCCTTCTTGATTAAACAGATTCACATCCGGATTATTTGCCCAAGAATAGCGTACAGCCACAGGGTTAGCTATCTTCTCTGAGTAAACCACTACTTTATCTCCGTCGATATAAGCCTTCGCCCATTCAAACTTCTGATCTGCTCCTGCAATGGTAAAACCTTCAACGTATCCGTACTTGTTCTTTACGCATAGCCCTTTACCTGTGTTGTTGTACGAAATGACTGCTTTATTGCCTTCAATATTCATTTCTTTAAAGGTAGGGCCTGAATATACGATATCCTTCTTGCCATAATCTTTATTGAGTGCGATAAGAGCAAGGCGAAGGCCAACATCCTGTTTGTTGCGAGGGTGAATGTCATCTGCATCGCCTATATCTGTAATCACAGCTTCACCTGTTTGAGGAAGAGATAGTGTCATTGTTTGGGCTTCACGCAATTCTGCCCATTCGCTATTCACCGGCTTGTCGTCCTTTGCCGTATAACTAGCCAGCTGTACCCAGTAGAATGGGAATTCGTAGCCCCATTTTGTACGCCAGTTGTTTATCATTGTAGGGAATAGGGTACGATAGTTGTACGCCTGCGATGCATTATTTTCTCCCTGATACCAGATAGCTCCTTTGATGGCTAATCCGGTTATAGGGTTTATCATACCGTTGTATAGCAGCGAATAATACATATTAGGAGAAATATCGATAAACTGATACATTTTGTTGGTTACGGCTTCTTTGTATTGCCATTCTCCGGCCAAAGGGTATTGCTTCCCTTGCACTTGCAGATACATTTGTTCTGTTTTTCCATATATACCCCCACCGCCACCGTTATCGGTGATTTTTACAACAATGGTATTGTTTCCACTTTTCAGTACATTTTCCGGTATCTTGTAGCTCCTCTTAACCGCATAACCTTCTGTTTCTCCAATTTTTATACCGTTTATCCATACAATGTCATTATCGTCTATTACGCTTAAATCTATTGTCGCAGCTTTTCCTTCACTTTCTTTTGGTAGCGAAATGTTATATTTGAACCATACGATACCATCAATATTGCCAATTACATTTTCCCACATCTGTGGCAATTGCATCTTGTTCCACGCTGAGGTGTTGAATGAAGGTTCGTACCATTTTTCACTGATGCCCGGATCATTATTCAGTGCATTTAGGTATTTAGCTTTGTTTTCTTCATTGGTTTTGGCAAACTCATCAAAGTTGTCAACCTTAAAGTCTTTGTATCTTTCTCTGAATTTCTCGGGAAGGCTGTTAAAAGCATCGCTACTTGTCCATGTTTCTATATCTGTCCCTCCCCACGAGGAGTTGATAATGCCTACAGGGATGTTCAATTCTTTATTTAATTTGCGAGCAAAAAAGTATGCAACGGCAGAGAACTCCGATACGGTTTGAGGAGAACATACCTGCCATGTTCCGCCTAGATTGTCTTTGGGTTTCATGCTGATATCTTTCACTACGTTGAATGCACGTATCTGAGGATAATTGGCATCCTTTATTTCCTGCTCATAGTTATAGACTGATCCCCATCCGTGTACAGCCATTTCCATGTTCGATTGTCCCGAACATAGCCATACTTCACCGATAAGGATATCATTCAATGTGATGCTATTCTTTTTTCCTTTTACTTCCATTGTGTAAGGACCGCCATACGATACAGGATTGAGTGTTGCAACCCAAGCGCCATTCTTATCGGCCTTTACTTTTTTTATTTGATTCAGAAAGTGTACTTCAACAGCTTCATTCTTGTCAGCCCAACCCCATATTTTGATAGGTTTGTCACGCTGAAGAACCATGTTGTTGGAGAAGATGTTAGCTAGTTTTACTTCTGCGTGAAGTGCTGAAGCAAAGCACAAAAGGCAGAAAAAGGGTAAGAGTAATGTTCTTTTTGTCATGGTATTAAATCTTTTCTGTAAAAATAAACATTAAAAATTTATTTTTAAAGCAAATGAGAAACAAGTATTTTTCTCTTGCCTAATTAACGCTCACAGGGATTCCTTATCAGTGAAACAAAAAAAGTTTATCTTTGTTATAATATTCGGATCCCAACTAAAAAACAACATAAAATTCATATGAATTACTTTAATTATAAAAGACGTCTGTCATCCGAAACCAGAATAGGGAATACTCCACTGGGCGGAAATAACCCTATCAGGGTGCAGTCGATGACAAACACCAATACGAACGATACAGAAGCAAGTGCCGAACAGGTAATAAGAATAGTAGAAGCCGGAGCCGACTATGTGCGCCTTACAGCACAGGGGGTTCGCGAAGCCGATAATCTGAAAAATATAAAAGAAGTGGTGCGTGGGCGAGGATATAATACTCCGCTCATTGCCGATATACACTTCAACCCTCGTGCAGCCGAGGCCGCAGCTAAGGTTGTAGAAAAAGTACGTATCAATCCGGGAAACTTTGTAGATAGGGTAAAAACTTTCGAAACTTTCGAATATACTGACGAAGAATATGCTCAGGAAATAGAAAAAATACGAGCTAAACTAGTTCCTTTACTCGATATCTGTAAAGAACATAAGACGGCTATCCGTATCGGGGTAAATCACGGTTCTCTCTCCGATCGTATTATGAGCCGCTATGGTGATACACCTGAAGGAATGGTAGAATCCTGTATGGAATTTTTACATATCTGCCTCGAAGAAGGATTTAAGGATATTGCCATTTCGATGAAGACATCAAACACGGTGGTCATGTCAAAGGCTGTACGCCTGCTGATTGCTCGTATGGAAAAAGAAGGTCTTAATTTTCCTTTGCATTTAGGTGTAACCGAAGCCGGAGACGGTGAAGATGGGCGCATCAAGTCGGCGGTTGGTATAGGCTCGCTCCTGTCGGATGGAATCGGAGACACGATTCGTGTGTCGTTGAGCGAAGATCCTGAGTATGAAGTACCGGTTGCCCGTAAGCTGATAGCATATATTAAGCAAAAAGAAAATCATCCTGAAATAGTAGCCACAGCAAGTGATAAGTTCTCGCCTTTTTCTACCGACAGACGTGAGACGTATGTAGTAGGAAATATTGGAGGTGATAGTGTTCCTGTTGTCATTTCAGATCGTTCGCAAGGTAATTTTGAGCTAAATAGTCATTTCTTGCCCGACTATTTATATGTAGGCAAGGAGCTTCCTATTGCTGCACCTAGGGCAATTCCTTCTATTATAGACCTTGAGGGCTGGAAAGGTGAGGAAAATACTTATCCGTTGTTTGATAAATCGAATTGGAATAAAATCAGCGAAACAAATTCGGCTATAAAATTCCTCCGCTTGTCTTATCCTGAGTTGGATAAAGATATTTTAGCGTTGTTGAAGAATGATAAGTCTATCGTTGTTATTCTTTCTACCGATCATATCAACGGAGTAGGCGAACAGCGTGCTTTTATTCACACATTGATGAATAACGATTGTGATACGCCTGTTGTTCTCAATCGTCGCTATACAGAAAATGAGTCGGAAGACATTCAGATAAAAGCCGCAGCAGACTTCGGGACATTGTATCTCGATGGATTTGGGAATGGTATTATGTTGCAGAACGAAGGAGTAATTCCTCTAAAAAATATCGATGCATATATGTTTGGTATTTTGCAGGCATCACGTGTGCGTACAAGCAAAACCGAATATATTTCTTGTCCGAGCTGTGGACGTACCTTATTTGATCTACAGACAACTGTTGCATTGGTGAAAGGGGCAACTTCGCACCTCAAACATCTTAAAATAGGTGTGATGGGATGTATTGTCAATGGTCCCGGAGAAATGGCTGATGCCGACTATGGCTATGTAGGCGCAGAGAAAGGCAAAATTTCTCTTTACAAAAAGAAGAACCTTATAGAGAAAAATATTTCTTCAGCGGAAGCTGTAGAGCGTCTTGTTCAGCTTATAAAAGAGAATGGTGATTGGGTAGAGCCCGAAAACTAAAAATTATAGAAAGAGAGCAGCAGAGGAGACATTGTTTTCCCTGCTGCTCTTTTTTTATACTATATCCTCAAATTTATACTAAAATCCCTCAATTTCTTTTATATATAAAAACAGAACATGTAAATTATGCTCTGAAAGCATCGTTATTAATTCGTTTAAATCTGAAGAAATAACTATATTTGCGCCAATAAAAAATTGCAAGATATTCGGCTATGGAATACAACTTTAAAGAAATAGAAAAACGTTGGCATCAATATTGGATTGATAATAAAACTTACAAAGTAAAAGAGGATAAAAGCAAACCTAAATATTATGTCCTTGATATGTTCCCTTATCCATCAGGAGCAGGGCTGCATGTAGGGCATCCGCTCGGATATATCGCATCCGATATATATTCTCGCTACAAGAGGCTGAAAGGTTTCAATGTTCTCCATCCAATGGGTTATGATGCTTACGGACTTCCTGCCGAACAATATGCTATACAGACAGGGCAGCATCCTGCCATTACTACAGCGCAGAATATAAACCGCTACCGTGAGCAGTTGGATAAGATTGGCTTCTCATACGATTGGAGTCGTGAAATACAGACCTGCGACCCCAGATATTATAAATGGACGCAATGGGCATTTATTCAAATGTTCAACAGCTACTATTGCTATGATGAGAACCAGGCACGTCCGATTACCGAACTGATCGCTGCTTTCGAACAAGTTGGCACAGAAGGTCTGAATATAGCTTGCAGCGAAGAATTGCAATTTAGTGCTGCCGACTGGAAGTCATATTCCGAAAAACAAAAGCAAGAAATATTGCTCAACTACCGTATAGCCTACCGCAGCGAAACAACTGTAAACTGGTGTCAGGCTTTAGGTACTGTGTTGGCTAATGATGAGGTTATAAATGGCTTGTCGGAGCGTGGAGGCTATCCTGTAGAACAACGCTTGATGCGCCAGTGGAGCTTGCGTGTGTCGGCGTATGCACAGCGTTTGCTCGAAGGTCTGGATAAAATAGACTGGAGTGATTCTATCAAAGAAACACAACGCAACTGGATTGGACGTAGCGAAGGTGCAGAAATGAAATTCAAAGTAAAAGATTCGGATGTTGAATTCGAAATCTTTACTACCCGTGCCGATACCATCTTTGGTGTTACATTTATGGTACTTGCTCCCGAAAGTGAATACGTTCCTCAGGTGACAACTGCCGAGCAAAAAGCCGAAATAGAAAAATATCTGGATGCTACAAAACGTCGCACTGAGCGTGACCGCCTGATGGATAAAAAAATATCAGGAGTATTCACCGGCTCGTATGCTATAAATCCTCTTAACGGCAAAGAAATACCGATCTGGGTTTCTGATTATGTGCTTGCCGGTTATGGTACAGGTGCAATTATGGCTGTTCCTGCACACGATAGCCGTGACTATGCTTTTGCTAAACATTTCAACTTGCCGATTATACCTTTGATTGAAGGATGTGATGTTTCGGAAGAAAGTTTTGACGCAAAAGAAGGAATCATGATGAATTCAGGATTCCTAGATGGAATGACTGTTAAGGAAGCGATTGAGAAAACAAAAGAATATGTAAGAGAAAACAAGCTAGGACGTGTAAAAGTAAATTACCGTCTTCGTGATGCTATCTTCTCCCGCCAACGTTACTGGGGAGAGCCATTCCCTGTGTATTACAAAGAGGGTCTTCCTTATATGTTGCCATTAGATAAACTACCTCTTGAGTTGCCCGAAGTAGATAAATACTTGCCTACTGAATCGGGAGAACCGCCATTAGGACGTGCTACTAAATGGGCATGGGATGAAGCCAATGAAAAAGTTGTAGATACTGCTAAGGTAGACCACAAGACAATATTCCCTCTCGAGCTGAATACAATGCCGGGATTTGCCGGTTCATCGGCGTACTATCTGCATTATATGGATCCGTACAATGATAAGGAACTGGTTTCGAAAGAGAAAAATGAATATTGGCGCAATGTTGATTTGTACATCGGTGGTACAGAGCATGCTACCGGTCACTTGATATACAGCCGTTTCTGGGATAAATTTTTATTCGACATAGGCGTTTCGTGTGAAGATGAGCCATTCAAGAAACTGATTAATCAGGGTATGATACAAGGGCGAAGCAGCTTAGTATATCGTATCAATGGAACAAATACATTTGTATCTTATAACCTGAAAGATGAATATGAAACTTCAGAAATCCATGTGGATGTAAATATTGTGCATAATGATGTGCTTGATATAGATAGATTCAAAGCATGGAGACCTGAATACGAGACTGCCGAATTTATACTTGAAGGTGGTAAGTATGTTTGCGGATGGAATATCGAAAAAATGGGTAAACGATATCACAATGTCGTAAATCCTGACGATGTAGCCGAAAAGTACGGAGCAGACACACTGCGTATGTACGAAATGTTCCTTGGGCCATTGGAGCAGTCCAAACCTTGGGATATGAATGGTATCGATGGTGTTCACCGCTTCTTACGTAAAGTGTGGAGTCTGTTCTATAAAGGTGAAGAGTTTGTTGTTACCGATGAAGAACCGACAAAAGAAGAGCTAAAATCATTGCATAAGCTTATAAAAAAGGTGTCTGCTGATATCGAGTCGTTCTCATTCAATACATCTGTTTCAGCGTTTATGATTTGTGTGAATGAATTAACTTCTTTAAGATGCAGTAAAAAAGCGATTTTACAAGAGTTGGTTACCTTGCTTGCTCCTTTTGCTCCATTCGTTTCCGAAGAGCTTTGGTCTGCATTGGGTAATACAATATCTGTTTGTGATGCAAAATGGCCTGCTTTTAATGAAGAATATCTTGCAGAAGATTCATTCAAATATGGAGTCGCTTTTAACGGTAAGGTTCGTTTCGAACTTGAGTTTTCGGCAGATGCTGTACAAGCTGATGTTGAGAAAGCGGTGTTAAGTCATGAGCTGGCTCAGAAATGGCTTGACGGAAAAACTCCGAAGAAGGTCGTCTTTGTTCCCAAGAAAATGATAAATGTCGTATTGTAATCAATAACAATCCATGCCTAAAAGATATTTAAAGGAGTTTTACTGGAAGGATTACGCAACTATATTTGTTGGACTGGCTCTTTATGCCGTAGGGCTTATTGGATTTATAAAACCCGGAGGTATCGTTACCGGAGGGTTAACAGGGATAGCCCTGCTTGTGGAATACGCTACAAATGCGAAGATTCCTTTGCAGTATACGTATTTTCTTGTAAACTGTGGATTGTTGTTTGTGGCTCTTAAAGTTCACGGTCTTAAGTTTATGATAAAGACCATCTATGGAGTTGTTGTACTCACTTTTCTGCTTACTATTTGTCAGTCTATGATAACTGAGCCCATCGTAAAAAATGAGCCGCTTCTTTCAGGTGTTATCGGAGGGATGATGTGCGGAGTTGGGATAGGGTTGGTATTCAGTTCGAATGGTAGTACGGGAGGTACGGATATCGTTGTAGCACTTATCAATAAGTATAAAAATATAGCTTTTGGGCGAGGAATGCTTTTGTGCGACTTTGTGATAATAAGTTGTTCGTATTTTGTATTCCAGAATTATCAGACCATTATATACGGGCTCATTGTGATGGGTGTGATGACATATAGTATAGATATGGTTATCAACGGATTCCGTCAGTCGGTTCAGATACTTGTTTTCTCCGAAAAATATGAAATTATAGCCACTGCCATAAACCATGAATTGCACCGGGGCTGTACTGTTTTGGATGGTATGGGATGGTATACGAAGAAGCCAACAAAGGTTCTGATTGTCTTAGCTAAGCGCAACGAAGCTCTGGAGATATTCCGCCTGATTAAAAGTATTGATGAGAAGGCATTTATCTCACAAAGTACTGTTCGGGGTGTTTATGGAGAAGGCTTTGATAAGATAAGGACATAAAATCATGGATTTAAAAGGTAAAAATATCATTCTCACAGGCGCCTCTTCAGGAATAGGGAGAGATATGCTCGATATTTTAGCCTTATATCGNNAATGTCAGAATTGTAGCTGTTGCCCGTCATGCTGACCGTATCCCTCAAAAAGAAGGAATTGTATACCCTTATGCTGCTGATGTAAGCAGTAAAGATGGAGTTGATAATGTATTCAATTATGCTCAAGAAATATTTGACGGGGGAGTTGATGTCTTTATCGCTAATGCCGGTTTTGCTTACCTCGAAAAAATAAATAACCCCGATTGGCAGCATATAGAGAATATTTTCAATCTGAACGTATTTTCCCCGATCTATTCACTCGAGAAGCTAGTAGCTGACAGTAACAATAAAAGAGTTGCATTTGCTTGTACTATATCGGGAGCAGGCTTGGTTTCTTTGCCTGCTTACTCATTGTATTGTTCTACAAAAGCCACATTGCATCATTTTGTGCAAACCTATAGGTACGAGCAGTCTGAAAACTTACAAATAACAGCAGTTTACCCTGTTGCCACCCGCACTGCATTTTTTGATAAAGCAACCGGAGAAGATAGTACGCCTTTGCCATTTCCTACACAAAACTCGCAAACTGTAGCAAAAAAAATTATCAGAGGGATCGAAAAAGGGAAGGAGAATGTTTACCCATCCTTGTTGTTTCGTTTCTTTTTTCCTATTGGAAGAGCTTTCCCTCTTTTCCTGAAAATATATTCCGGGTTGGAAAAGCGGAAGGTTGGGAAATGGTTGTAATTACAGAATTTAAATCTAATAGAGTAAATAATAATATGTCAGATATATGTAAAAATTGTAGTACTCCTGTCTCCGGAAAATATTGCTCAGCCTGTGGGCAATCAACAGCTACTGAGCGTATTAATTTTCATTATATTCTACACGAAATACAGCATAGTGTTTTTCATGTAGATAGAGGAATTTTGTATACGATAAAAGAACTCATTACGAGACCTGGTGAGTCTATTCGCGAATATTTATCGGGTAAAAGAATCACCCATTTCAAACCGTTTTCATTTATTCTTATTTTAGGAACTATATACGGATTTATATGTTTTTTCCTAAAAGTATATCCTGAAAACTCATTTGCCTATCTCCAGACAGATGCTGCAGCCAATAATTACAGTCAATTGGTTTTCGATTGGATGTATGGGCATTATTCTTTTGTTATGCTGGCTTTTATTCCATTTTATGCATTAGCATCCTATATAGTATTTAAGAAGTCAGGTTACAATTTCGTGGAGTTTCTGGTTATAAACTCATATATAGTAGGAATGCAGATCCTAATTCTTATTTTGACTTATCCTATTTATTATTTCACCCTCTCCATATGGGGCGTATTACTGACTTTCTTATTTTGCTATTTATATCAATTCTGGGTATATATACAATTGTTTGGGAAGAATTCACCTATCAAGACTGTATGTAAGACGTTAGTCAGTATGGTTTTATCATTTTTGTTTGTTGTGATAGCTTCTTCTTTAGTTACATTCGCATTCATTTTTATCAACCATCGGTAGAGATATTTTAAGGGTTTAATCCTTTCTTCTTGTTTTTATAATATTCAAGGAGCTTATATCCTATAATACCAATTGTGATTCCAAATAATATACCGCAAGCAACATCGATAGGATAATGCTTGGCAAGATAGATGCGGCTATATGCGACAACTGTAGCCCAAATTATTGCCAGATAACCGTAATACTTAGAGCCGGTCTTACGGAATAATAAAAGGAAAAAAGTAGCCATCGTAAACGTTGTTGCAGAATGGGACGAGAAGAAGCTTGTACTCGAACTGTACCTTTCTATTGCATGTATAACACCTGTCCAATCTTGATTATGTATCGGACGTGGACGTTCTACCATCATCTTAATAATGTTGGTTAATAATGCACTTGCACCGATAGAAAGCAAGAAAAAGACAACGCTCGTTTTCTTCCAAATCTCTAATCTGTAATAGATAAATACAGCCATCAGAATACACATAATCACCCAGAAATGGTACGAACTGAAAAATAACATAACAGGGTCGAGCCAACCGATATGTTTACTGTTCAGATACAAAAAGAGTTCTTTATCCCATTCTATAATTTTGCGAAGCATTGGCGTATATCTTGAAAATGAACCACAAAGAAATATTATTTTACGATTAAAATGAAGAATATTTAAATCTTTTATATTTTTAGTAATTGCAAATCAATCGGTATCTGTCTGTAAATTGAATATATTGATGTAAATTTGCAACCATACATTATGGAAGGAACATTTAATATACACAGGGAGAATATAAATGAAAATGAGAAGGAGTTTGAGAATGCGTTGCGCCCTCTCACCTTCCAGAGTTTTCGTGGACAGAGTAAAGTTGTAGAAAATTTACAAGTCTTTGTGACAGCTGCAAAAATGCGCGGCGAATCGCTCGACCATACTCTGTTGCATGGCCCTCCCGGACTTGGTAAAACAACCCTGTCGAATATTATAGCCAATGAGCTTGGTGTAGGGTTTAAGATCACATCAGGACCTGTATTAGATAAGCCCGGAGACTTAGCCGGACTGCTTACTTCGTTGGAACCAAACGATGTTCTTTTCATCGATGAAATACATCGCCTATCGCCCGTTGTGGAAGAGTATCTGTATAGTGCGATGGAAGACTATCGCATCGATATAATGATAGATAAAGGGCCTAGCGCTCGTTCTGTACAGATAGAACTCAATCCGTTTACCCTTGTTGGTGCAACGACTCGTAGTGGTCTGCTTACAAGCCCTCTGCGTGCCCGTTTTGGGATAAACATGCATCTCGAATATTACGATATAGATACCCTTGTGCATATTATCTTACGATCGGCAGATATATTGAATGTACCTGCTTCGAAAGATTCTGCTATAGAAATTGCTTCACGTAGTCGTGGTACGCCCCGTATTGCGAATGCCTTGCTGCGCCGTGTGCGTGACTTTGCTCAGGTAAAAGGGTCGGGTAAGATAGACAAAGATATCGCTTCTTATGCTCTCGAAGCGTTGAATATAGATAAGTATGGATTGGATGAGATTGATAATAAAATATTACTTATCCTGATCGATAAATTCAAAGGGGGGCCGGTAGGAATTTCTACAATAGCAACCGCATTGGGAGAAGACGGAGGGACGATCGAAGAGGTATATGAGCCGTTCCTTATCAAGGAAGGTTTTATGAAACGTACTCCTCGTGGACGTGAAGTGACAGACCTTGCCTATAAACATCTGGGAAGGAAGAGAGAAAGTGAGCAAGGATTTCTATTTTAAAAGAATAAAAAATTGAACTTAGAGTTATTTATAGCCAAGCGGATCCATTTTAGTAAAGGCGAAGGAGAGAAAAAAGCGTCTTCACCTGCTATTAAAATCGCTATTGCAGGTGTTGCAATAGGATTGGCAGCTATGATTCTGGCATTGTCTATTGTTATCGGTTTTAAGAAAGAGGTGCGCAACAAGGTTGTTGGCTTCGGCTCTCATATTCAGATTACCAACCTGAATAACACCACGTCTTACGAAACATTGCCGGTAGCTGTTACTCCCGGTCTTTTAGATACATTGAGCCATGAGACGGGTATAGCACATGCGCAAATATATGCTACAAAACCGGGTATCATAAAAACAGATAGTGCATTTCAGGGGATAATTCTAAAAGGGGTAGGGAAAGACTACGATTGGGACTTCTTCAAGAAGAATATGATTGACGGTAAGATTATCAACCCTGATGATACAACAATCACCAATCAGGTTATTATCTCCAAGAATATAGCCGATAAACTTAATCTGAAGACAGGCGATAGTTTTATTTCGTATTTTGTTCAGGAACGCAGTGCCCGTAAGTTTAATATTACGGGGATATACAGTACCAATTTTGAAGATTACGACAAACTATTTGTTGTAACAGATATCCGACTTATACAAAGGCTTAATAAGTGGCAACCCGATCAGGTAAGCGGTATAGAGCTGCTCGTTAACGATTTTGACCAACTGGATCAGCTTACACAGAACATATATTTAGATATGATGACTTATCGGGATGTGGATGGTAATACATTTCTAACCCGATCTATTAAAGAGATGAACCCGATGATATTCAGTTGGCTCGATCTGTTGGATATGAATGTATGGGTAATCATGATCTTGATGTTTGCCATTTCTGTATTTACGATGATATCGGGATTGCTTATTATAATCTTGGAGCGCACCAATATGATTGGTATACTTAAAACCCTTGGTGCACGAAATTTTAATATCCGCAAAACATTTCTCTATGTGTCTTCATTCCTGATATTGAAAGGTATGTTGTGGGGAAATATTATAGCCCTAACTGTGCTGTTGCTTCAACGGTATTTTGGCTTGATAAAGCTAGATCCCAATACTTACTATGTATCCGAAATGCCGGTGGATATAAATATATTACACATTATTCTGATCAACATTGCTACCTTAACCTTGTCGGTGTTGGCTATGGTTGGGCCTTCTTATCTGATAGCAAAAATATCTCCTGCAAAATCACTTCGTTTCGAATAAGAGATTATTCGTGATGGTAAGGTTCGTTGTTTAAGATTGTCATTGCTCTATACAACTGTTCCACAAATATAAGACGTACCATCTGGTGCGAAAAAGTCATGCGTGATAAAGTTAGTTTTTCATTCGCCTTTTGATATACTGCTTCCGAGAAACCATAAGGGCCTCCAATGGCAAATATAAGCCGCTTGCTTACGGTATGTGTTTTCTTTTCTATATAGGTGGCAAATTGCATGGAGGTATATTCTTTTCCCTTGTCATCCAGCAGAACGAGATAATCTCCCGGCTGTACGTTTTTTAATATCAACTCACCTTCCTTCTCCTTTTGCTGTTCCATCGTAAGGCTTTTGGTGTTCTTTATGTCAGGTATAATTTGTATCTCGAAAGGGATATAATGTTCCAATCTTTTCTGATATTCGTTGATAGCCTCTACAAAATAGCCTGCATCGGTTTTGCCTATAGCGAGAAGAATGATTTTCATATTTTCTAGTTTTTTCATTACAAAAATAGGCAACAATTTCTTGCTGCCTATCCTGTTGTATCAAAAATAAGTTTTTCCCTTATTTCGTTGCATCAATCACACCTCTGAAATAACCTATAGATTCGGCTATTCCGGCTAAAGGGGCCTTCATATTTCGCTCGTATTCGAGGCTGCAAGCTCCTGAGTATTTTACTTCGCGAAGCATTCTCACAAAAGTAGGAATGTCTATTATACCCCGACCGATTTCACCTGTCTTTCCGGCTTTAGTTGCTGCGGTTGTATTCTTCATATGGATGTCGAACACTCTGTCGCTGTATTTTTTTAGGTCGGCAATCGGATCATGTCCTGCACGTGCATCATGACCAATGTCGAGACACATTCCGATACGAGAGTCTAGGTCTTTTACATGTTCATAGATATCAGCTGCATGCGGATATAGTTCGATGTCGGGACCATGAAGATGAATGGCATATTTGAAATCATATTCTTTTACTTTCTTGTCTACATAAGGTAGTAGTTCATGATTGGGAACACCTACGATAAGTTTTACGCCAACACGTTTGGCATAATAAAACGCTTTGTCCACTTCTTCTTTGGTCTTCATATAGATAGGACCTACAGCATAACCTGTAACATCATACTTTGCCAGTTTAGCATGGAATGCGGCAATTTCTTCGTCGGTACTATTCAGCGGAAGATGAAAATCTTTGATGCAAAGATAGTGAACATCTACCTCTTGCATCATTTTGAGGGTCTCATCCAGATTGAAATTTACAAATGTATATCCGGCTATGGCTACCTTAAATAATTCGCCATCATCTCGTTGCGTTTTCTCGGGTTCATTGGCAAAAAGAATTGTTGTGTGCGCGCACACTAAAAGTAGGAATAATCTTAGTGTTTTACTCATGGGTTACTTTTTTAGATATTTAGATTTTTATTTAAGATCATCACGGTGTACAAATATAACAATTCTCATAGAATAATATATCCTTATAGTTAAAGCTTATATCTTTATATTTTATAAAATAGAGCTTGTAATAAAAGAAGAATGGCACATTTGGATAAAGAAGATTTCAGACGAGGAGTGTATGATGTTGTGAGGATTATTCCGTATGGTCGGGCTACAAGTTATGGCGCAATCGCTAAGGCTATCGGCTATCCCAATATGTCACGTTTGGTAGGTAGGGTGATGGGAGAGTGCAATTCTGTCATTTCCGGTATTCCGGCGCATAGGGTAGTAAATAGTCAGGGTGTACTCTCAGCCAAAGAAGCATTCGGAAACTCGAACGAAATGCAGAAGCTCTTAGAAGAGGAAGGAGTTAATGTTATAAATGACCGAATCGCCAATTGGAAGAAAGTATTCTGGGATCCTACCCAAGAGTTGACTATCGAATAAATTCCTTTATAGGAATTCGCTTTCTAAGAATAAAATTATCTAATAGAGTAAGCTTTGAAGTAATAGGCAAAAAAAAATGAGGTATTTGTTTTATTGCAAAAAACTCTGTGTTACTCTTTTTACTCTGTGGTTTTTTTAAGGATGGATATGAGCGAATGCGACAACAATTTCTTTTTGTAACTGATATGTAAAATAAAAAAAAGGTAACAACAAAAAACATTTCAAAAAGTGTCACTTTTGTCANNTTGGTTGTTTTTTGGGTTTTGTCACTTTTTATATGAATAGTAACTAAAGAATAGAACCAAGTAAAACAATTTATATCTTTGTAAATAAACACAAATAAACGATATGAGAATAATTCCCGATTCAGAACTGATTATAAATAGTGATGGCAGTGTTTTTCACTTACATCTAAAGCCGGAACAATTATCGGGCAAAATAATAATGATGGGCGACCCCGACAGAGTGAGCCTTACCGCGTCTTTTTTTGATAGTGTAGAATGTGATATCCAAAGCCGGGAGTTCCATACGATTACCGGAACGTATAAAGGGAAGCGCATTACCGCTCTTTCGCATGGTATCGGCCCCGATAATATAGATATTGTAATTACAGAATTGGATGCGTTGGCTAATGTTGATTTCAAGACACGTGAAGTAAAGAAAGACTTCAAACAGCTCACAATGGTGCGTGTAGGAACATCAGGAGGATTGCAGCCTCATTGCCCAATTGGTTCGTATGTGGTTGCTGCAAAGTCGATCGGTTTCGACGGAGTACTCAACTATTATGCAAATCGTGATAAAGTGACATTGGCTGACTTTGAGGATACCTTTAAGAAACATGTTGGCTGGAATCCCCAGCACTGCGCTCCGTATGTTGTAAAGGCCGATGAGGAATTGGTAGAACGCATAGGACATGACATGATAAAAGGTGTTACCATATCTGCCATTGGCTTTTATGGGCCACAGGGGCGATATGTACGCATGCCATTGGCTAATCCTGATCTCAATAGTAAAATAGAGTCATTCAGGTTTGGGGAAGATTCGATTACCAACTACGAGATGGAAAGCGCACCGTTGGCAGGAATGAGCCGGTTGATGGGGCATAAGGCCATGACTGTATGCACAATAATAGCCAATCGTTTGGCAGGAGAATCAAACTCAAACTACAAGGGTTCGATAGAAGATTTAATAAAGAAGGTATTGGAGCGTATTTAATGAAGACAAAGACAAAAAAGAGGCTCAAGCGGATGTTTTGGGTATTATCAATCGGACTGATTTTATCAGTTTTAGCAATCCTTTTTGCTAATTGGAAAATCCCTCACGATTCCAAAGGTTTTGTATATGATGAGGTAGATAGCATACCCCCTCAGAAAGCGGCGTTGGTTTTGGGTGCTGCTAAGAATATAGGCAATCGTCCCAATTTATACTTCACTTACCGCATTCAGGCTGCGAAAGAATTATANNCAGCCGCAAAGATTATAATGAGGCAGACGATATGCGTGCCGCTCTTGTCGAAGCCGGCGTGCCCGACAGTATTATACATTGCGATTATGCGGGCTTGCGTACGCTCGATTCGGTGGTGAGGATGAATGAAATATTTGGTCAGGATTCGTTTATTGTCGTGTCGCAAGAGTTTCATAACGAACGGGCTGTGTTTTTGGCTCAGAATTACGGGCTGACAGCCTATGGATATAATGCAAAAGATTTGTCACTTAACCGCTCGTCATACAGAACAAAAATAAGGGAGTTATTTGCAAGGGTCAAAGTCTTTGTGGATATCGCTACAGGCAAAGAGCCAAAGTATCTGGGAGAAAAGATTAAAATCTGAAATCTTGTAAGAATTACGATGTTGCTGATATTAGATGGAAACACTAATTTTGTCGCTTCTTTAAATAAGGTTAATTTAAACAATAATAAATTATATTAATGAAAAAACTCTTATTCGTGCTCTCTCTATGTGTAGCATGTACCCTTGTGTATGCTCAGGACTCAAATAGTGAACTGTTAAAAAAATTAGTGGAGAAAAATATATTGACTCAAAGTGAAGCCGACTCGATACGAGGAAATGCACCAGCTAAAAGTGCATTGGGAAACGGGACTACCGAAAAAATCAGGCAGGCTTTTAATACTCCATACATGCGTTTCGGAGGATATGGATTATTCATGTACAGATATAGCGATGTAGCGAATGTTAAGCATGACTTTGAGCCGAGAGTAATATTCTTATCGATGCGTGGCGAACTCACCAAAAATTTGAAATACTTTATTCTGGCAGAGTTTGTTAACCCAATGCCATACGAGTTTTGGGGAGAATGGACTCCGGCCAAAGAGTTTAATATCAGGCTGGGACAGATGAAGACGCCTCTTTCGCTCGAAAATCAAATATCATTAACCGATATTGAAGGAGTTTTCAACACTCGTTCTATTTCTGCTCTTATCGGAATGGGCGATGATGTACAGAGACAACAAAATAATAAGAATAATACAGGACGTGATGCCGGTGTGATGGCATACGGTAACTTGTTGAAAACGCAAACGCATGATCTGCTCGAATATAAGATAGGTTTGTTTCAGGGGACAGGTATTAATACTACAGAAAATAATAACTCAAAAGACTTTGCTGCAAACTTGATGCTTCAACCCATAAAGAATTTTAGAATTGGTGGAGGAGTATATCTTGGAGAAGCTAAGTATATAAAACCCGGAGAAACAGAGAAGAATGATCATGTTCGTAACCGTTGGATTGCAAGCTCCGATTATCGTTCAGAGAGAGTGTATGCTCGTGCTGAATGGATAAGAGGTAATGATGGAGGTATCAGCAAAGAAGGTCTTCACGGAATGGGGCTCTATTATTTTGTTCCTAAAAAGTTCAATGCTTTTGCAAAGGTAGACTATCTGAATCAGAATAGAGATACAAGCAAGGAGGTGATTGATTATACACTGGGCTTGAATTATTATTTTTACGGAGCATGCCGTTTTCAGATAAATTATACTTACTCAGATTATTCAAAGAGTTGGGGTGAGAAAAATTCGAATGCTGTATTAGGGCAAATGCAGATTGTATTTTGATCAGACATTCACGAAATATAAAAAGGTTATTTCGAAAGGAATAACCTTTTTCAGTACATTTGTATTGATATCTTAAAAAATATAGTCTGATGAAGATCTGCTACCTTATATTAGCTCATAATAATTTCAGGCATTTAGATCGTCTGATTGATGCATTGGATGATGCAGATAGCACTTTCTATATTCATTTAGACAAGAAGGCAGGGCAGAGCTATATCCCTAAAAAGAGTAACGCTACAATTATTCCTACCTCCATTGATATAAACTGGGGAGGGATTTCTATGATAGAGGCTACATTGTCTCTCTTGGAATTTGGAGTACAACATTCCTCTGATGCTGAATATTATATATTGTTTAGTGGTGTAGATTATCCTATCCGGTCGAAGGCTTTCTTGAATAAGCTATTAGAAAAGAGAAAAGAGTATATAGATATTGCACCTCTCCCTGTGCCATATAAGCCTGCGGAACGTTACGAGTATTATTACTTCGATTATAATCGGCGCAATCTGAAGCATTACAACCCCAAGTTCTTAATTGAGGTGTTGCTTAAAAAGTTGAGGATAAAAAGAAAAGCTCCTTTTAAGATATATGCCGGTTCACAGTGGTTTGCTCTTACCCGTGAATGCGTGGGATATATTCTGAATACCGTAAAGGATGATAGACGGTATCTTGACTTTTTCCGTCATACATTAGTGCCGGATGAAGCTTTCTTCCAGACAATTATAGGTAACTCTCGCTATAGAGATAGAACACATGCAAACCTTACATATACCGATTGGGATGTACCTAATCCTCCTGCTACAATAGAGCAGCGTCATATTGATCTGTTAGAAACTCGCATGGAATTCAATGATGAGTTTGGGCGGCGATTCCCTTATTTTGCTCGTAAGTTTAATGATGATAGTGAAAGTATTATAGAGAGGATTCGTACCGTCCTTTGGAAATAAGGTTAGTTTAGCAGAATCCTCTTCTAAAAAGTCATATCACCTAAGTGGCTATTGATTGGTCGTAATTACCAGTTCTTTGCCTTTCCTCAAGTCGCTATGAGATATAAAGTAACCGTCAACTTTCTTACCTCCATAAGTAATATTGGTAATTTTCCTGCCTGAGTTTTTCTTGCTTATAGAAAACTGAGTGCTATCACCGAACGTGAATTCTACCTTGTCGAAAATAGGGACAGATATGATGTACGAAGGGTCGGCAGGTGAATATGTATAAAGCCCGATGGCGTTAAATACGTACCATGAAGACATTTCTCCGGCATCGTCCATTCCGGCAAGAGCCAGTTGATGTTTGCCCATTCCGTAGAAGTGATTGAGGCAGCTATCTAATATAACTTGTGATTTTTCTTGTTTGTCGACAAAATAATATAGGAAAGGGAAGCTATGATCGGGCTGATTTCCGTGGCAATATTGCCCAACAAATCCCGACAGGTTATGTGCCTCATATCCTCCCCAAGGAATAGTAAATAGAGAGTCAACCTTCTTTTCGAAGTCTTCTTTACTTTTATAAAGATTAATCAACCCTTTAGTATCGTGTGGTGCAAAGAACGATGATTGCCAGGCATTCGCTTCACGGTACAGATATTCATAGTAAGGGAATTCCGGATCGAAAGGGGTGACCCATTCACCATTTTCGAGTCGTCCTCTCATTAGTTCGGTAGAAGGGTCGAAGAGGTTCTTGTAATTGCCGGTTCTTTTCATCAGCATATTGTAGTTCTCCTCGTCTCCCAACTCTTTAGCTAATAGAGCAACAGCGTAGTCGTCGTAAGCATATTCGAGCGTTTTTGTAACAGCAGCTTTTGCTACAGTTTCTATCTTCGGGTTTTTTATGTCCATCTCAGAAATATATCCTTTTGCTATATATTCCATCAGATGAGGACGACCTCCTTCTACTGTGGCATTTTTCAGAATGAGATGATATGCTTTGTTCACATCAAATCCTCTTAGTCCTCTCAAGTAAGAGCCTGTCACGAAAGTGGAAGCGTGGTCGCCATGAAAGAATGTAGGCATAAACCCGGTCTTTTCTCCTTTGTCGGTGATGGAGTTAATCACGTCTGCTGCAACATCGGGCGAAATCATTCCGAGCAAGATAAGTTTATTTCGATAGTCGTCCCAAAACGATGGGTCGGTATAATAGCGGAACCCCTTGTTTACGACTTCACCTTTCGCATCGGTAAACTCTCCATTTACATCACTTCTTAGTGCCGGCCATAGGAACGAACGATATAATGAGGAATAGAATACCCATCTTTGCTTTTCAGTGCCACCCGAGACTTTTATTTTTGATAATAGGTTTTCCCATGTTTCTGTAGCTTCATTCCTTATTTCGGCGAAGTCTTTGTTGCCTATTTCTTTCTCTAGGTTTTCTTTTGCATTCTTGATGCTAACGAAAGAGAATCCTATTTTTAAATCCAGAGGTTCTTTGTTATTCTCAAAGTTTACGATTGACAGGCTTTTGCTTTCACCTCTTATCGAATCTATGTTTTTTATTGCTTGATTGGAAACCGCATAGAAGTACATTTTTTCGCTATTCTCCTGAAAGCCTGAGAATACGTTTTCGCTTTCTTGCGCTATTTGCCAATCCTTAATCCTTTCGTTTGACGTAGAGAGATCTATTATCAGCTTTTTATCCTTTCCGGCTTCAAATGTATACCTGTGATATGCACAGCGCAGGGTTGATGTCATTTCTGCATTTATTCCATATCGTTGGAGGAAAACCTGATAATAGCCGGGATGAGCAGATTCGTTGTTGTGGCTATATGTCGAACAATAGTCATCTGCACTGAAGTTCCCTGTTGCGGGCAGAATCGGGATATGACAAAGGTTCCAATGACCTTTGTTGGTATGTGTAAAGGCATATATAACAGTGTCTTCGTATTGGTAGCCGGAGCCGCTTCTGAACAATGTGACCGGGCTTACCTGAACCATTGCATTGGGGAGGGACGATCCGGGGAATACTTCGGCACCCCAAGTTCTGCGAGTTGGCTTGTAGCCTAAGTCGATACTATCCCATAGTGTGGCTGTTCCTAAAAACGGATTTACATAGTCTGTATACCTTATTTGTTGCCTTTGGGCACAGCCGGTTGCAACCAATAATAGGCTAATAATAATTAGATTAAATTTATTCATGTGTTAATAGATTATGGTGATAACAAATGTTTTATGGATTAAAAAATCCTTATGTAAAAATACTTTGTTTGTATAATCTATATGTGTTTGTTAAAGAACAAATTGGAGGTGTGTCACAAAACTATACTAGATTGTCTCAGATGCTTATTTTTTTAAGCTGGGTAGTAGGTCTACAATATACTTGCGACTAACATCGGCAGGCTTCAGAACTTCATCATTCCAGATAACGAGGTCGATGTCGATTTTTACAATCCCTTTTTCTTTGTCATGAGAATCACGCCCCATCTGCTGCTCTATAGACTTAAGCCGAAGATGGACTTCTTCTTTTTCCTGATCAGTATATACAACTGCCAGTTGGTTTAGGAAGTCATTTTTATAGTGTACCCCGTAAGGAGTAGTGACAGAAGTGTCGGAGTAAGCGATCTCTCCAAAAGAGCTGTCGAGTAGTTGATGACAGAGCTTCAAATTTGTTTCTGTATCTTCATTTGTTCCTATGCAGAGAAGCGCCTTATTCATAATTAGGTGCAAATATACACTGCATTTTCGAAATAGAATGAACGGTGAAACTTTATTTATGGGGCATTTTTATACATTTGTAGGATAATAGTAAAAATATGAAGTTTATAGCAATCATTCCGGCTCGATATGCCTCTACTCGTTTTCCTGGAAAGCCACTGGCAGATATGGGGGGTAAACCGATGATACAACGTGTATATGAACAGGTGAAGCGAGCGGTTCACGATGTATGGGTTGCAACAGATGATTCCCGCATCTTCGAAACTGTAAAGGCGTTCGGGGGAAAAGCTGTTATGACTTCAACAGACCATCGTAGTGGAACCGACCGTATTCAAGAAGCCTATTTTAAGATTGGGGAAGATTTTGATGTGGTTATCAATGTGCAAGGGGATGAGCCGTTCATTCAGCCCGAGCAAATCGAATCTCTGAAAGAGTGTTTTGATAGCAAAGATGTGGAGTTGGCAACGTTGGTAAAACCTTTCAAAAAAGAAGATGGCTTTGATGTTTTGTTCAATCCTAATTCTCCGAAGGTAGTTATAAATAAGAAGAGCGAAGCAATCTATTTTAGTCGTTCCATTGTTCCATATATACGAGATGCCCATCATACAGAATGGCTTGATAAACATATATTTTATAAGCATATAGGGATGTATGCCTATCGAGTGGATGTGTTAAAAGAAATCACACAACTGCCGCAATCTTCACTCGAGAAAGCTGAATCGCTGGAGCAACTCCGTTGGATAGAAAACGGCTACCGCATACGAGTGGGGTATACAGATGTGGAAACAATAGGTATCGATACTCCCGAAGATATGGAAAGAGCGATAACGCTGCTGAAATAAGTAAGCCTTAAACAACAATATAGATTTCTGTTTATGAGTTAAACGCTTGTTTAAGTTGATTTTATTTTTTATTTTTGCTTCTTAAACAATCGTTTAGAACACATGTTTAATAATGAAGATTCTTCGGAAGTAAGGAAACGGATTCTGAGTGAAGCACAAATCCTTTTCATAAAAAACGGCTACAAAGGCACCAGTGTCAGGGATATAGCTAAGGCTTCGGGTACGAATGTGGCAATGGTAAATTATTATTTCCAGTCGAAATATAATTTATTTGAGATTATATTCGAAGACGCATTGGATGTGCTTACCAAAAGAATATTCGAGACCGTAACCTCCGATCTTCCATTTTTTGAGTTAATCGAAACATGGATACACACTTACTATGAAATTCTATTTCAATATCCCGAAATTGCAGCATTTATTCTAAATGAAGTGAGCCTCAATCCGGAGGGACTCACTCAGCGGATAAAGAATAAAAATCCCTACAGTTCTTTCAGTAAGATAGAAAAGCGTATAGCCGAAGAAGTGGAGAAGGGAACAATAAGAAAAACGCCTGCAGCAGATTTTTTATTGAATATATTGTCTTTATGCATGTTCCCTTTTATGTTTGGAAATCTGGCTAAAACTTTGATGGAAATTCCGTCAGGCGTTTACAATGAGCTGATAGCCAATCATGAAAAATATGTGATAGAATTTACTATAAACGCACTGAAACCGTGCGATAATGAGATCAAACGAAATAAATTAACACAATAGTTATGAATAAGGAACAACAATATAAAATGGGAATTGATGTTGGGTCAACAACCGTCAAAATTGTAGTTTTGGATGATAATAATACAATTATTTACAAATCATACTGTAGGCATCAGGCGAATATACAGCAGACTCTGATAGCCGAACTGCAAAAGGTGATTGAAGTATATCCCCAAGCAAAGTTTACAATAAATATATCAGGATCAGCGGGAATGGGTATTGGCGAACGTGTCGGTATTTCATTTGTACAGGAAGTTGTTGCTGCCGTGGAGGTGGTAAAGAATGTTTACCCTGCTGCTCATACATTGATCGACTTGGGAGGAGAAGATGCTAAAATGGTATTCTTCAGCGAGGGTCGTCACCCTGATATACGGATGAATGGGAGTTGTGCCGGAGGGACAGGTGCTTTTATAGATCAGATGGCGAGTCTGATGAATATTACCATCGAAGAGTTAGGGGTAAAGGCGCTGGATTTTGACAAAATATATCCGATAGCCTCACGTTGTGGTGTATTTGCTAAGACTGACGTCCAGAATCTTATTAGCCGGAACATCCCCGTTTCGGATATCTCTGCTTCTATACTTCATGCCGTTGCCTTACAATCGGTAACTACTCTTGCACGTGGGTGTGAAATTATCCCTAAGATAATCTGTATCGGGGGACCGTTGACTTTTATCCCTGCGTTGCGAAACGCTTTTCGTGAAGTGCTTAAGATACAGAGTGAAGATATAATTGTTCCCGAGAATGGGGAATATTTCCCTGCATGGGGTTCTGCTCTTTATCACGAAGCTGATGCAAAAACGTTTGATTTGAACGAATTGGTGGATAAACTTTCGGAGTCTACATCGTCAAACCATAGTGATGCGCTCGAACCACTCTTCAATGACGAGCTTGAATATATTGAGTGGGATGCGAACCGCAATGTAAAAGCCTTGAAGTTTAAACCTCTGGGTGAGGAGAAGTATGTAGAATGTTTTCTGGGTATAGATTCTGGATCTACTACATCTAAAGTCGTAGTGATGGATACAGATGCCAATATCATATATAAGTTTTATGGTAATAACGAAGGAAATCCTCTGAGAAAAGTGATGGAGGGGCTATCCTTATTCTATAAAGAAGCTCAAGAGAAAGGTGTAACTGTGAAATTCCTTTCGTCAGCAGCTACAGGCTACGGCGAAGATTTGATGAAGTCTGCTCTGGGGCTCGATTATGGAATTGTAGAGACCATAGCGCACTTGTCAGGGGCACAATATGTTGATCCCGATGTATCGTTCGTACTCGACATAGGAGGACAAGACATAAAGTCAATCTTTATCAACAATGGGTTGATCTCGAATATAGAGCTGAATGAAGCTTGCTCTGCGGGCTGTGGCTCGTTTCTGCAAAACTTTGCATCTACAATGAGCATGGAGCTTTCTGATTTTGCTCGTGCTGCTTGCCTGGCAAAGTATCCAAGTGATCTGGGTTCTCGTTGTACGGTGTTTATGAACTCAAAGGTAAAACAGTCTTTAAGGGAGAATGCTGGAAATGATGATATTGCGGCTGGTTTGGCTTACTCTGTGGTTAAGAACTGTTTGTTTAAGGTTCTCAAAATATCTAACCTGAAACAGCTTGGAGACCATATTGTTGTACAAGGAGGTACGTTCCGTAACGATGCCGTTTATCGTGCATTAGAAATGTTGTCGGGTAAGACTGTGAGTTCTACTGATCATCCGGAATTGATGGGAGCTTTGGGTGCCGCATTATATTCTCAACGATTATGGGAGAAAAACCAAAACGCAACAACTTTCTCAGGAGAAGAGGCTTTGTTTGATCTGTCTACAATTAACTCTAAGGAGTTGACCTGTAAAGGTTGTACAAACCTATGCTCGGTATTACGATTCAAGTTTAACAATGGGAATATCAGCTATGCTGGAAATAAATGTGAGAAAGTTTTCTATAATAAAAATAATGATCGTAAGGAAGGCTATAATGCTTTTGATAGGAAAAATGAAATCCTTTTCAATCGTCCTGTAAAGGCTGATAATATAGAAAAAGGAAAAACGATAGGCATCCCTCGTGTGCTGAATATGTTCGATAATTATCCATTCTGGCATACTCTATTTACAGCATGCGGATTTAATGTGAGATTATCTCCCGAATCTACGTTCCCGTTATATCAAAAAGGAGTGGGAGGGGTGATGTCTGATAATATTTGTTTTCCTGCCAAGCTTGTACACGGACATATACTTGCTCTGATAGAGCAAAAGGTAGACAGGATTTTTTATCCGATTGTACCTAAAGAAGAAAAAGAATTCGGGCAATCGTCTAACTCTTTCAATTGTCCTGTAGTTAGTGGATACCCTGATGTTATACAAAGTTCGATAGATCCATCAGGCAGACACGGTATCCCTTATGATGAGCCGGTGATAACATTCAGCAGCGATAAGGCTTTGGCTAGAGGCTGTTATAATTACTTGTCGGGTTTGGGAGTATCTAAGGATGTTTTTGATAAGGCATTTCAACAAGCTTTAGTTGTAAAAGATAGTTTAAAACAAGAGCTTTATGGCTATCAGAAAGAGTTGTTAGATAAAGCCTTAGAGACGGGAGAGTTGACATTTATCGTTGCAGGTCGTCCATATCATACAGACCCGTTGATTCATCAGAAAGTAGGTCAGATATTTTCAGACCTCGGGGTTATAGTACTTACCGATGATGTATTTCGTAAGCCCGAAAGTCAAGGCTTTAGTAAATTGAATATTATTTCGCAATGGTCTTACCCCAACCGTGTAGTACAGGCTGCGATGGAAGTAGCTAAGTTACCCCAAAATATACAGTTGGTACAGCTCAACTCCTTTGGTTGTGGTCCCGACTCCTTCTTTATGGACGAGACGCGTGATATATTGAAGGCTGCCGGCAAAAATATAACCGTTCTTCGTATCGATGAGATAGCCAGTCCGGGCTCTATTCGTTTGCGTTTGCGCTCATTGGTAGAGTCACTCAAAGCTGTAAAGTCTTATGATCTGGTAGCAAGTAATTCATATAAAGGCTATTCTGCTCCATATAAAAAAGAGAAAGACAAAAATAAAACGGTTCTTATTCCTTGGCTTTGTGATTTTATATCTCCATTTGCCCCGGCATTGGGTGAAATTCTTGGGTTGAAGGTAGAGAATCTTCCTAAATCGAACAAAGTATCTGCTGATCTTGGTTTGATGTATGGAAACAATGAAGTGTGCTATCCGTCTACCCTCATTTTGGGAGATATTATCAATGCACTCCAATCGGGAAACCATGATGCGAAAGATATTGTGCTTGCAATTACACAGACAGGAGGTCAGTGCCGTGCTACAAACTATATAGCACAGATCAAGACCGGATTGCAAAATGCAGGATTCAATGATATTCCTGTAATAGCACTCAGCTCGGGAGAAACATATCAGAATGACGAGAGTGAATTTACGTTGGAATGGAAAAAAATAGCAAAGATCGCAGTTCCAATTGTATTGTATGGCGATGGTCTGCAACAGATGCATAGTGCTATTTCTGTGCGTGAAAAAAAGGAAGGAGCGTCGCAGCAGATATTTGATTTCTATATCGAACGAGGGATCGATGCCGTTCGGGCAAAGGATGCGAAAACGTTGTATAGGTTATTGAAAGAGGCTGTTGAGGACTTTAATAATGTGCCTATTTACGATAAAGAATATTCTAAAGTGGGGCTTATAGGAGAAATATTTGTGAAGTACAACAATTATGCACAAGCAAATATATCCGAGTGGTTGCGGTCTCGTAATGTAGAAGTTTCTACTCCTCCATTGTTAGATTTTCTTATGCAGTTCTTTGTAAACAGTAAGGTAAATGTCGAAAATGGACTTAGTGAAGAAACCATTTTTTCGAAGACTCTAAAACCCCTTATCTGGTGGTATATCAATAGCAAGGTGAAAAGATCGGAGAAGATATTGAGCAAGTTCAAGTTTTATGAGCCCTCAGAATCTATATATGCAAAGGCAGAAGCGGCTTCAGAAGTTTTAGACCTCTCCAATCAGTTTGGGGAAGGTTGGCTTATCCCTGGAGAAATTGCTCATTATGCTCGTAAGGGTGTAAACAAAGTTGTTTGTCTGCAACCATTCGGGTGTATTGCGAATCATATTGTAGCCAAGGGGGTAGAAAAGCGGATTAAGGAAATCTATCCGAATATGAATATCTTGTATCTGGATATCGATGGAGGTATTGCAGAGGTTAACTTGCAAAATCGTCTGCATTTTATGATATGATGACCAGTTGTCTCACAGCTTTGTAAATTCATATATGTTGTTTCTGAACGGAGAAAATAGTTCTAGACCTTAAAGTTTTTCTCTATTCAGAAACAATATTTTAGTATGCTATTTTGTCCAATATCAAAATTATAACTGTAGCAAGTACCTGTAATTAAAAAAATAAAAACTTATATTTGCAGAAATATTCAGTCATAACTATCTATGAAGAAATCCCATTTTCTGCAAACATTATACTTGCAAAAACCTCTCTTCCTGATTCTTCTTATAGCGACCTTATCTACTCTTCCTTGGATAGGATTAGGAGATTTTTATACCAAAGGTGAGCCTCGTGAGGCTGCATTGGCCGTATCGATGATCGAGAAAGGAGAGTGGGTTATTCCTTCCAGTTATGCAGATGAATTTGCATATAAACCGCCATTTAATCATTGGCTTATAGCCGGCTTTTCTTTAGCCCTGACGCATGGCGAAGTTACCCCTTTTACATCGCGTCTGCCATCTACAATTGCATTTATTGCTATGATTGGGGTTTGCTTTATGTTTTTTGCTCGTCGCAGACCTGTTATAGAGGCTTTTGTTTCGTGTCTTATCCTGATTACCTGCTTCGAAATACACAGGGCTGCCATGACTACTCGGGTAGATATGGTACTTACATTTCTCCTTGTGGCAGCGATTATTCAAATGTATGCTTGGTATCAAAAGCGGCGGGTGTATCAGCTTATTTCCATCTGGCTGCTTCTTAGTATGGCTACCCTCACCAAGGGTCCTATAGGGGTCTTGCTGCCATGCATGATATTCGGCGTGTTTTTGTTGTTCCAGAAAGAAAACTTCTTTAAAGCAACAGTAAAATGTATTTTGATTGCACTTCCTGCCTTTATTATACCTCTGATTTGGTATTATGCTGCTTATAAGGTAAAAGGAGAGGCATTCTTCGACCGTGTGTTCTATGAGAATTTTGGCAGATTTCTTCATCTGAAGGCTGCTGATATGGATGCAAGCTATGAGTTGGGACATGACGGGCCGTTTTGGATTTACATCGTATATCTGGTATCAGGCTTTTTACCTTGGACTATTTTGCTTGTGATTTCTCTTTTCTTTTTGAAATATAAAAGAGTGAGTGGATCGGTAAAACAAATCATAAACAATATTGCCGGTAAAATAATGACTATGGACAAAGCGCTTTTGTATAGCCTTATAGTTATTGTTGTTTCGCTATTGTTCTATTCTATTCCTGTGTCGAAAAGGAGCGTATATATAATGCCCGTGTATCCATTTATCGCAATATTTATCGCTCGCTTTTTTATCTATCTTGTTGATGCAAAACCGAAAGCGGTTCGTATTTCAACCTCTATTCTGTTAGGAATCTCAATTATCGCTCTTCTGATAATAGGACTCGCATATACACGAGTTATTGATATAGAAGTTATTGCAGGATATTTTGCCAAGAGAGAGAGAACCCTTCAGGATATCAAAATCTTCTCGGACATGTTCAAGTTTCCGGGTTGGTTAGGCTTATTTGGAATTTCGATTTTGCTATGTGCTACGATTAATAGCATTTATTTGTTACGCAAAAAAATCAATATAAAGATATTGATGGCAGGTTTTGGAATCATGTTTTCTATCAATGTTTTCATGGATTCTTATTTGCTGTCTAATTTTAAAGATACTTATTCGGCTCGCCCATTTGCTGAAATGATTTCTGAGAAATATAAGCCCGATGGAGAGATATACGTTACGAATAATCTGAGAAAGTATTTCAATCTCTATGCGTTAAATTTTTATCTGCACAATAACTTTAAGAACATAGATTTAGAATCCCCAAAAGAAGGTTATTTTGTAACCTTAGAGAAATATTCAGAGAGTATTCGTCAAGAATATGGAAATAGATATGAGTTTGAACTTTTAGAAAAAAGCGATAAGTTAAACGAATACAGAACCTCGATGTTATTTTATAGAATAAAATCAAGGAATTAATTCAGCCTTAGCAAACGATTGGAGACACATGAAGCAACAAATTAGTAACCTGATTAAAAGTGATTCGATAAAACAATTGATAAAATATGGTCTCGTTGGTGTAGTGGGACTTGTTATTGATATGGGTGTTTACTACTTACTGGTTACTAAATATTCTGTGCATTACCCTTTTTCAGTTCATATCAGTACTCTTTTGGGTGGAAGGATGTCTGTTGGGATGCTTGATATTCTTATTTCCAATATTATAAGTTCCACTCTGGCTGTGATTAATAATTTTATACTAAACAGCTATTTTACATTTAAGGTAACTGATAACAAGCTGAAGCGCTTTACTTCTTTTGCCGGTATAGCTTTGGTAGGCATGGTTATAAGCTCCATGTTGCTTACATTGTTTATTGGGGTCATGAAGATGGATGATATGTTGGCAAAAGCATTTGCTATATGTATTGTGGCTGCTATTCAATTTATAATCAATAAGTTTTTTACTTTCAAGCAAAAGTGAGGATAGGTAAGACATAATATTTTAACATTATAAATGCAATAATTACACGAGCAACTAAAAACAAAATTCCATATTAATTGTTCTATTAGGAATAACGATAACCTTACTTATATTGTATTCTAAAATTTTACAATGAACTACCGGTAAGAAGGGATATTCAGTAGTGTTTATTGTTTATTTCAGCTAGATTTTTTTTGAATTTTTAATGTGGAATGCTTAACAAAGGTATAAAAAAATATGTGTCTAACCCGGTAATCGGGCTTTTACCATTTCTATTATATGTAATACTTCATATAGCAAATGTGGAAGAGGGATTAGCGCTAGTTATCAGTCTTTTCTCAGCTATAGTTGGGGAGTTTCTTGTCCGTCTGTGTTGCAAAACCCGAGGTTTTAGTATTACATTCTATATTTCAGCAATAGCTATTTTTATTACCTTGTTTATCTGGTTGCTAACTCATAAATATAGTTGGCAATTAAATACCTATCTGGTGATATGCGAAATTGTAATAATATGTCTCTTTATGCTTTTAAGAGTAAGTAAGACATATATTGCCACACGATTTTTTCGACATAGAAACCATCTTCAGAAGGCACTCATGAGCGAGTTTTATGGTTGTGCAACACTTGTTCAGTACGGTTTGACTTTACATATTTTTGCCATATTATTATATCGACAGTTCTCTTTTAATTATAACTTTTTGCGCTCATCGGATATCGTTATATTCGTTGCTACGCCGGTCTTTATTATCTCTCTGATAGGGATATATCAAACGGTGAAAGTAGGCAATTTGGTTTCTAAACTTAAACAAGAAGATTGGATTCCTATCGTTACAGAGAAAGGGGAAGTTACAGGTAAAATAGCCAAGAGCGTATCTTTGAATATGAAGAACCGATTCATGCATCCTGTTGTTCGGGTGGCTCTCATCTCAGGATCGAAGATATATTTGCAGGAACGTCCCAAGAATGATTTGCTGAACCCTTCGAAACTGGATTATCCGTTCGAAAAATATATGCTCTTCAATCATGAGATCAACCTGTCGGCACGAAACAGTATAAGGCGAATGCTTGGTGAAGAAACAAATATTCCTTTGAAATTTGTTCTCAAATATGTGTTTGAAAATGATGATACAAAGCGTTTGAATTTCTTGTTTGTAGCCAATGTTGACGATGAGTTTAGTATAAAGAGAACCGGAAAATTGAATGGAAAGTTCTGGACTATAAAACAAGTTGAGGCGGGTTTTGCCGATGAAATCTTTAGTGAATGTTTTGAACTGGAATTTGAATACCTTAAAAATATGGTATTGCTATCTCCTGAGAATCAAGGGAATCAATCTGTATAAAAAAACTCCCGTCATAGGGTTTTTCTTTTTCTCCATACCTGATAAGAATTAACCACATTTTGCCACAATACATAAGCTCCGGGTCCTAACGATGATATAGGATTTAGATATGTTTGAGCCATCCAGATAGCAAGGATGGTATTTTTTTGTCCTAATCCCTGTCCTCCGGCTATCGTGTCGTTGTAATAAGTGCCTAAACGGCGTCCCACAAGAAATTGAGCTATGCAAATAGCCAAAGCCGATAAAGCGACCGACAGTTCTATTATAAAATTGGGACTTTCTTGGTCAATTATAAACTGTACGGTTTTCCCTGTAATAATAACCAACGCTATCGACCAAAGATAAAAAGACAATCCTTTTGCTTTTTGAATCTCATGATGTACTCTGGGTAATAACCTCTTGAGTAAGAATGCGCCAAACAGAGGAAGAAATAATAGTATTGAGACTTTTTGAAATACAATCCAAAATGATTGAAGAAATGAACTTGACTCTATTTCTCCCGTATATGAAAACAGGATGGGTGCAACAATAACAATGACCATGTTGCAGAGTAAGCTATAAGCCATCAGGCTAGGAACATTCCCTCCAAGCATGCCTGTTATTACAGGTGCAGATGTGGCTGTGGGGGCTAAAACGCAAATCATTGCCCCTTGAGCGACAATGGGATTTAAAGGGCGAAGTAATACGTAAACCCCAATACTTCCCAATATCTGTATGGCAATAAGCCAAAAATGCAGCCGGGAAAAATGTATCTCCTTAAACGAAATATTGCAATAGGTGATCAATAGCATTAATGCTATGAGGTAAGGGGTAAGGAACGACAGTTCGCCCATATATTTGTGTAACAGAATGCCGGTAAGCATAGCTATGGGCATCATGTACGATTTAATCTTATTCAGCATGATTGGCTTATTGAAGATGTAAAATTAGCAAATATATTCCCTTTGAAGCCCTAATAAAGGTAAAATCATAAAAAAGAAAAAAAAGAAGTAAATTGAAATATTTTTAAATCTAAATCGTCTAATTAGATAAATACACTAATAAGAACATTGGATATGAAAGATGACAAGAACAAGAAGGAGAATTTGAAATACGCTCCTAAGAAAGAAATCGAATCTCTTGACAGGAAAGATAGTTCAAATATGCAACTGGCACTTGCTATAGAAGAGTTATGCTCCGATGACTTTTTATTTGACGATGAGAAAGAGTGATTCTTTTCGTTCACCTTATTAACTTAAAAAATGAACCCCCCAATGTTATTATACGGTTGAATACTACTATCTTTTTAGCTCGTCGATTGCTTGTCTAAGTGCGTCCGCTGCTTTTTTAACTGTAATATTCCAATCTTCGGCGGCATTATCGTCAGCACCATCCGAAATATATTTCAAACACAAGAACGGAATGTCCTCTTTTTTAGCAATATATGCCAATGGATAGGCTTCCATATCTACAATGTTATAATCTGATGTATTGTGGCTCACCTCGAAACTGTCTCCGGTTCCGCAGATGCCTTCTTGCAGAGCCTCGACCTGGATTCCATACTTCAGAATCGGTTTTGTGTTAGAAAAAGGCGTTTCATACAACTCACAGCCTAGAGTGGTTACATTCATATCACGCTGTATAAAATGAGTACAGCAGATTACTGCCTCTCTTTCAAAAAAATTGCTGCCAGCAGATCCGAGGTTGATGATAATGCTCGGTTTATTTTGTGCTATCTGTTTTGTTAAATGATACGCTGCATTTACCTTGCCCACACCAATAAAAAGTGGGCTTTCATCTACAAACTTATCTGAGGCTTCACTCTCGAGTGCAAAAACGTATAAAGGATTTTTACTTAATAGCTCTTTAATCATGTTATTGAATCTTATTTGCAAATATAAGGAATATAAAAGAATTGGATAAAGATAAAAAAGTGACAAAAGTAACAGGTTTAGTTCATATTTGATTGTAACTTTTCTCCCCCAATCATATCAATCCCTTTTATATAAGATAATTTTTTTTCATCTGCATTAACATTCTACTTTGTTGAGTAAAAATAAGAAAATATCAAATTTATATCTCAGCTAATACTTAGGATAGTAAATAAAAATATGATTCTAAATCCCGGTTTCTATGATGATCGAATGATGGGGGAGGTGATTTTGTAACAATAATTTAACCGACAGATATTCCATCTTATGTTAAATGAACGTAACTTTGTCGGTTTTGAATAACCAATAAGGTTTTAAAGACGTTAAAGATAAATAACCAATAAATAATGGAAGGTAGAAAAAAATACATAGGTCTCTCCGATAGTGAAGTGAAAGCAAGCAGGCAGAAGCATGGTGCAAATATTCTCACTCCCCCCAAAAAAGAACCTCTTTGGAAACTTTTTTTGAAAAAGTTTGAAGATCCGATCATTCGTATATTGCTTATTGCCGCATTCTTGTCCTTAGGGATTTCTATTATACATAATGAGTATATAGAGACTATTGGTATTTTTTGTGCTATTCTTCTGGCAACAGGCGTCTCTTTTTGGTTCGAAATGGATGCCAACAAAAAGTTTGACGTTCTCAATCAGGTGAACGACGAAGACCAGATTATGGTGATGCGCAACGGAAATGTAAAGCAGATTGCCAAAAAAGATATTGTAGTTGGTGATATTGTTTTGCTTGAGATAGGCAACGAGGTTCCGGCTGATGGCGAATTACTCGAAGCTGTATCGATGCAGATAGACGAGTCTTGTCTTACAGGAGAGCTGAGTATAGATAAGACTACAGACCCCGAACATTTCGAAGAAGGAGTTACTTATCCTTCAAACTGGGTGCTTAGAGGAACGAAGGTTATAAATGGGCACGGGGTTTTTGAAGTACATCGTATTGGAGATAATACCGAATTCGGAAAAGTGGCGGTGAAGGCGACCGAAAAAGTTGAAGGTGAAACACCATTGAACCGTCAGTTAGACTCTTTGGCTAAGTTTATCGGTGTTGTTGGTCTTATATTAGCCCTTTTCACATTTTTAGTCCTTGTTCTTAAGGATGTTGTTTTCGATCCTATTGTACCTATGCAAAAAAGACAGCTTGCTTTGCTTGCCGGTGCAATGTTGGGGGTAGCAGTGGGCATGATAAAAGTATGGTTGCCTATTATATATGGAGGTCTCGAATTGCTCGGTAAAGACTCTAAACTTCCTAAGTCTGTGAAAGAAGGAGGATGGTTGAGGTGGCTTTTTACAGGAGCATTGGTGACGGTTGCCATTTCATCGATCGGATATGTTTTTGGCGTAGATCCGCTGAATAGTAGTTCGTGGATAAATCTTGATACGGCTACAGAGATTTTACAGGCCTTTATGGTGGCGGTTACATTGGTTGTTGTTGCTGTTCCCGAAGGTTTGCCGATGAGTGTTACGCTTAGTCTTGCGCTTAGTATGCGTCGCATGTTGAAGATGAATAATCTTGTGCGTAAAATGCATGCTGTGGAAACAATGGGAGCTACCACTGTTATCTGTACAGATAAGACAGGAACACTTACTCAAAACCAAATGCAGGTTGCCAGCACTAATTTCTACGGATTGGAAGATCAGCGATTGACCGACAGCGAAATCAGCCGTCTTGTGATAGGGAATATATCGGTAAACTCTACTGCATTTTTAGATTTCTCAGACCCTAAGAAAGTGGCGGCTTTAGGAAATCCTACCGAAGGAGCTTTGCTGCTTTGGCTCAACAATAGTAAAATACTGTATAGTAATATTCGTAACAAAGAAGCTATCATAGAGCAATTGCCATTCTCTACCGAACGTAAGTTTATGGCAACTTTTGTAGACTCTCCAAAACTGAGAAAGAAAGTTCTGTATGTAAAAGGTGCGCCAGAAGTAGTTTTGAGTAAATGCAAACATGTAATTACTGCCGAAGGTCTCGTTCCGGTAAATGAATACAAAGAAAAAATTAATAGTCAGCTATTGCAATATCAGAATCAGGCAATGCGTACACTCGGTTTTGCATACCAGTATGTAGATGATGCAAAAGCGGCTGTGGAAGATTTGATTAAAGGAGAATTGGTATTTCTTGGAATAGCAGGAATTTCCGATCCCGTACGTTCTGATGTTCCTGAGGCTGTGCAACATTGCTTGAGTGCGGGTGTCGGGGTAAAAATTGTTACAGGCGACACGTATGGTACGGCTAAAGAAATAGGGCGTCAGATTGGTATTTGGAAGGATGATGAGGATACCGATCTGAATATTATTGGTGGTGTTGATTTCGAAAAGCTTTCCGATGAGGAAGCACTCGATAGAGTACAAGGTTTAAAGATAATGTGTCGTGCTCGTCCGACAGACAAGCAGCGGCTTGTGCATCTCCTGAAACAGAAAGGGGAGATCGTTGCTGTTACCGGTGACGGGACAAACGATGCTCCTGCTCTCAATTATGCGGATGTAGGTTTGTCGATGGGCTCGGGGACATCGGTCGCTAAAGAAGCGAGTGATATTACTCTGCTTGACGATTCGTTCAGTAGTATTGCTACTGCTGTGATGTGGGGGCGTTCGCTCTATAAGAATATACAGCGCTTTATGTTGTTTCAGTTGACTATCAACGTGGCTGCACTTTTGATCGTATTTTTGGGTTCTGTGTTTGGGCAACAATTGCCGTTAACCGTAACGCAAATGCTTTGGGTAAACCTGATTATGGATACTTTTGCGGCCGGAGCATTAGCTTCATTACCTCCTGACCCGAATGTGATGAAAACTAAGCCGAGGAAAAACAGTGATTTTATTGTGACGCCTTCCATTGCTAAACATATTCTTTTTACAGGCGTAATGTTTGTTATATTACTTCTCGGAATGATGTATTATTTTTCAGATCCTGTTCACTTGAATTCATTCTTTAGCTATGTCGCCGAAGGAGATAGAGAGCGTTACTTCTTGTCGTATTTCTTTACAGTCTTCGTTCTACTACAATTCTGGAATATGTTTAATGCCAAAGCCTATGCAACAGGTAAATCCGCTTTTGCCGGATTAAATAAAAGCGCAGGCTTTGAGTTGGTAGCCTTAATAATTCTTGTAGGACAGATATTGATTGTTACTTTTGGTGGCGATGTATTTCGTACTATGCCGCTAACCATTCAAGACTGGGGCATTATTATAGGCGGCACATCTGTTGTTCTCTGGATTGGCGAATTGATTAGACTGATAAGAAAAAAATGATTTGATAAATAAAAATATATTTTCCTGACAATCTTTTCAGGTTATATTAAATAGGCTTATCTAATGTGGAAGTTAGATAAGCCTATTTCAATATTGAAACAGGCTCTTAAGTTAAAAAAGTATTATTTTTTGAAAGTTTGTTGCTTATAATTCATCAAAAATATGTATATTTGCGCGCAATAAATTTCAAAAGCTCTTTAATATATGTCGTTTATTGCAGATAAAGTTGTAATGGATGGATTGACATTCGATGATGTATTGTTGATCCCCGCTTATTCAGAAGTTCTCCCCCGCGAAGTCGATTTGTCGACAAATTTCTCACGCAATATCAAATTAAATATTCCGTTTGTTTCGGCTGCAATGGATACTGTTACCGAGGCTAAGCTTGCTATCGCAATAGCTCGTGAAGGTGGTATAGGCGTTATACACAAGAATATGTCTATAGAAGCTCAAGCGCAGCAGGTTCGATTTGTTAAACGTGCAGAAAACGGAATGATCTCAAATCCTGTAAGTATTCTTCGCGACAAAACAGTTGGTCATGCCTTGGCAATGATGGCTGAATACAAAATCGGGGGGATTCCTGTTGTGGACACAAACAACCGTTTGGTTGGTATTGTGACCAATCGTGACCTGCGCTTCAGACGTGATATGAATGAGTTGATCGATGATGTGATGACAAAAGAAAATATCATTACAACACGCCAGACTACAGACCTTGAAGCGGCAGCAGATATTCTTCAACAACACAAGATTGAAAAACTACCTGTAGTTGATGCCGATAATAAACTAATCGGACTAATCACATATAAAGATATTACAAAGGCAAAAGATAAACCGTTTGCGTGCAAAGATGAAAACGGACGTTTGCGTGTTGCTGCCGGTGTGGGTGTAACTTATGATACGCTGGAGCGTGTTGATGCTCTTGTTCAGGCCGGAGTAGATGCAATTGTTATTGATACAGCACATGGACACTCAAGAGGAGTGGTTGAAATGCTGAAAAAAGTAAAAGCTACTTATTCAAACATTGATATTGTTGTGGGTAATATAGCAACAGGCGATGCAGCAAAATATCTAGTTGATGCCGGAGCAGATGCCGTAAAGGTGGGAATCGGTCCGGGTTCGATCTGTACTACACGTGTAGTTGCAGGTATCGGAGTGCCTCAGTTATCGGCTATCTATGATGTTGCTAAAGCGCTGAAAGGAACAAATGTTCCGTTGATTGCGGATGGAGGTTTGCGCTATTCGGGAGATATTGTGAAAGCTCTTGCTGCAGGAGGTTACTCTGTTATGATGGGGTCGTTGCTTGCCGGAGTAGAAGAGTCTCCGGGCGAAACAATCATTTTCAATGGACGTAAGTTTAAGTCATATCGTGGTATGGGTTCTTTGGAAGCAATGGAAAAAGGCTCAAAAGACCGTTACTTCCAAGATATGGAAGCTGATATTAAAAAGCTTGTGCCGGAAGGTATTGCTGCCCGTGTTCCTTTCAAAGGATCGTTGTTTGAAGTCGTTTATCAGATGACCGGCGGTCTTCGTGCCGGAATGGGGTATTGCGGAGCAAAGAATATTGACGAACTGCACAATGCTAAGTTTACTCGTATCACGAATGCTGGTGTTGCAGAAAGTCATCCTCACGATGTTGCTATTACAAGCGAAGCTCCAAATTACAGCAGAGGAGAATAAAATTTGATTGGACAGAATTTATTATAATACGAATGGTTGCCAATCGGCAGCCATTCGTTTTTGTTAATATCTATCGGCTCGTTTGATGGTGTTACTTCTGCTAACTAATCTTCCCTCATATTAAAAAACTATTGGTATTCCTTTATTTTAGAATATTTTAAAACATTACAAGCCTTTATTTCTTGTATCTTTGCTTTTTATACAGTTTATCAGCTTGATATATGAATAAAAGACGACTTGTATTCTTTCTTATCACACTACATGCTACTTTCTATCTGCATGCACAGCAGGTAGACCCTGTCGCTATTCAGATTAATGGAAAACCTGTATTGAAATCAGAGTTGGAGAAAGCTTACAGAGAAAGTAATGTCTCAAGGTCTGATGGTGAAAAAGAATCTCTAGCTGACTTTGTTCAATCTTACATAGATTTTAGGTTGAATATTGCAGAGGCTAAAGCTCAGCGAGTGGATACAACCGGAAATTATATAAGAGATTTGTCTGCAGCAAGAGTTGGCATGTCTCGTAAATATATGCAAGATACGATTTACGAAAATGATTATTTGTTGAAGATATATAATAGGATGCAGCAAAACGTGGAAATAAATCACGTACTTGTTCCATTCGAAGAAAAAATAATATATCCTGCCGATACAGTTGTTCTATACCAAAAAGCGATAGACTTGCAAGGGAGATTATCTAAAAATGGGTTCGCAGCCGAAGGGTATAGTAAAGTATTGTCGTCTTCTACTGTTTTGGATTATAATCGACAAAACGGCTATATTGGCTGGGTTGCTCCTTTTATGTTTAATGCTAAAGTAGAGGAGGTGATTTACTCTCTTCCTGTTAACGAGGTCAGTATGCCGATAAGATGTTCGGATGGATATCATATTATACAGGTCTTAAATAAACGCCCAGCTGTAGGTTCGGTAGATATCGAGCAAGTGTTATTTAATTTTTCCCGTATTCCTGCCGGTCTCAATCAAATAGACAGCGTGGGGAAGGTTGCTTGGAGAGAATATCGGAATATCCGTACAGCTTCAGATTATCAATCGTTGTGTGATGAGTTTACTCGTGTAATGCAAATGGGTGAAAAAGGGTGCCATTTTGGAGTTCTAAATTTGGAATCTCGTTTGTCTCCAACGTTTATAGAAGCAGCTTTTAATCTCAAAAAAGAAGGAGATGTGAGCGAACCTGTACAATCTGAATATGGATTTCATATTATCCGGCTGCTGAAAAAAATTCCGGTTCTGTCTTATGCTGATATGAAGAGTTCGCTGAAAGCTCGCATACTGGAAAGTGACAAGTCGGAAGAAATGGCTATTGAGAAACGAAAAAGTATGTCACAAGAATTAGGTTTTAACTTGAATCGTGTGGCTTATGACAGACTGAATGAAATAGCAAATAAGATATCTCCTAAAGATTCTTCTTTTTTGAAAAAAGTTGATAATAGTAATGATATTTTATTTTCGTTTGGAGATAAGAAGATATATACTGTTGCTAACTTTGTTGAATATATTCGATTGAGGCAAAACTTGATGGATAATAAGCCGACCGATGCTCCTGAAACGGTAGTATACACAGAGGCTATCAATAATTCGTTATCCACAGATGTGCTGAAAGAATATTTTAATGCATATTATTCACGTTGCCTGACTGATTATTATTACTTATCTCTACCAGATAGAGAACCTGAATATAAGAAGCAATTAGATGAAGTCTCTAATGGACTTTTATCTTTTGGCGTAATGAATAAGAATATATGGGAACGTGCTGCTACCGACGAAAAAGGCTTGTCGGAATATTTCAAGAAAAATAAAAATAAATATTCCCTTGGCGGAACAAAGTATAGAGGACTGATTGTTTATGCAAAAGATGAAAAAGCACTAACTGTTGCTGCATCATTAGCTAAGAGTGAGAAGAACAGAGATATTCTTATTGAAAAAATAAGACATGCTCTGAATAAAGATTCTCTCAGGGTGCTGATGGAACCCGGAATATGGGCTAAGGGTGAAAACCCGTATGTAGATAATAAGGTCTTTGAGGGAAAAGAAGCGAAAGCAAAAATGGGCTATCCGTACTTTATCGTCTTGGGTGACTTTGTATCAAAGCCAATAGACTATAATGATGTGAGATATGCTGTTGAGTCTGATTATCAAACTCAGCTCGAACAACAATGGAAGGCTGATTTACGCAAGAAATATAAAGTGGAGATAAATAATTCTGTATTGAATACAATAAAATGAGAATCTATAATATTATTATAATATCTGCATCAATTTTGATATCTATGCTGTCATGCAGTAAAGGAAGTACTGATGCGCCTGATCTGAGCCAAGTTCCTGTAGTCACTGTCGGGGACAAAACCTTGTATATGGATGAGCTCAACAATACGGTTCCCCGTACACTGTCTGCGCAAGATAGTACTGCTGCGGCAGATACCTACATAAAAATGTGGATAAATGATCAGCTGTTGTATGACAAGGCGAAAAAAAATATAGTAAATAAAGAGGAGATAGAACGATTGATAGAAAACTATCGAAAAACTCTTATCTCGAATCTATATCAAGAGCAATTGTTGACGGAGCATCTGTCAAAATCCGTCTCCGATGCCGAATTGCAATCTTTTTACGAACAGAATAAAGATAAGTTGAAGCTTAAAGAAAATATAATAAAGGGACTATATCTGAAAGTTCCGATTGACTCAAAAGAACTCAATAATTTTCTGAAGTGGTATAAACAACCGACAGATGCAGCTGTAGAAAATATAGAGAAGAATACATTGAAGAATGCAGTTGGGTACGAATATTTCTACAATAGGTGGGTAAGCTTGAACGAGATTATAGATAATATGCCACTATCCGTGGATAACGGGGCGGACTTCTTGAAGATCAACAAAAATATAGAAGCCCGGGATTCTTCATTCGTATATCTTTTGAATGTGAAAGAGTACAGGACTGTGGGAAGTGAGGCTCCTTATGAGTATATAAAAAATCAATTGATGGAAATTTATACAGAACAGAGGAAAAGCGATTACCTCAATAAGGTGCAACAGGACTTGTATAATAAGGCCATTTCGGATAATGAAATTAAGTTTTATAATAAGTAGACTATAACTTCTTTTTTTACGTTAAGAAAAAGTGATACATTATCACTATATTTACGCCACTTTTTAATAAACAGACAAAAATGATGCAAAAGGCAAGAAAATTAATTTTATTAATAATACTATTGGGGTCGGGTATTTTATCCTATGCTCAGAATAATGTTATAGATGAAATAATATGGGTAGTAGGGGATGAAGCTATCCTGAAATCGGATGTTGAAAAAGTTCGCTTGGGGATGTTGTCTCGCGGAGAACGCATCGAGGGAGACCCTTATTGTTTGATTCCGGAGCAACTTGCTGTTCAAAAGCTGTTCCTCGATCAGGCAAAGATAGATAGTATAGAAGTGCCGGCATCAGCAGTTAACAGCCAGCTATCGAGATACGAGAATAATGTTATTGCCAATCTGGGTTCAAAAGAGAAAGCCGAAGAATACTTAGGCTCTACTATGTCACAGCTCAGGGACGAATGGCGCGAACAAATTCGTAATGAATATCTGGTTTCAGAAGTAAAGAAGAGCTTGGTGGGTAAAAAGACCAATCTGACACCTTCCGAAGTTCGAAAATATTATGCTCAGCTACCAAAAGATAGTTTGCCTTATATCCCGACAATGGTTGAAGTGCAGATTATTACGAATGAACCTGTGATTCCATTAAAAGATATTGATCAGGTAAAAGATCGGCTGAGAGATTATACAAACAGGATAAACTCCGGAACTGCCGACTTTGCTACTTTAGCAATCATGTATTCTGAAGATCCGGGTTCGGCACCCAATGGTGGTGAACTGGGTTTTATGGGACGTGCCGAGTTATTGCCGGAATTCTCAAGTGTAGGATTTTCTTTGTCTGATCCTAAAAAAGTATCAAATATTGTAGAGACTGAATACGGCTTCCATATCATTCAATTGATAGAAAGAAGAGGTGATAGGGCTAACTTCCGCCACATACTGCTTCGTCCGAAGGTATCGACAGAAGATATGAATAAAGCAAAATTCAGACTAGACTCTATTGCAAACGATATTAGGGCAAATAAGTTTACATTCGAAGATGCTACAGTATTATCTTTCGATAAAAATACAAGGAAGAATAACGGGCTGATGGTAAACTACAAAGAGAGTACAAACTACGGCACTCCTCGCTTTACAATGGAAGAACTACCTACCGAAATAGGTAAGATAGTAAACAATATGAAAGTAGGAGATATATCGCCTGCATTCACAATGAAGCAGAATAGCGGTAAAGAAGTTGTTGCTATTATAAAATTGAAAAGCAAGACTGAAGGACATGTCGCAAATGTTTCTGACGACTATCAGACATTGAAGGCGATTGTAGAAAACAAGAAGCATGAAGAGGTTCTGAAAAAGTGGCTCCAAACAAAAATAAAGAGTACTTATGTAAGAATAGATAAGGATTGGGAAAACTGTGATTTCCAATATCCCGACTGGATTAAAAAAGATCAGGCTAGCAAGTAAATATAACAGGTGTTTAAGAAATTTATTACATACATAACGCAAAGGCATAGAATATCTGCAATCAGTGTTTTATGCCTGATTGCTATTTATGCATCGGCACAGATGATGATTTCTCCGCATATGGATGTGGATATCCTTCAGGTGCCTCAAAAGCCTCAGAGTCAGCAAAAACCTCAACAGGCAAAAGGAAAACAGAAAGTAATAGACATTGTATTTAGTAAGGAACTGTTTACCCGAGCGGGTTCAGATGTTAAGATATTGAAAGATAGTGTTATATTCTTTCACGATGGGGCGTATCTGTATTGCGACAGTGCCTACTATGACGAAAAGATGAACTCTTTTAATGCATTCAATAACGTACGGATGGAACAGGGCGATACCCTATTTCTCTACGGCAATTATATGCATTATGATGGAAATACAAGGGTTGTAATGTTCAGAGAGAACGTACGCCTCGAACATGGTAGCGGAACACTGTTTACCGACAGCTTAAATTATGACCGTATGATGAATATCGGTTATTACTTTGATGGTGGTATGCTCGTCGATTCGTTGAATGAGCTTACGTCCTACTGGGGGCAATATGAGCCTGCACTCAAGCTGGCAACATTCAAGGATAGTGTGATTCTTGTAAACAATAAGTTTAAGTTATATTCCGATCGTCTTAAATATAATACGGATACTAAGATTGCAACAATCTATACTCCTACCAAAATTGTTTCCGACAGTGGCATTATTTATTCCAGCAAAGGCTGGTACAATACTGCAACCGAGGAGTCCCTCTTGTTGGATCAATCTACAATTGTAAACAAGCAGGGTAATCGTATATTGAGAGGAGATTCCATATCGTACCATAAGGCAAAAGGATATGGAGAGGTATTTGGCAATATGTTTTTGCAAGATACGACTAAAAAAGTTATCCTAAGAGGACATTATGGTTTCTATAATGAGCTTACAGATTATGCGCTGGCTACCGATTCGGCTTACTGTGTTGAATATTCGCAAGGCGATACACTATATATCCATGCCGATACTCTTAAGCTGATTGCAATAGTAGATAGTATCAAACCCACCAATCAGAAGATACAAAAGCATACTAAAGTAGCTGCGGATTCCTTACATAGCGATTCTATAGGTAAGCTTCATTCCGATTCCTTACATACTCAGCCGGTAAATATATCTTCTTCGCTCGAACCTTTGCCATCGGCATTACCTCCCGGGAAAAAGGAAGAGCCTAAAGTGACTACTTTCAGAGAGATAAAGGCATATTACGGAGTCCGTTTCTATCGCTCCGACATGCAGGGTATTTGTGACTCTTTACAGTTCAACTCAAGAGATTCTATACTCCATATGTATAAAGACCCTATACTGTGGAATACAAACAGGCAGCTATATGGCGATACGATAGACATTTATATGAATGATAGCACAATCGATCATATGCATGTCAAACGATATAGTTTCTCGATAGAGCAGAAAGACTCGTTACATTACAATCAATTGAAATCGCGTTCTATGAAGCTTTTCTTCCAGAACAAACAGCTTGAAAGAGTATTAGCAGAAGGTAATGTGGAGACAATATCGTATCCCGAAGAGAAAAATAAGGAACTGTCAGGTATTCTCAATTGGCTTGAAAGCAGTTATCTACAGATATTCATGAAGGATGGTGCATTCGAGAAGCTTGTTACCTGGCCCAAATCTGTAGGGAAAACAACACCTTTCGACCTGATTACTCCAGAACAATTGCGTTTAACAGATTTCTATTGGTACGATTATTTACGACCTTTAGATAAAGATGATATATTCAGGAAAGTTTCTCGTAAAGCATCAGATGTAAAACCTCAACGGAGTAAAACCTCTGTCTTTAATCGGGAAGAATAACCATAGAATAATAATGAGTGATATAATACATCTTTTACCCGATTCTATAGCCAATCAAATCGCGGCAGGAGAGGTTATTCAACGGCCTTCGTCAGTGGTGAAGGAATTGGTTGAAAATGCCATCGATGCCGGAGCAGACAGTATACAGCTTATCATTAAGGATGCCGGGCGTACACTGATTCAGGTGATAGATAACGGAAAAGGAATGTCGGCAACAGATGCCCGCATGGCCTTTGAACGGCATGCTACATCTAAGATAAGAAAGGCGGATGATTTGTTTGATCTTCACACCATGGGGTTCAGGGGTGAGGCTTTGCCCTCTATTGCTGCTATTTCGCATGTGGAAGTTAAAACAAGAAGAGCTGAAGACGAACTGGGTACTTTGCTGCAAATAGCAGGGTCGAGAGTCGAAAACCAGGAGCCTGTGGCTTGCCCTGTAGGCAGTAATTTTTCTGTAAAGAATATATTCTATAATGTTCCTGCCCGTCGTAAATTCTTAAAATCGAACGATACCGAACGTAGAAATATTCTTACCGAACTGGAGCGTATTGTTCTGGTAAATCCTTCTATCGAATTTACTTTTATAGATAATGATGTAGAAGTATTGAGGTTCCCGGCCGGAGGTTTGCGGCAGCGTATCGTAAATGTTGTAGGTAAGAACTTCAATCAGCAGCTTATCTCTATTGATATAGATACTTCTCTGGCTAAGATAACCGGCTTTATAGGTAAGCCCGAATCGGCACGAAAAGCCAGAGCCCAGCAGTTCTTTTTTGTGAATAACAGGTATATGCGTCATGCATATTTTAATAAGGCTGTACAGTCTGCATTCGACCCTTTGATTCTGAAGGGCGAGTATCCAAACTATTTTATTTATTTTCAAGTTGATCCTTCTACTATCGATGTAAATATACATCCGACAAAGACAGAGATAAAGTTTGAGAATGAACAGCCTATCTGGCAAATTCTTACCGCAGCCATCAAGGAGGCATTGGGTAAGTTTAATGAAGTACCTACAATCGATTTTGATACCGAAGGAGCTATAGATATACCGATACACGATCCTTCAAAAAATATATCCCAGCCTCGTGTAAATGTAGATCCGTCATATAATCCATTCAAGTCGCCTGCAAGGACAAACTATCAGCGTCCAAAGTTCGATTTGGATCAGTTATACAAAGGATTTGAAAGTGATAAAAGTACTGTTGATTTTTCTACTGAGCTTGCCCCCGATGTTGATATTTTTAGTCAGCAACAAACAGGCGATTCTGAAAAGATAGTTCCCGAAATGGTGGTACATTATCAATACAAGAACCGCTATATCCTTACCTCCGTTAAATCGGGACTAATGCTTATCGATCAGCATCGTGCCCATATTCGTATATTGTTCGATCAGTTTTTATCTCAGATAGAGCATAAAAGAGGCATCTCACAACGTGCACTATTCCCAGAGATTATCGAGCTGTCTCCATCAGAGGCTGCTATGATGCCTTATCTGACAGACGATCTTGAGGCCGTAGGCTTCGATTTGAGCCATTTAGGAAATAATTCTTATGCTATAAATGGTACGCCTGCCGAAATAACAAATATAGACTCTGTACAGCTTGTGCACAATATGATAAATAAGAGTATAGAGAGCGGCAGCGATGTAAAAGAGGAAATACGCGAAGCACTAGCACTTTCGATGGCTTATGCTGCATCAATCCCTTATGGGCATACTTTGTCTACAGAGGAGATGAATAAGATTGTCGATCAGCTTTTTGCTTCCTCTGCATATAAACATACTCCTGACGGAAAAACAATTATCTCTATGCTCGAAGATGATGCAATAGAGAAAATGTTCAAGTAAATCTTAAACTATTTATCTATGAGAAAGGCGAAAATTATCTCTCTCATCTTTACTATCTTTTTTATTTTAGGGCTATGTGCCTACTACTTTTATCCATCAACGACGGTCTCTACCGATAAGGCTAAAGCTACTCGGGAAGAACAGATAGAGGATGGCGATATAATCTTTCAGACTTCACTCTCGGCTCAGAGTGAGGCTATTCAGCAAGCTACAAACTCAAAGTACTCTCACTGTGGCATTATTTATAAGAATAATGGTAGATTCTATGTCTATGAGGCTGCTGAAACTGTAAAGCTGACTCCTTTAGATGAGTGGGTAGCAAAGGGAAAGGATGGTCATTATGTAATCAAACGGCTAAGGATTGCAAATCAGATATTAACCTTTAACACGCTGAAGAAAATGAAAGAGGAGGGGGCTAAACTCTTAGGAAAAAGTTATGACTCTGCATTTGACTGGTCGGACGAGAAAATATACTGTTCTGAGCTTGTCTGGAAAATTTATAAGCGAGGCGCAGAAGTTGAAGTTGGCAAGCTGCAGTACTTGAGAGACTTTGACTTGACAGGGGAAGAAGTCCAACAGAAACTAAAAGAACGATACGGAGATAAAATACCAAAAGATGAGATCGTAGTTTCTCCTGCATCTATTTTTAATAGTAGTATGCTGGAGACGGTCATTTCTCATACTCTATAAGATACAAAAAGCAGAATATTCGAATATTCTGCTTTTTGTATTTATAATAAAATTATACCAGTGTTATTTATTCAACAGCTTTTTTACTGTTTCAGAAATAGCTTTTCCGGCAGCAATACCTGCAAGAGCTTTTGTCGCTACACCCATCACTTTACCCATATCCGCAGGAGATGAAGCTCCTACTTGAGCTATAATTTCGGTGATTCTTGCATCCAGTTCTTCTTGTGATAATTGCTTTGGCAGATACGCTTCTATAACAGCAATCTGTGCTAATTCATCTCCGGCCAGATCGTCACGCCCCTGATTTTTATATATTTCTGCGCTATCTTTACGTTGCTTCACCATCTTTTGCAAGATAAGAGTTGCTGCTTCGTCAGATAATTCATCATTAGCACCTTTCGCTGTTTTTGCTTCAAGAAACTCCTTTTTTACTCCCCGCAATGCTTCCAGTCTTATTTTGTCCTTTGCGCGCATTGCGTCTTTGATATCTTCGCTTACTTTATCAAATAAGTTCATTGTTGTATTTTTTATTATGATTTAGTCATTAAAAAGGCCACCTTGTTTCTTCATTTCCGGCTTGTATTCGCTTGGGTTGAATTTCTCATCACGTTTGAATACCGGAGTGTTTTCCAAAGCGTCAATAATCTTATCATTATCCAATTCTTCTGTAGATAGGATAATTGGCTTTTGTCCGAAAAACGAAGAACGAACAGCT